>CAYPEW010000001.1:0-135729 GCA_964409845.1 uncultured Jutongia sp.
TCTTCTTTGTAGTCTTCTTCTTTGCTGTAGCAGTCGTCTTCTTTGTAGTCTTCTTTTTTGCCGTAGCAGTCTTCTTCTTTGTGGTCTTCTTCTTTGCTGTAGCAGTTGTCTTCTTTGTAGTCTTCTTCTTTGCTGTAGCAGTTGTCTTCTTTGTAGTCTTCTTCTTTGCTGTAGCAGTTGTCTTCTTTGCGGTTTTCTTCTTTGTAGTCTTCTTTTTCTTATCTTTAATTTTTACTTTCTTTACTTTAGAATATTTCCCGTATACTTTCTTCCCCTTGGAATCTTTGCTATAACAACGCACCTTAAAGTAATATGTCTTACCTGCTTTTAGTCCACGAATAGTCAAAGAAATTTTCTTTGTTATTTTCTTTTTGGTTTTTTTATTTAGGCCTCGTGTTGTACCATAAACCAACTGATAACCCTTGACTTCTTTCGCCTTTTTCCATTTAACAACAGCCTGTTTTTTCTTGGTACTTTTTACACGGGTAATTTGCGTCTTTGCTGGAGAAACTTTCTTCCATTTTGCATGAAGATCAAAATTTCTCTGGTTTGCCCCTTTGATACTACTCACTTTGTTACGATAAGCAGCATCGGTATACCATCCTTCAAACAGATATTTAGAACGTGTCGCTTTTTTTAGACGAAATTTTGAAGTTGTTGAAACATAAGATGTGGGATTATTTTTATCATTTTTGCCACCATGCAAATGATAAGTAATTCGATAACGGACAACATTCTGTGATATATGTAAGAGGATTTTTCTGCCGGTTTGCTCAGAAGTAAAACGAAAATAATATCGCTTCCCCATCTCTGGCGTAAAGGTTCGATAGAATCCCCCATTATTCATTGTTCCACTATATTCTGCTATTTTCTTCCAACTCTGATCAAAGACTTCGAATGTTCCGCCACTCCCCGATACCGATTCAATATTCATATAATAGTTGGACACCGTAGATGATGTACAAAAAGTCAGCACATCCACATCCCCTGCAATTTCTGTCTCAATTATGTAATCCCTATTGAAAGCAAGATCTCCCGCTGTGGAAAAATCATCTCCATAGTCATCTATAATATCGGAATACATTAATTTCCCTGAAGCAGCTGCATCCCCGCAGACTAGGAGATAATATGATGTATAGTCTTTTAAAGCATAACGCAGAATATTCGATCCTCCCACTCCTGCAGAAGTCGCAATAGGCTGCAGGCTTTGATCCAGCAACCACACTTCAAAGCCCCCTGCTGCCTCCGTTATAATCCGAAATTGCCTGCAATTTCCTGCTAATTTTGCTGTACGAAAAGAAAACAGTGCCGGAGTCTCCGGACCAGTAATTTCAAATTCTTTTGAAAGACCGGCTGTCAGATCTACCGCTGTTCCACTTGCCACCAATCCCGCTCCTGTTGCGGTAACTGTAGTAATGGTAGCAGACCCCGTTGTTACCATTCCCGCTTCTGTCGTAATAATGGCAAATCCATCTTCCATCTCTTTGTCTACCACAAAAAATCTGGATCCATAAGTCTCCAGTCGAACTTTCCGTCCATCAACTATAATCCCTGCCTCCGTAGAAACCATGCCTGGCTGCAGATAATTTGCTGCTGTCCGATTCCCTCTCGGTAATGCCGCTGCAAATGCTGTGCCAGTTACACCTGGTTCTATGACTCCACAAAGCAATGCATAGAACAAAATATAACTGATCAATCGTTTTGCCCGATTTATCCTGCTACTCATAATACCTCTGCCTTTCTCCCGGTTAATCTGCTGTCTTAACCCACATCGCTGGTCTGACCCCTATCTTTCTTGTATCTGTCGGTATGGAAAGCACCTCATCCCCCAAAACACATCTTGCACGACCACGTTCTATCGCATTATCACATAACCACCATCTATTCTGAATGACAGGGATCTGATCCTGATATTCCCGATATTCCTGTTCTGACAACAGAAACGCCTTTTCCTGACTATTCGGATCTTTAGGATTGACAGGCAATACTATTTCCCTTTCCTGTCCTGAAAAATCATTCCGCAGAAAAGAATGCTCCAGCCATTGTTTCAAAGAAGAATACTCCCAGTTTCTCCCTTTACTATCAAATTTTTTGAATTGTGGTGCACTAGCTGCAAGTAACATAATCTGATCTGTCTTCTTCTCTAAGACAATCCAATTTCTCCCCCCAAAAGCAACCTTATCCCCAATCTCTGCTTGCCGTAAAAGCTTCTTTTCCAATCTTACTGTATGCTCTGCTGCATCCAGACGATTCCAGGCAAGGCGATACAATTTCATTGCCTTTTTTTCTTGCCCATCTTCCTCTGCCAGAGCCGCCAAGCGATAGTAACAATCTCTCTGCAATTTACCGACACCTGGTATATTGGCTCCCTCTGCATAGCAGTTTAGCGCTGCTTGATATTCTCCCCGAAAACGGTGCACTACCCCCTTTGCCACAGGATATAAAGGAGTTTGCGCCAAAGCAACGACAACAATGACCAATGCCAAAAAGCACAACCCTCTTCGCTTATATGCAGCAATTGTCTCTAAACGCCGAATCCTTTCCTTGCATTCCTGAATTTTCTCTTTCGCCTTTTCCCGATATGGTTCATAGGAACGCAGCCTGCGAAATTCCTCCATGGCATCCACATAATCACTTTTTGTCACAGCGGATTCCTTTTTTTGCATTGCCACTTCATAGGTCTTTTGACATCCTTTTTTTTCTGCTTCATCTGCAAGTTTCAGACAATCCTTCTGGTACTGCTTTGCCTCTTTATAATCCCCTAATTTCTCGAAATTTTTCGCAGCACTACGCAGAGCATCTACTTCCTTTTCAAAACGTTCCAGGCAATCTACTGCATTCATCAAGGACACTGCTGATGTATAAAGAGCCTCCTCCTTAGAGGGTTTTTCCTGAAATATTTCTTCTTTTTTTAATGCCATCTGTACATCCCCCTAAAGCCTAAATCCTATTACATAAGTCTGCATAACTTTCTCCAGTATTGAGCTGTCATCTCTATCGATTAATTATAACATGCCGACATGGTACTTACAATATTCACAGCAATTCTGCCCGTAATTCCTCTCCGCTCTTAGCACTCAGATATGCCGGTGCAATATCAAATGCTGTCTTGCATCCGGCCTGTCCCTCTTTTGCCAGACGATATGCTGCCCTGGCATAGGCAACGATCACATTCGAGGTAAATTCGGGATTGGAATCCAATTTTAAACGATATTCAATCAGATGGTTGTGTTCATTCTCCCACCCGGTTTTTCCACTACGAAGCACAAAGCCACCGTGAGGAATTCCACTGTGATCCCGTTTCAGTTCTTCTTCACTGATAAAATGCACCGTTGTATCATAATCCGCAAAATAGTTTGGCATGGTCTTGATTTCCTGCTCTACTTTCGCCGGATCTGCACCTTCTTCTAACACAACAAAACACTCTCTGGTATGCTTCTGTCTGGTAGTCAGTTCCGGATTCTTACCGCTGCGCACATCCTCCAATGCCTTCTCTACTGGAATCGTATACTGCTTGGCATCCTTAACACCATCTATGCGGCGAACTGCGTCAGAGTGTCCCTGACTGACACCTTTTCCCCAGAAAGTATAATCCTTGCCATTTGGCAGAATCGCATTTGCATACATTCGATTCAAAGAGAACATGCCGGGATCCCATCCAATAGAAATAATGGCAACATTTCCGCCCTGCTTTGCCGCTGCATCTACCTTAGCAAAATGCTCTGGTATCTTTGCATGGGTATCAAAGCTATCTACAATATTAAAATGTGATGCCATCTCCGGAGACTGTATCGGCAAATCAGTGGCACTGCCACCACATAAGATCAATACATCAATTTTGTCGCTCCATGTCTGAATTTCGCTAACCGGATGAACGGATGCTGTATCAGTGAGGATCTTCACACTGCCCGGATCCCGTCTCGTAAAAACTGCCACCAATTCCATATCTGCATTCTGTTTAATGGCGCATTCCACACCTCGTCCTAAGTTTCCATAACCTAATATTCCAATTTTTATGCTCATTATTTACCTCCGTTTCAACGCTACTGTTCCAAAGTTCTCGATATGAAGAACTTGCACAGCATTTATGCTGTTGCATTTATGCTGTTGCAAATTTCTTCCAGACTTGATTTCGTTTCACTTCACATAACATTTTTCATACGTTAGTAAAACTTCACTTCCATCACAGCTTCTCTACACCCAGCGTAACCTTCTCGCCATTGATATTCCATTCCTTGGTAAATCCTTTAGCTGCATCATAGACAACTTCATCCGCCAATACATCAGACTGGATCTGGTCTGCATTATTACGGATCGTCTCGCTGACCTTATCATTATCCTGCATGCTGACACGAATATGGTCTGTCACTTCAAAACCAGCATCCTTACGCATAGTCTGGATCTTGCTGGTAATCTCACGCACAAAACCTTCCTCTAATAATTCTGGTGTCATATTGGTATCCAGAACCACGGTAATACCATGATCGCTGTCGGAAACCAAGCCCTCCATCTGGGCGGTTTCGATCAACAAATCTTCTTCTGCCAAAGCTTCCGCATTACCATCTACCATAATCGTCAGAGTTCCCTGCTCTTTTAATTCTGCCATTGCCTTCTGACCATCTAATCCAGCTAAGATTTCTTTAACGGCATTAATGTTTTTACCAAAGCGACGTCCCAGAGTTTTAAGCTTCGGTTTGAATGTATAGGTGGTCAAGGTGCTGACATCTTCTGTCTGATTAATCTCTTTGACATTTAATTCATCCTTAATAATATCCAGATAGAACTCAGAAAGACTCTTGTCCGCTTTTACGTACATCTGACCGATTGGCTGACGGTTCTTGATATTGGCTGTATTTCGGCAGGCACGTCCTAAGACTACCGTCTCTAATACCACTTCCATATCTGCTTCCAGTTCTGCGTTGATCCATGTTTCCTGTACCTCTGGGAAATCACACAGATGTACACTTTCTATTGCGTTTGCATCAATGGAGCATACCAGATTACGATAAATATCCTCTGTCATAAATGGAATCATTGGTGCAGCAGCCTTTGCAATAGTAACCAATGCAGTGTAAAGAGTCATGTATGCGTTAATCTTATCCTGCTCCATGCCCTTTGCCCAGAAACGGTCACGACAGCGACGCACATACCAATTACTCATCTCGTCCACAAATTCCTGCAGCGCACGTGCTGTCTCTGGAATCTTGTAGGCATCCAGGTTTTCATCCACAGCCTTAACCGTGCTGTTTAAGCGGGACAACAGCCATTTATCCATAACCGGAAGCTGATCATAATCTAATGTATATTTTGTAGCATCAAAGTTATCAATATTCGCATAGAGTACAAAGAATGCGTAGGTGTTCCAAAGAGTACCCATAAACTTACGCTGTCCCTCCTGCACTGCCTTGCCATGGAAACGGTTTGGCAGCCATGGCGCACTGTTGATATAGAAATACCAACGGATCGCATCCGCACCATATTTCTCTAATGATTCAAACGGATCTACTACATTTCCTTTGGACTTGCTCATCTTCTGTCCATTCTCATCCTGCACCAATCCCAGTACAATGACATTCTCATATGGTGCCTTGTTAAACAGCAAAGTGGACTCTGCCATCAGGGAATAGAACCATCCACGGGTCTGATCCACTGCCTCAGAGATAAACTGTGCCGGGAACTGCTGCTCGAACAGATCTTTATTCTCAAATGGATAATGATGCTGTGCAAATGGCATGGCTCCACTATCAAACCAACAGTCAATTACCTCTGGTACACGTTTCATGGTGCCGCCGCAGTCCGGACAGGTAAATGTGACATTATCAATATATGGACGATGCAACTCGATGGTAGCATTGTCCGGATTACCACTGCGCTCTGCTAATTCTGCACGACTGCCGATGGATTCCTGCTTGCCGCAGCCTTCGCACTCCCAGATATTTAACGGAGTACCCCAATAACGGTTACGGGAAATGCCCCAATCCTGAATATTCTCTAACCAGTTTCCAAAACGACCGGTTCCGATGGACTCTGGAATCCAGTTGACGGTATTGTTATTGCGGATCAAATCTTCACGTACTGCTGTCATCTTGATAAACCAGGACTCTCTCGCATAGTAGATTAACGGTGTATCGCATCTCCAACAGTGTGGATAATCATGTTCAAATTTAGGGGCATCAAAAAGCTGCTCTTTTGCTTCCAAATCTTTTAATACTTCCAGATCTGCTTTCTTCACAAAGAGTCCGGCAAACGGTGTCTCCTCGCTCATTTCACCCTTTTCAGTAACAAACTGTACGAACGGCAGATCATAGTTCCGTCCCACATTGGCATCATCCTCACCAAAGGCTGGAGCAATGTGTACGATACCAGTACCATCTGACATAGTAACATAACTGTCACAAGTCACATAGAAACCTTTCTTGTGCTGCTTGTCCGCACATTCCTTGGCACAGGCATATAACGCCTCGTATTCTTTGTGTTCCAGATCTTTACCCGTATAACTTTCCAGAACTTCATATGCCTTAACACCGCTTTCGTCATCTCCCAATTTACCTAATACTGTGTCAGCCAATGCTTCTGCGATATAATAAGTGTATCCATCTGCAGCCTTTACCTTGATATAAGCATCCTCCGGATTCACGCAGAGAGCCACATTAGATGGCAAAGTCCAAGGTGTAGTGGTCCATGCCAGGAAATAAGCGTCTTCGCCTACTACCTTGAAGCGTACAATAGCAGAACGCTCCTTAACTGTCTTGTATCCCTGGGCTACCTCCTGTGCCGACAGTGGTGTCCCACATCTCGGACAGTAAGGTACAATCTTAAATCCCTTATATAATAATTTCTTATCCCAGATTTCCTTTAATGCCCACCATTCTGACTCAATAAAGTTATCGTCATAGGTGACATATGGATTCTCCATATCAGCCCAAAAACCAACCGTGCCAGAGAAATCCTCCCACATTCCTTTGTATTTCCATACAGATTCTTTACACTGCTTGATAAATGGCTCCATACCATATTTTTCGATCTGGTCTTTGCCATCCAGTCCCAGCATTTTCTCCACTTCCAGTTCTACCGGCAGACCATGGGTATCCCAACCAGCCTTTCGTGGCACCATATAACCTTTCATAGTTTTGTAACGTGGAATCATATCCTTGATAACACGGGTTAACACATGCCCGATATGAGGCTTTCCATTGGCGGTAGGCGGTCCATCGTAAAAGGTATAAACCGGATTTCCCTCTCTTGCCTTCATGGATTTCTCAAAAATTTTCTGGTTGCGCCAGAATTTGCCCACATTTTTCTCACGGTCAACAAAATTCAGTTCTGTCGATACTTTTTCGTACATTTGATTTACCTCCATATTTCATAACTATTTGCTTTTTTGTTAGGATAAAAAAACTCCCGTCCTGGATAGGACGAGAGTATAAGCTTCGTAACCACCTATCTGATGTACGGAATGCGACCACATTCGATACACAACCCTGATAACGGTGGGTGCCGGCAAAATATACTCATGACCAACTGTCATTTTCCACTGTGCAACTCAGGAGTGATGTTCGCCTACTCTTACTCCGCATCCGATTTCCACTATCCCGGACTCACTATGGCTTTTTCAGAAGGCTACTGTCTCCGTCAACGTCTCTTTCATATGTGATATATATTAGTCGGATTGAAAGGATTTGTCAAGCGACTTTCCTACTTTATCTTCCCTGCTTAAATAGATCGTTTTGTTACTATTTGTAGTCCGTTTAGCAAAAAGAGAATCCTCGCAGGTATTATTATTGCTTTAATTTCTCTGCAAAATCTGCCATCACCTCTGATATCTTAATCTGCTGTGGACAGACTGCTTCACAGCTCCGGCATCCCACGCAGGCATTCGGATGCTTCTCCTCCGGAACTGCCATCAATGCCATCGGTGCCAGAAATCCACCGCCGGTAAAGCTATGTTCGTTGTATAAATCAATCAAGTTCGGAATATCCAATCCCTTTGGACAATGGCTGACACAATAATGGCAGGAAGTACATGGCAATACTCCATTTAGCATACCCTCTGCAATCGCCAGAAGTTCTTTCTCCTCCTCTGAAGACAATGGTTGATCTGTCTCAAAGGTTCCGATATTTTCCTGCATCTGTTCATAGCTGGACATGCCGGATAACACAACTGTAACATCTGGTATCGTCTGCAGAAAACGGAATGCCCAAGCAGGTACTTTTTCCTCCGGGCGTAGTTTTTGCAATTTTTCTGCTGCAGCTTCCGGTATATTTGCCAACTTTCCACCACGCAGTGGCTCCATAACCCACACCGGAAGCTGATATTCCCGTAATAACTCCACCTTTGCCTTGGCATCCTGGAAAGACCAGTCCACATAATTCAACTGTATCTGGCAAAATTCCATATGTTTCCCATATGCCTCCAGAAAACGCTTCATCACATCACAGCTTCCATGTGCCGAAAATCCCAGATGACGAATCCGTCCATTTTCTTTCTGTTTCAGCAAATAATCCAAAATACCATACTTTTCATCCAAATAAGCATCTATGTTCATTTCGCATACATTATGGAACAGGTAAAAATCAAAATACTCTACGCCACATTTCTCAAGCTGCTTCTCAAAAATTTCCTCTACCTTGTCCATATTGGACAGATCGTATCCCGGAAATTTCGTTGCGAGATAAAAGCTATCCCGTGGATATTTCTGCAATGCTTTTCCCATCACCAGCTCAGAATTGCCATCATGATATCCCCATGCTGTATCATAATAATTAATTCCATGGTCCATAGCATAGTCTACCATTTGAAATGCTTTTTCCTCATCAATCTGTGCATCATTGCCATCAATAGTTGGCAGACGCATTGCACCCATACCCAGAGCAGACAATTCCATGTCCTGAAATTTTTTCCGGATTACCTGTTTACTTTCTCCCATTATAAAACCTCCATTCCTGTTTATATCTTTCTATTGATAATAAATTCATTTTCCAAATCTTCCTGATAGGCTCTTTTCAATATCTCTAAATGTTTTTTGATATTGCTCAAACCGCTTCATATAAGATCACTCCATCCCGCTCAATCTCGTCTATTAATTCCTTTGATACAGACATCCCATTCATATCAATGAGATCCAACTGTAATAGCGACCATAGTTCTTCCTCCAATTGATCTGATAATTCCAAAAAATCCTGGCAACCGTAGATCGCCAGGTCAATATCGCTTTTTTCTCGATGATCTCCCCTGGCTCTGGAACCAAACAGAACTATTTTTTCCACCTGATGTTGTTTTGCAATTTCCCTAATTTGTGAATATACCTGTTCCACCTTCATGTTCTGCCCCTGTCCTATAAATAACCCAATAATTCATATATTTTGCCACCTATGCCTATTTATCACTCCTACTTACAAAGGTGCAGAGCCTTATTCATTTCATAAGACTTTACACCTTTATCGTTTCGGATTAGTCATTGATCGTTACTCCTTGATTATATCAAGTTCTGTTATATTGACACCTGAAGCCATTAAAATAACTTTTAACTCAATGTATCTTCTTTTCATCTTTCTATAGGTAATTGAATCTTTATCACAGTCTATCATATAATCTTGTAATCTTGAAAACTCCTCTACTGATATTTTTAACATTTCGCCTTCAGTCATACAATCACCTACTTTCATTATTAATTCCTGCCATTTACCACACCATCATAATAACAAATTACACAAAACCTGTAAAGCCCAGCCAAGTTCTTTACCATTCCTTTTTCATACAATTGGAATCTCAAAACAATAGTACATAACTGAAAAGTTATTGGTGTAAATCTAGGAATTTATCTGTGGTAGTTTTAAATAATTCCTCATTAAATTGCAGTCTTAGTATTTCATTCCCCTGTGCTGCAAAATAAAATGTCCCTTTATCCGTTATAATTTTGAATAATGCTTCCAGCCCATGTCCCTCAATTACAAATAAATATCCAAATTCACAAGTTGTATAAGCTAAGTCCTGATAGTCCTCATCAGGTTTTAGTGTTGTTAATGCCGCATTTGCTAAGTTTTCTTTCAGTTCCTTATTACTGATCTCATTTTTCTCTGGATTTTTCTTTTTTCTAGAAAACAACCCCATAACCTTATCCTCCTGTACTGATTTATCATCTTCAAACACAAAAACAGTATACCATATCATTCCATGTAATTCCATGCTCTTTTTAAAACAATCCTTCCAGACCTACTCCAATCTTCCACAGTGATATTTCCTTTCATATAGAAAAACCAAAAGTCTCATTCTGCAAAACTTTTGGTTTTTCTAAATTATTGTTCTATAATAGCCTGCCACACAGTAACATCACTTATTTTTACCTTGCTATGAAGACAAGTCCATTCTTTTTTGCATAGCGCTCTGCCGCCGAACCTTTCTTTCCATAGATTTTGAAACCAGTCACATCTCGTTCGGTATAACTCATGGTTCCTCCGGGAAGTCTCTTACTATCACTCCCTTTGCCCAGCGCATCCTTTCCAATTTTTGTAACAGATGCCGGTATATAAATTTCCTTAATTTTTGTGCTATAAAAAGCAACTTTTTTTATTTCCCGAACACTGTTTCCTAAATCCACCTTGGATAACGCCCGACAGCCACGAAATGCATAGGATCCAATCACAACCTGATTTCCGCGTATTGTTACCGTTTTTAGTTTAGTACAGAAACCGAAAGCATCCGATCCTATTTTTTTTAGAGATTGCGGCATAATAACCTGCTTAATATAGCGATTATACTGAAAAGCATCTTTTTGAATTACCTGCACCGAATTCAGTATTTTAACTGTCTTGTTCTTTTTCTCCTGTGGATAACATAAAAGCTTTGTCTTGTCCTTATTGTACAGAACACCATCCCGACTGGAGTATCGTGGATTAGACTTGGACACTTGGTATTTTTTGATCTTGCCATGGGAAAAATCTTTTACAAAAATAGACTGGGATGGTACCTGATAATGCTTTTTCGCCTTCTTCAAACTATCTTCCCAAGTAAAACCGACAAAGGAGCTACCCAGAGAAATCCGCTGTATAGATTTGCAATCGTAGAAAGAATTCTCCCCTACAAATTGAACCGAATCCGGAAACAACATCCCTTGAAGCTTCTCGCAACCATAAAAAGCATCCTGTCCAATCCAAGTACACTTTGAACCTTTGGCAAAAGAAATTTTTTTCAACTTCTTACAATAAGAGAATGCCCCTGCTGCAATATTCTGCACACTTTTAGGGATTTTAACGCTCTTGATTCCAACCGGACAAAAATACAGAATAGTCTTCTGCCTATCATACAAAATCCCCGATTCTAAAAGCAAATTGGTATTTTCGGGATCCAGCTTTAGCTCTTTCAGAGCAAGACAGTAAAAAAATGCCTCCTTACCGATTTTCTCTACATTCTTACCAATCGTAAACTCCGGCAGGGTAGAACAGCCGAAAAACGTACCCTCACTAATCTCCCGAATTCCATTTCCCAGTGAAACATTTTTTAATGCTTTGCATCGAAAAAAAGCGTATTCTTCCAATGTTGTTACAGTATCCGCAATTTCAACTGTCTTCAATGATTGATATTCATGAAATGCCCCTGCATTGATACTGGTAATTCCAGGCTCAATAACAATCTTTTTTACCTCACCCGCATAATTCGGTCTATAACAATGCTTGTGATAAGCATCCCATGGGTACCAATCTGGATCTATATCTCCCATGCTTTCATCTCTTCCATAAACAGATATCTTTCCCTTTCCCGAAATCACCAGACATTTTGTCTCCTGATTGTATGTCCAGACAGCATCGCCATCTGTAAATTTTTCAAACTTTCCATCCACCACCGGTGTTGGCAATGCCGTCGCAGCAGGCTCCTCTGTATTAGAAGCCGCAGTAGCAGAAACTGGTTCCGTTGCAATTGCTGCACGCAAGAAAATTATCACAGCGAAAAACAATAAACCTTTCCAGAAATATTTTTTACCCATTATCATCCCCTCCTTTTCTACATTCTACAGGACTACCCAATATTTAACAAGCTTTTTTCCGAGTTGGATAGCGTAAATTATAATAGACTTTGCATTTTGACTATGGTATACTGATGCTAACACATTAACCAAAAAGTGTAGGGGGTGATCATATGCCAAGTGCAGCAGATATTATTAGAGATTCTGTAAACGAATTTTCAAGATTACAGAACTGGATGCTATTAGCAAAAGAAAACAATGATATGGTTACTTATAATTCCATGCATGATCGTTATATAGAACTAAAAGTGACATTATCCAGTTTAGGTGTAAATCTGACGGATATTGATAAAATCAAAGAATAACTAAAATATCAATTGACAACTACTATTACTAAGGCGGTTAAATATCGATGAATTTATTCAAGTAAAAACGTTGATATTTAACCGCCTTAGTAATATATACGAGCACTTTCCAATATAGCAAAATGGGAATCCAGGCAATACCCTGCCTGAATTCCCATTTTTCACTATATTAGATTCGATTTCCTGCTTATTTCAATTTCTCTAACTGGTAAACTACGTTTCCTCTTCCATTGGATATAGACAATCCTGCAATCTCCTCTGGATTGATCCTGATATCATATTTCGGCTCAAGCCATCTATAGCCATAGCTATCATATGCCTCAACAAATTCCACATAAAGGGAAGAATTTGCCACCAGACAATCACATTGGTATCTATCCACTATATCCTTACCAACTCCTCCAATACCCCATCCTATATCCAGTGGCACATAGCTGCCATCTTTCTTGATTAACTGGACAGATTTCAGTTCTTCCTTTTCATTCTTCCAGAATTCATCACTGATAGCATCCATACACCCTTCTTTTTCATACATTCCGGTATCTTTTCCATATACCCCCATAGTCATCTTTGTCATACGCAAAATCTTCGGCTCATAAAACCGACTCAGTTTCTTCTCTCCCTCTGCTTTCAGTGCATATTCATAAACCGGTATATTGGTGTTGCTGGTATCCAGTTCCGTCTCCTTCACATGTTCTGTCAGAGGATATCTCATCACACATTTTTTCATAGATTGGGACCACCATGCGCCTTCAAATTCCAAAATAAAATAGCGGACACTGTCTGTGCGATACTCCTCCAGTTCTTCTGCTCCTCCTCCGCCCCCACTTATAGACTCCTCCTTTGGCAAAATACCCAGACTGCGCTCAAAAGTTTTCACACCAACTATCATCCCATCCTTACGCAGCCACTCCTTCCCTTTTTTGTCCTTTGCCTGATACTTAATTACTACAGAGACGTACATTTCATCTGATAACAACTCCTCCACAGACACTTTCACATGCTCATCTTCATCTTCAAAAATCCCCTTCTGTACACTGGAGCTAACCTCCTGCTTGGCACCCCAGTAACCGTGAAAAGCGTTCTTGACATATTTAGCAACAGAAGTATGTGGAACCGTCATAACGATGCAAAATACGGCTGCCGCTGTTCCCATAGCCACTGCCAGTCTGCGATACCGTTTACGCCTATTCCAAGATTTGCTCTCCCCCGAAACCAACCCCTTAGTTTTCTCTATCAACTCTGTGGATGCATGAACGGTATCCATGGCATCCCTATATTTTTCTTCATTGAATCTCTCCATAATTGTACTCATGCTGCGAGCCTCCTTTGCGAGCAGCTAATGTACCAATGTTTGTGCTGCTCGCTGCACAAACTTGGCGAGTGAAAAATTTATTTTTCACTCGTAACCTCATTCCTGCATCAGCAATTTTGCTGACGGCTTTGATATACACTTTCTTCCTCTAATAAATCTTTCAGCTTCTTTCTCGCCCTCATCAGGCGAATCTGAACATTCGATTCTGAAAGATGAAGCATGTCTGCAATCTCCTTCACATGGTAGCCCTCGTAATAATACAGGTGCACAACGATCCGGTATTTTGGAGCAAGTTCCATAACCGCCTGCAATAGTTCCTGCTGTTCCTCTGTCCTGGTTGTCTCCTGCTCATATTCCAACGTATCCAGCGAAATGACATTTCGATTCCAATAGGACTTCCATATATTCTTGCATTCATTCACTGCCACCCGGATCAGCCATTTTCGGATGTGCTCATCATCTGTAAACTCCTGCTTCGACTGCATTAGTTTCAGAAAGGTATTTTGCACCACGTCCTCTGCATCCCTCTGGTTTTTGCAATAACACAAGGACACGCGGTAAACAAAATCAATATTCTCTGTCACTATCTTTTCATAATCCACCTCTTCACTGCCAACTCCTCTCCTCTTCTTCTGGTTTTCAAAGGCCTTTCACTATAATAACAACTGAACATCGATAAATATTACATTTAAAATTATGGAAAAATTTTCTTTCTGGAACAGCGCATATTAAAATGCTGATGCATTTGTCCATTATTTCGTTTTTGTTTCTATAATAATAAAGAGTTTCGTTTGCGAAACTCTTGCGCCGAGCACGGTCGCATAAGCGACATTTTCATCTTCGTGCGAGTGCGCATCTTTGCGAAGCGTTTTTATCGAATAGGAGAAATTTCCTATTCGATAAAAATAGGTTTCGCCAATCCTTGCATGTGAAGATTGCCGCTTCGTACCATATACAATATACTTTCCTCCGGATGTAGTATCACACCACGAATCCAAGACGCCTGCCATTTGCTTTCAAAGTTTTCCTGGCACAGCTCCTGCAGTTCTATTGGATCGTATATTGTATCCTGCTGGTAACGATACAGATAATAATAAGTTCCCTGACTCCCCTTTGCACAAAATCCAATCAGGGAACGACTCCGGTCAAAATAAATCAGTCTGCCGTCATCGGTGACTGGGGAATAATATTCTCTCAAGGACACACTTGCCAGAATCTCCGGACTATTTTTACTGGATACAGCATACCACAGGAGTTTCAGATTTTTGTCCTTACCGGTATGTCCCACACCGATATAGTTCCCCCTATCATCCACCTCAAAAAGCTGTCCCTCAAATCCCGTATTTCGGATCTTTTCTTCAGGAAGTATCACACTTGTCTCATGCACCTTATCGCCAACTCCGTCAATACAGATATTTTGTTTCTCGGTACAGAACGAATCTTCCTGCATCTGAATTTTCATCGGAGCGCTTTCCCAGCATGGAAAGATCCAGCCCTCAATCTTCATAAAATTGCCCTTGTAAGTATTTACCTGCATAGGCAGATGCAAACGTGCTTCATTCACATCCACCTCCTGCGTTATATCAATATAACCCTTCACAATAAGATGATTTTCACCACTAATCTTACCATCCCCATAAGACAACACGGTCACTCCAGTCCGGTCTGTACAGTCAGAGCGTTTTGGCACAACCTGACTGCAAATATATATGGTATCACTGTTCCACTGGATACTCTCTCCGGTTCCTGCCACAGCCTTGGTGTCAGTGAGTTCTGTTTTACCAGAACCAGAAAGCCGATACGCACTTATTACCACATAACCCGTTCCATACAGATCTCTCTGCATATAAATATCTTTTGTGGGAATCTTCTTCTCGCCTACTTTAGGAATGTATACATCTGTATCCTTATAACTCTGTGCTGCGAAGTTTTGAAATTTGGAAAACATATAGAGATATTTCCCTGATATTTTCATAGAATAATAAGATCCGTACTGTGCCAGAGTTTCTATCCGCTGTGGTTTCGCCGGATTTGTAATATCATAGACATAAAGTACACAATGCTCCGGATAATACGCTTCATCCGCATCTGGATACTTTCCATCATCATTCATTGCCAGATAAAGATAATTCCCCGATATCATCATTTCTGGCTCATAACCACCGTTCATACTTGCACTCTCATAAATCTGCTCCATCTGACCATTTACCGCATGGTAAACAACCAGTTTTGGCTCCGGCTCTGTCCATTCCTCTGATAACCCTTTCATCCAAATTGTATAAATATAATCTCCCTGTGCAATCCATTGAGACGGCTCTGCCATAAAATACTGCTGATCTGGAGGGTATTGATATGGCGTATTCTCTCTATCCCCATCTGCCTCCGATATGGAACTGCCACTATCTTCTGATGCCGCCATCATATATTGATGATACTGCCCGATTCCAACTCCACCCACTCCTGTTACATCCCTCACTGCACCTAAAGCAGCGGACATAGCACCGCCAGCGCTGGACATCAAAGAGGACAAATTAACCCCTTCCATATGGAGGGACGTATTAATTCCCCTGTGATTCTCCCATTTTCTCCGCAATTGCAGTTGATTACTTTCCACCCGTTCAAAACTCTGATAGATGTTCTTATAAGAAGATGCTGTTTGCAGTTCCCCCTCTGCCTCCTTCGCCAGATAGGCATTGATTCCACGACGAACTCCTAAAATACCAAAAAACAAAAGAAAAACACATAAAATAACACGACGAATCCATCGTCTCCGTTTCTCATTTCCTGGACGGAATTTTTTTTCCTGGTACCCTCCCGACAACTGCAGTATTTGAACCATACCTGTTTCTATCCCATTCATATTCATGGCCCTCTCCTCCTGTCTCTTCTATCAATACAGAACCCCGATCTGCCAATCTGCCGATGACGACATCGTATGCCGAATAAAGAATTTCCTATTCGATAAAAAAGGTTCTATATAATCATTGCCAGTAGGAAGAAGAAAACCGCCTATTGAAAAAAAATGTTATCGTTTCGATACAGTATGAAACAAGCAGATTCAATATTCTGGTCTGCGGAGGCTCCCCTTCTTAAAAGTATATTCTGGTGTCTGGAAAGGATAAGTTATCTCGTCCACATAATACCAGGGATTCTCTTGATGTGCCGGGTTTTTCAGCACATGAAACTCCTGTGCCGGCATATAGCCCTGTGCTAACAGAAATGCCTTCCTACCCTCTGCATTTTCGCAGACATCCACCACCATCACTACATGACCGGGACTGCCGCCTTTGATAAAAATATCGCCCGGTTCAATCTTTGCAATTGAAATCCGCTTCGACTCCTTTTCCTGGGATAGGGTACTGGCATAAGAAAATACAATACGCAGATATTTCTGAAAACATTCATAACTGGAATCCGGAGATGCCGATTTTACCCATCTGCTACTACTGTCTCCCACTTCAATTCGATAGCCCTGCTGCCATTTGTCATATTCTGCCAAAAATCCGTCCACAAAATGAAAGGCGATTTTTTCCTTTTGCCCTGTATGCCAATAGTATTCCGCATAGACACGCATCACAGAATCTGCACACTGCTGTAAATCCACATCTTCTAATGGCAGCTTAAATACAGCGGCATGAACATTTTTCCGTCCTTTCTTTTTGCCATTATACAGCCGCACGTCACTGCCGTCTTTTTTCATGGAATATGTCCGCAAAAAAGCAGTTAAGCTGTCCCCCTTTACGGACTTTCGTTCATACCCTTCCGGAGGCAATATTCTGGTTTCCAAGGTATCACCAGAAACATTAATCCAGTTTTCTCGCTGTTCTTCCGACTGTTTACTGTCAGCTTCTGCTGTGGTCTTAGAATCTCCCGACGGATCCTGTCCCGCCTCCTGTGTATTCCTTCTTGTAACATTGCTCTGCGAATGGTTATTGTTCCATGACGAATCGGTAACCCATTTCCCTGCCAGCAAAACCCCCAGACCAACCACACAAATTCCCGTCAGCAATAGATAATACCGATGTACTTTACGCATACAACCCCTCCTTCATTTATCCGAATGATTACAATATCCTTTGCAGTGCAGCAACAAATTACTCTATACAGTAACAAATGCCTGCCCCGTGCAAGCACGTAGCAGACATTTTCATCATTATCGGTCACATTTATATAAGAGATCTTCCCAACGTCTATCCACCTCATTCTGGAACTGCTCAATCAGGTGCTCGTTCCCTGGCTTAAACAGATGCTTAAAGCGTCCCTGGGCACGCAGAAAATCTTCGATCGGAAGCTTTTTCTTTGGCTCATAGGTCAGAATCCATTTTCCATGATCTACTTCAAACATTGGCCAGTAGCAAGTCTCCACTGCCAATTTGCAGATTTTCATAATATCTGGTGTATCATAGCGCCATCCACGAGGGCATGGTGCCATTATATTCAGAAATGCTGCTCCTTCCGTATAAATCGCCTTCTCTGCCTTACGATGCAGATCCATAAAATTGTTGGTAAAGGTAGTCTGTCCAACATATGGCACATCATGATCCGCAATAATGCTGGCGAGATCTTTCCGGTTCTGCATTTTACCATCAGACTGGGAACCTACCGGTGTAGTGGTAGTATCTGCATACATTGGAGTTGCTGAAGAACGCTGAATACCTGTGTTCATATAGGCTCCATTATCGTAACAGACATAAACCATGTCATGTCCGCGCTCCATCGCACCAGACAGAGACTGGAAACCGATATCATAGGTTCCACCATCCCCACCGAAGGTAATAAACTTGTAAGTTACATCTTCCGGAAGCTTCCCTCTCTTCTTTAATACTTTATACGCAGTCTCCACACCACTCAAAGTCGCTCCTGCATTCTCAAAAGCATTGTGGATATAGCTGTCTTCCCATGCTGTATAAGGATACATGAAAGAAGATACTTCCAGACATCCAGTGGCATTACCAATCACTGCCTGGTCTCCTTCATGCAGGGCACGCAATACGGCACGTACTGCTATCGTCGCACCACATCCGGCACACATACGATGTCCCGGTGCTAATCGTTCCGGTTTATTCATGATTGTTTTTAAACTTAAATCACTCATTATTCTCCTCATTCCTGCATCAGCATGTATGCTGATGGCTTTGTTGCACATCATGCAGTGAAAATGTATTTTTCACTCTGTATTCCTTCTTGTTCATCTGTAAAAATCTCTTATTGACGAAGCCGGATATACTGATACTGTTCTATCTTCTTGCCATGTTCTACCATATCCTCTAACTCAGCAAATACATGGTTCACATCCGATACTGTAAAATCACGTCCTGCCAGACCATAAATATAATTCACGGTCTCAATCATAATCTTCTCACGGAATAATGCAGACGTAACCTCGCTACCCAGAGGACCACCATTGCCATTATAGCTTTCACAACGATCCATGATAGCTACTGCCTTGCAATTTCGCAATGCCTGTGCAATCTCCTCTGCCGGGAATGGACGGAACACACGCAGCTTCAATACGCCAACCCGTTTTCCCTGTTCACGCAGATCGTCTACCGCCTGTTTCGCCGTACCTGCTGCCGAGCCAATAATTAACATGATATAATCCGCATCTTCAGTACGGTATTCTTCAAACAAGCCATAGTCCCTGCCGGACATAGCTGCAAACTTCTTCGCAATTTCCAGAATCACTTCTTTGGAGTTTTCCAAAGCAATTTCCTGGTTCTTCTTTGCCTCCATGGCATAATTACTAACGGAATAAGGTCCCACCGCAATCGGTTTTCCCGGATTCAATAAATATTCTTCCGGCTGATATTCTCCCACAAATTCCTGGACAGTTCCATCCTCTAATAATTCAATATTTTCCACCGCATGACTGGTAATAAAACCATCCTGACATACCATAACCGGCAGATGCACCCGTGGATCCTCCGCAATCGGGAATGCCTGAATGAAATTATCATAGGCTTCCTGGTTATTTTCCGCATAGATTTGAATCCAGCCGGTATCCCTGGCTCCCATTCCATCTGAGTGGTCGCAGTTAATATTAATCGGACCAGATAAGGTACGATTGACCAGTGTTAAAACACAAGGCATACGATTAGATGCCGCCAACAGTAACTCTTCCCACATCAATGCCAATCCGGCAGAGGAAGTAGCTGTCATACTACGTGCCCCGGCTGCTTCTGCACCAATGGTAGCACTCATGGATGAATGTTCACTCTCCACCGGAATAAACTCTGTCTCCATCTCACCATTAGCAATATAAGTGGATACCATTTGTGGAATCTCGGTAGAAGGTGTAATTGGAAATGCCGGCATAACATCCGGATTGACCTGGCGAATAGCATACGCAACCGCCTCATTACCTGACATACGTTCTTTGATTGCCATTATTGCTGTCCCTCCTTCATCTCGATTGCCCCAAACGGACATACCGCTGCACAGATTCCGCAGCCCTTACAATGTTCCATATCAAATTCCTGTCTCTGACTGTTCTGCACTGGTATACAGCTGTCCGGACAGACAGGAGTGCACAACAGACACTGTTTACATTTGTCTTTATGATAAACAGGGGTATTGGTTCTCCATTCACCAGTGTTAAATGACTTGGATGTACCACCGGCAAAGATCATTAAGCCCTCTGTCAGCTCCTGATGAGGAGTGGTTTCATTAATCTTTGTAACATCAGTTCTCATTGGTTCCTCCTTATCTCTGCAATTGTTCCTCAATAACATCAAATGCTACTTCCAACGCCTGCATATTACCGTCAATTACCTCCGGCTTCTTGGCAAATTTATGCTGGTAGGACGCCCGCATCTCCCCGATAAAATTCTCTCGTGGCATCACTCCACTTACCGCTACTGTTGCAGCTAACATCGGCGAATTAGGAAAATTCTTTCCTAGAGCTTCCACAGAAATTTTACGCCCGTCCACCGTATAGACTCTTCCCTCATATCCTTTTAAATGAGGGATAATTTCTTCTGCTGACTTCGGTGTATTGACAATAATAGCACCCGATTCCTTGAGACCTGCTGTAACATCCACCGATTCTAATAATGTCTCGTCCACTACCACAACATAATCGGGATGGTAGATATTGGAATGTACCCGAATCACATCTTCACTAATTCGATTGTAGGCTGTAATCGGTGCTCCCATTCGTTCCGGTCCATACTCCGGAAATCCCTGCACATACCGCCCAGTCTTAAATGCAACATCTGCCAGAAGCAAAGCAGCCGTCTTGGCGCCCTGACCACCTCTGCCATGCCATCTGATTTCAATTCCGTTCTTCATGCTCTTTCCTCCAGAATTTCAGTTAATTGTATCCTTATATTTTTCTGTGCCTTACTTTTTTAATGTCATATCTGCCATTATATCATAATATCTGGCATTATGATTTTGTTCACACCGTATAAATAGACTTGTACGGTCCGTTTATCATTATATAACGAAATCGAAAAAAGTAAAGAGTAAATATTTGTATAATTCCCAAATAAAATAGAACAATCTAATCATAAAAGAAACGGAGTATCCGAAAATACCCCGTTTCCTCATATTAAATTGTAATTATTTTTCTGTAATCTGAATGGTAATGTTGCCTTCAAAATCAGCGCCATTCAGACTAAAATACAAGTTCTGTTTGCCTGACAGCTTATTTGCAGGCAAAGTAATTGTAATAGTGTTATTCAATGACCAATTACCCTCATAGATATTTGCTGTTTTGATATATGGCCAGTTCCCCTCATCTGCGTATTCCGTTGCAAATTTACAATATCTGGTACCCGACAATCCATTGGATGTCATTTTGATTATCGGATTTTGGTAAAGATCCCAATCTATGCCAGATATTGTAAAACATCCTCCATTACCAGCCACATTAAATGTGGACTGGTCATCCGTCTTTGTCACATACTGATTATAAGATTTATTTTGCAATGTACCGCTCCACCGGTGTTCTCCTGCAAATTCAACCGGTGTATAAACCTCTGTTTCTGCTGCTTCTTTTTCCAGTTGCAGATAAATAGCAGCCTCTGTTTCATTCTTCAGCTTACAGCTGGATTTATCATACACATTATCCGTATTCCAAAGCATCGGACACATTCCATTATTGACGGCATAATCACACAAAGTCTGGAAGAATAGATCCCTTCCCTCCTTACGGACATAAGTTCCATTGTCAGCCTTAGCATCCGTCACGCCATATTCCCCGATCACTACTGGAATTCCTTGATCCACGAAACTACGCTTCATCAAGGCTAACTGCGTCTTCATCGCTGCAATATCGTCATCCGTTCCCCAGCTTGCCATATAGCCCCATGAATTATTCGGATCACCTGAGATACAATAAGTAGGCGGTGAGTAATAATGTACCGATACCATCATACGACCCGCAATCGTATCCTGTGGCATCACATAACGACTGTCACAAGTCATGTCAATATCCGTATCGTATCCCGCAATCAGCAAGAAACGCTTGGCATTATTTCCACCAGAAGCACGGACAATATCCACAAATTTTTGATTGATTTCATTAACCGTCTGGTAGCATTCATCCTTCGTCAAAATACCTGGCTTCTCACTTGAACTTATATCATTCCATTCATCATTCAGACGTTCTCCCAATTCTTCATTCGCTGATTCAAAAATCAGATGATCTGAATAATCCTGGTAATAATCACAGATCTGTGTCCAAAACGCCTCATAGCGTGCCCATGCCTTTTCTCTAACACTGCTATCCTTATCTCCAAACTGTCCCCACCACTGTCCATCCCAATGGATATTGATGATAACATACATATCCTCATTAAATGCATATTGCATAATTTCTTCCACTCTCTGCAGCAGTTTAGGATTAATGGTATAATTCCCATCATTAGACATCATACTAGACCAGGATACTGGAATCCGAAGTGAACGGAATCCTGCCTTCCTCATGCCAGTAATCATTGCCTGTGTTGTAATCGGCTGTCCCCAATATGTCTCTAACTGAGCAGTGGTAGATGCCCCTGCACGATATGCCTCCATCGTATTGCCCAAATTAATACCCAATCCCATGTTATGAACCAATTCGAATGCGTCCCTGCTTTGTTCTGTCGTACCGGTGCCTGGTATTGCTGTAGAAATCGGTTTAGAGGATGCTGACACATCCGGTTCCGGTGTATTCTGTCCCGACGGATCTGTGGCTTCCGGCTTTGGTGTATTCTGGCCCGACGGATCTGTGGCTTCTGGCTTTGGTGTATTCTGCCCTGACGAATCTGTTGCTTCCGGCTTCGGTGTACCCTGTCCCGATGGGTCTGTTGCTTCCGGCTTCGGTGTGCTCTGCCCTGACGAATCTGTTGCGCCCGGCTTCGGTGTACCCTGTCCCGATGGGTCTGTTGCGCCCGGCTTTGGTGTACCCTGTCCCGATGGGTCTGTTGCTTCCGGCTTCGGTGTATTCTGGCCCGACGGATCTGTTGCGCCCGGCTTCGGTGTACTCTGGCCTGATGGGTCTGTGGCACCCGGCTTCGGTGTATTCTGGCCTGACGGACCTGCTGCGCCGTTTCCCGGTGTTGTCTTTATTTCAGGTTGATCCGAAGATGTACCATTCCCCTGTTGACCATTAGGTGTGCTGGCGGCAACAACCGTAATCTTACATTGAATTTTCTTATTATATAATTTCCTGGAACCTTTTCGCTGATATTTTACCCTACAATATACGGTCGCTTTCCCCTTTTTCTTTGCAATAACCTTTCCCTTTTTGTTAACTCGTACTGCTTTTCCTTTCTTGGAAAAAGTTTTCTTCTTTATCTTGATTCCTTTCGCTTTCTTTAATTTCAGCTGATAGCTTTTTCCTACTTTGATTTTTTTCGTTTTAACACGAAATCGGACTTCTGGAGTTTTTGCCTGTGAAATGGTAAATGTTTCTCCTATACTAATCAAAATCATGGTAAAAACTAAAAACAAACTCCATAATTTTTTCCTGGTTATTTGTCTCATACTTTCTCCTTTCTATCAAATCAATGCCAATTGAGTTATTGATATCTCTGTAACTTTGTTTCATATTACATCAATTAGAAAATGATATAATCACTTTATCTGTCATATTGCACCAACTATATAATATATGAATGTAATGCAATAATAATTTCTATAACAGTGTAACATCTCTGGAAAGAACTTTCAATTAGCAAAATGAATACAAAAAAATAATATTTTCCAAAAAATATTCTATCACAAAACCGTCAACAATAATAATTACACATTGCGACAAATCCCATTTTATACTATACTGTTAACGAAGAATTTGCATATAATATTTACAGAAGACGATATCCACTGATCCGGAAAGGAGTATCCATATGAAAAAAAGAATCGTAATGACAGGTGGTGGCACAGCAGGTCATGTTACTCCCAACATCGCTTTAATTCCCGAACTGCAGGCAAAGGGATATGACATTCATTACATTGGTTCCTATCATGGGATTGAGAGCCAGCTGATTGGCGATCTAGGCATCCCATACTACGGCATTGCCAGCGGTAAACTTCGACGCTACATAGATCCTAAGAATCTAAGCGATCCATTTAAGGTAGTCAAAGGTTTAGGGCAGGCAAGACATCTCCTGGGAAAATTGAAACCGGATGTGGTATTTTCCAAAGGTGGTTTTGTAGCTGTTCCAGTCGTCCTCGCTGCCAAAAGCCGGGGAATTCCTTGTGTAATCCACGAATCTGACATGACACCGGGACTGGCGAATAAAATCTGCATTCCCTGTGCCCATCGTGTCTGCACAAATTTTCCGGAAACTATGAAACATCTTCCAGCAGCCAAAGCAGTTCTCACTGGTTCTCCAATCCGTCAGGAATTATTCCAGGGAAGCAAAGAAAAAGGTTTGGCTTTCTGCGGATTCGACAGCCAAAAACCAGTGCTCTTAATTATCGGTGGAAGTCTGGGCGCTGTAGCAGTCAATGAAGCAGTGCGCCAGATTTTACCACAATTATTAGAAAAGTTCCAGGTTATTCATCTCTGCGGCAAGGGGAAATTAGATCAATCCCTGCAAAATACCAAAGGCTATGTCCAATATGAATATATCAAAGAGGAACTCAGCGATTTGATGGCTGCTGCTGATATTATGATTTCCCGTGCCGGTGCCAATGCGATCTGTGAAATTCTGGCATTGCGTAAGCCTAATATTCTGATCCCGCTGTCTGCTGAAGCCAGCCGTGGTGATCAAATTCTCAACGCCGCTTCCTTTGAGAAATCCGGCTACAGTATTGTCATCCAGGAGAATGAAATCACCAATGAGAAACTATGGAATGCAGTGCAAACAGCTTATCAGGATCGGGATAAATATGCGAAAGCCATGGCAAAAAGCCAGTTAAATAATTCCATTGAAAAAATTGTTGGTCTAATTGAGGAAGCACGAAAGCATAATAAGAAAATCCAAAACTAAAGCAGCTATCACGGAGGAACACTATGAACATTCCAAATGATCCCATGATATTAGTGAGTTATCTTAATACACAGTTGCGTGATTTTTATCCCTCTTTGGCAGAACTATGCAAATCCCTGGATCTGTCAGAAAATGAAATCTGCACGAAACTGGCTGGTATTGATTATCACTATGACTCCAGCCAAAATCAATTCGTTTGACAACAATTGAAAAACAATATTTATGCGCACAGCCAGCAAAGGAAGACGTCACTTCGTGATGCTGGCTGGCGCAGCAAAGTGTGCTTCGCATTTTGCTGTTGTTAATTCGCAAAAGTGTGCGAAGCACACTTTGTTCTATACTATTCCATCAGATATTTCCCATTCGTTGTTCTAAACAGGCGAAATATTCGCTTCATTAACATTCATCACACTAGGCGGTAATCACTTTCCCTGTCACATCCCGGGATACCCACATTGACATACCTGGTCCATGATTTCCAAATGGTCTGGTATGAAATCCGAAGCGCTCATAAAAGCTTTCTCTTTCATACGCTGCCATCAGACTGACCATCACAGTTTCTCCGTCTACCACATCTCTCTCAATATAAGCCAACACCCGCCCAATCAATTCTGTCCCAATGTGATAACTTTGATAATCTGGATGCACAATGACATCCGTAATAAAATAGGTATATCCACCATCGCTGACAATCCGCGCCATTCCCACCGGTCGATCTCCACAAACGGCAACACAGAGATAAAAAGAATGCTGCAACGCAATAGATGCCCGTTTCTCTGTAACCCGAATCCAATTAACTGCCTGACGCAGAGCATTGTAATCCTCTACAGTAATATGATTGGTATATGTAATAACCGGCATTTCCTCATTCGATTTCTGCCTTTCTGTCATCATTCTTTTCTCCATTCTGTTGTTGTATATTACATTATAATAATGTCTCGTGCTTATCCCGCATTCGCTACGCATAAGCACCCACCTCGAAATCTTCGGTTTCTCGGTGTTCGTGCTTGTCCCGCATCCACTACGCATAAGCACTCACCTCGAAACCTTCGGTTTCTCGGTGTTCGTGCTTGTCCCGAATCCACTACGCATAAGCACTCACCTCGAAACCTTCGGTTTCTCGGTGTTCGTTACACTCACATAGAATCATTATCCGTAATTTTTCTGTCTGCAAGCAGACAAAAAATTACGGATAATGATTCTGCGTTCGTGCTTATGCGTATCATATCACAATTACTCTTTGCAGGCAATTGCCGTGAAAAGTTCTATATTTCCGTCTTTTTGCATACATTATGTTAGACCTATCTGAAAATGGGACGCACTCTCCGCTGTTCCCCAGATATAAACAGGATTAGAAAGGGCTAATGACATGGAACTAATTACCAAACGTATTCATACCAATCAGACAAAATGTCGCAGTGATATCCAGTTGACGCTGGAGGACGATATCAATGTACCGGATACCAAACCGGACATCGAACATATTATCAAAGTACAGGGTGAAGTGCAGATCCAAGAAACTACACCAGAGACCGATCGTGTCCTTGTTCGTGGACAACTGCTATTTTCTCTATTGTACCTCAGTACTTCCGATTTTCGGCAGATACATACCATGCAGGGGCAAATTCCTTTTGAAGAATCCATTAATATGGAAAACGCCGAAGCAGAACGGGATATCCACTGCCATTTTGATCTGGAAGACTGCCAGGCCGGATTGATTAACTCCCGTAAAATTAGTATCCGCTCCATTCTCAGTTTACATTGCTGCCAGGACGAAAACGAGGACCTGGAAATTGGTGTACGCATTGTTTCGGATGAAGCGGCTCGGGCTGAAATGGAAGATATCTCTACACCGGAAGGCTTGCATCAGCAATATCAGACTATGACACTGACCAATCTTGCCATGCAAAGTAAAGACATATTTCGTATTAAAGAAGAAACCACTCTGCCAAAGGGAAAGCCAAACTGTGAAGCCCTGCTCTATTATGAAATGATACCGCAGGGACTGACCACGCGCTTAACCGACGATGGCATCCGTATCTCTGGGGATCTGACAGTATTTGTACTATATACCCCGGAAGATGATGAGCGTACTCTTGAATTTTACGAAACTGAACTGCCATTTGATGGCGTTGTGTCCTGTCCTGGCTGCAACGAAGACATGGTAGCAGATATTGCTGTCACCCCAGGCAAAAAACTGTTGGAATTTCGTCCGGATGAAGATGGCGAAATTCGTGTAATTGATTTGGAAATGACCTTGCATCTGGATATGAAATTCTATCAGGAAGAAAGCTTTGAATATCTGAAAGATGCTTATTCCACCAAATGCGAACTACAGCTTCACCATCAAAAGGCATGCACCCGTCATTTGCGTGTAAAAAATCAAAGCAATCTTCGAATTGCAGACCGTATCAAAATCGAACCGGATCGGGAAGGAATTTTACAGATCTGCAATGCTTCCGGCAAGATCCAGATCGACGACCAATCCATTACAGAAGACGGCATTCTATTAGAGGGTGTATTGGAAGTGGAAATCCTCTATGTCTCCGAAGATGATTCCAGACCGCTTGGTGTCCAGAAGGGATCCATTCCTTTTGAACATACCATAGAGGTTCGGAACATTCAGCCTACCGACAGCTATGAATTGCAGACGGATATCAACAGCATCAATGTCATCATGCTGGATCGGGAAGAAATTGAAGTAAAAGCAGTGCTGAATTTAAGTGTTCTGGTATTTACGGGCTGCGGCGGAGATATTGTCACTTCCTTTGATGAAACACCGATTGACCTGGATCGATTCCAGGAAATGCCTGGTCTCATTGGATATATCGTCAAAAGTGGAGATAGTTTATGGAGTATTGCCAAGACTTTCCATACCACCATTGACAGTATTCGTGAGTTAAATCAGCTGGAACGGGATGAAATTCATCCTGGCGATAAGCTGTTATTGCTGAAACAGACGGAGGGAATTTTGTAATCTTAATACAAATACTGTTCTTCGAATGATCAAAATATCAAAACCAATGCAACAAGTTGGTCAAATAGAAAAATCATAAAAATAGGAGATCCTACCATTTTACCTATAGGATCTCCTATTATATTATCTCAACGTAAAATCATCCTTCTCAAACTCTATAATTTCACATTCTATTTAATCACTTTAATCCATCCTTCTGGCGCATCAATTCTACCCATCTGGATTCCTGTCAGAGTATCGTATAATTTCTTGGTAATCGGACCCATCTCATCCATACCGCTCGGGAAACAAATCTCTTTACCATGATCCACGATCTTTCCAACCGGAGAGATAACAGCCGCTGTACCACACAAGCCACATTCCGCAAAATCCTTAACTTCATCCAGGTACACTTCACGCTGCTCCACTTCCAGTCCCAGATATTTTTCCGCTACATACATCAAAGAGCGGCGGGTAATCGATGGAAGAATGCTATCTGACTTCGGTGTAACAACCTTGTTATCCTTGGTAACAAACAGGAAGTTTGCACCACCTGTCTCTTCGACCTTAGTCCGGGTAGCCGGATCCAGATACATATTCTCATCAAATCCCTTTTTATGAGCATCTACGATAGCATGCAAACTCATGGCATAGTTTAATCCTGCCTTGATATGTCCGCTTCCATGAGGAGCTGCACGGTCAAAATCAGAAACACGAATGGTAATTGGTTTAGCTCCACCTTTGAAATAAGGTCCTACCGGTGTACAGAAGATACGGAACTGATATTCCTCTGCCGGCGCCACACCGATTACTGCATTGCTTCCAAACATATACGGACGAACATATAAAGTTGCCCCTGAACCATATGGCGGTACATAATCCATATTCGCTTCTACGGTCTGAACCACTGCATCCACAAAACGCTCCGCAGGAAACGTTGGCATCTCCAAGCGCTCCGCAGATTGCTGCATACGCTCTGCATTCAGATCCGGACGAAAACATACAACATGACCATCCTCCGTGGTATATGCCTTTAATCCCTCAAAGATGGTCTGTGCATATTGCAGGACACAGGCACATTCACTGATCGTAATCTGGTCATCCCCGGTCAAAGTTCCGGCATCCCATGCACCGTCTTTGAAATTCGAGACATAACGCTGATCCGTCTTAATATAACTAAACCCTAAATTACTCCAATCAATGTCCTTTTTTGCCATTTTTACATTACTTCCTTTCGTATTCTCGCATAACGAGTATGATCTATAATACTATATTGATGCTACAGATTGCTACATTGCTTCGCAATTTTCGCAATCTTACATCATACTAATTCAATTTTACTGCTAGGATTTGCATGTGTCAAGAACCTGCTAGACAATCTCATATAACCCACACCATAAACAGGAGTATCTTCACTTTCCATGAACAATATTAATTCATTCCTCTATCATCTGAATCCGTCTCACATGACGCTCCTCGCCTGAAAAATCAGTATGTAGAAAAGTATCAACGATCTTGACAGCCAGGCCCGGTCCTATAACCCGTGCCCCCATCGCCAGTATATTGGCATCATTATGTTCCCTGGTTGCCTGGGCACTAAATGTATCGTGACACAGAGCAGCACGAATTCCTTTGACCTTATTGGCTGCAATTGATATTCCAATACCCGTACCGCAGATCAAAATACCTCTGTCACATTCCCCCTCTACAATTGCCTTCGCTACCGCCTTGGCATATACCGGATAGTCGCAGACCGCCTCATCATAGCATCCATAATCCTTGTATGGAATGTCCTGTTCCTCCAAATACTTGATGACTTCCTGCTTCAAACCATATCCGGCACGATCACTTCCTAATGCTACCATTTTTCTTCTACCTCCATTTTTATATATCCTCTTATAGTAATTGCTTATGCCTCCTCCTGCTGCAAACGGTTCACCATCAAGTCAATTCTTCTAAGCAAATCCTCGCAACACTGAATATAGCCTTCCTCCCCTTCACCATAGGGATCCAGTACATCCGTCTCCTCGCCCGTATACTCTCCTAAGGTATAGATATGCCCCCGACTGCCAAACATCTCCAAAAGCTGTACTTTCTCTGACAATGTCATGGTCAGAGCCAGAGTATCCTCTGTAATATCAGCTTCCTCAATCTGTCTGGACTGCCCATGGTCACTAACCGGCATCTGATATCTGCTTAACAACAAATTTACTTTCGGATTAATTGGCTCTTCAAACAGCACCACTAATCCCCGGGAACATTGCTCTGGTATTTCAACAGGTGCCTTTGCTCGGAATATGGCTTCTGCCAGTGGACTCAGGAATGTATTTCGTGTACAGATAAATATAATCTTGTCATACTTCATACTGCATCACGCTCCTTTCTCATGTTGAAAGCACCTGATACCCTGCCGCTTTCAACATTCGATTCATAATGGCTTGTCCCAGATCATCCTCCTCAAAACTCTCTGCATAGATATACTCAGCCCCCAAATGGTCCATCTTGCGCAGAATATCATATAATCCTGCTGCAATGGAACCCTCACATTTCCTGGATCCTATACTGCATACAACGCCCTGCTGATACCTGTCTTTTGTTTCCTCCGTAGCAATGACTGCTGCCTTTTTTCCCTCCCTCTGCTTCTCTATGATCAACTGGTTGATTCGATGAATCACATCATCCAGTTTACCCTCCACAATGACTAACTGTCCCTGAGGTGCATAATGCCTGTATTTCATCCCTGGTGCCTTTGCCACAATATCTGGATTCAATTCACGATTTGTAACTGCTGGATCTACCTGCACCGTCCCAATAATATCCTCTAACATTTGTCTGGTAATGTATCCCGGTCTCAAAATCATTGGTTCTGCACCACTCATATCTATAATAGTTGACTCCAAGCCAATCCCCACCGGTCCACCATCCAGAATCATATCAATTCTCCCCTCCAGATCTTCTATAACATGATCTGCCCTGGTAGGACTGGGTCTGCCAGATATATTAGCACTAGGTGCCGCTATATATACTCCCGACTGCCGTATTAATTCCAGGGCAATGGGATGAGAGGGCAGTCTGACCGCCACCGTATCTAATCCACCGGTAGTAGAATACGGCACCTGCTGCTTCTTCTGAAATATCATAGTAAGAGGTCCTGGCCAAAAAGCCTCTGCCAACAGCTTCGCTTTCTCCGGCACCTCTGCCGCAATATCCTGCAAAGCCTCCTTATCAGCAATATGTATAATCAACGGATTATCCGATGGTCTTCCTTTGGCTGCATAAATTCTAGCTGCTGCCTCTGGATGCATGGCATCTCCTCCCAGACCATACACAGTCTCTGTTGGAAATGCAACCAAGCCTTCATGTCGTAAAATCTCACATGCCTCTGCCAATTCCTCATTCCGAAACTGTTCCGGGTTGATCCGTTGTACTTGTGTTTTCATCTTGTGCCTCTTTTCCATCCTGCTTCTCTAAGTATTCTATCACACCATCTGCCAATACAGCAGCAATTTCTGACTGATACTCCTCTGTCTGCAGCTGTGCTGCCTCTCCTGGATTAGACATAAATCCACATTCTACGATCACCATAGTAGCCTCTGAATGCTGCAATAAATAATAATCATTATTTGCCTTGCATTGGCGGTTGTTTTCTGGATCCAGCCGGGATTTCCAGGTATTCTGCAAAGACTCTGCCAATGCCTTTCCTGTCTCGGAAGAAGACTGGTAAAATACCTGCGCCCCTTTGGAAATCGTATCCGAAAAACTATTCTGATGAATACTGATAATCAAATCCGGATTGCTGTCATTCATGATCTCGATCCGCTTTTTCATATCAGACATCTTTTTGTTAGATGCCGACGGATCGTATAATCCCTCATCGCTTTCCCTGGTCATAATTACCTGGCAATCCCGTTTCTGTAATTCATCCCTCAGTTTCAATGCAATCGCCAGATTAATATCCTTTTCATAAGCACCATCTGCACTGACTTTGCCAGGATCAATGCCACCGTGACCACTATCTACTACAATGGTATATTTTGCATTCTTTGCCTGATCTGACGTTACAGACTTTTCTCCTACATCCATAACCAGACACCCAGCTGCAACAGCAACTCCTAACCCAATCCCTATTCCATATTTTTTTAATAATTCTTTCATTTTGTTCAAGCTACTACTCCTAAGTTTCTCCTATTTCTATCATTTTATGAAGAATTCTTAGTTTCCATTCGTTTAAGATATGCCTGATTAAACTAATTTTTGAAAGAATTTGCTGCTTTTCATTTGGAATATTTTACTATTTTTTCCCAAATCTCAGCTTGATCCAATCCCAACTTCCAAAATGCCATGCCACCAACACCAGAATCGGATACTGCCTTCATCTTCTCCTCCAAAGACTTTTCATCTTCTACCCACATTTTATATAATACTTTTCCTTTTTTGTATTCCAGATAATTCATGCTGGTCGCATCATCCCACTTGAGTTCTGCCTTGGAGTCAGCAACCACTTCCTGTGCTCCTCTCATAGAATATGCTTCACAGGACAATTCTACTTTTCCATTGTTGGTCTTCTCTGCCCACAACCGAGAATAAAACGGTAATGCAACAACATGCTGCTCTGCTGGTATCACGCCGTCCAATAAAGAAATTGAACTGGTCACATAACTCAGTGATGATACCGGTCCCGCCTGCTCTGATCCAGAATAATATTCATCATATGCCATGGTAATCACATAATCGGCTACAGCTGCCTGCTCTGCCCGATCATAATACGCATTAAAATCCCGGAGCGGATAATTATCAATAGATAGGGAGATCCCATTATTCCGACACATAATCCCTAATTCCCGGATAAACTGGACAAAATCTTTTCCATTTTCCTGCTTTACATTCTCAAAATCTATATTAATACCATCCAAACTGTAACGGATTGCTTCTGCTGTCAGATTCTTCGCCAGTCTCTGTCTCCGGCTGGAAACGGATAGTACTTTTCCAATTTTCATATTAGCAGCAAAATCATCGCACAATGCCCATACTTTTACACCCGCTCTATGTGCTGCCTGCACATAGGCATCCGATGCCAAAGAAGAAATATTTCCTTTATTGTCAGAAGTCTGGAACCATGTTGGTGCAACAACATTGACCCCTTTGGTGCTGGCAAGAACATTAGTCAGCTGAGCATTTGCGGTTTGATTGGTAACCTGATGCCATGCCAGGACTACTTTTTCATCCATGAGAATATGACTATATGTCTCCTCCTGGAAGTCCGTCTTGCTCTGATCCTTGTATTCACTACCCAAGTGATCTTTCTTAACATAACCAATCACACCATCTTCTGACATAACCTGAACGAATGATTTATCTTCTTTTAACTCTTTTGTCTGTTTTTTACTTTCCTTTTTTTCCTTGGTATCTTCTTTATTTGGGGTAGAAGATTCCTCGGCAGACACATCCTGCTTATCCGCATCTTCTTCCTTGCTGCTCTCTTTCTTGGTATCCTGAGCATTCCCTGTCAGCACTCTGACTTGATCTTTTTCCTTAAGGTCTACCAGAATATCACTCTTGATATTTGGTTCTACACGCAATGCAGCGTCTTTCTTAACATCATAATAAGAAATATCCTCATTATATATATTCCGGATCACAACTCGATCCGGTGACTGGTATGTTTTATAATCTAATGCTGTATATTCTTTGATATAATCCAATGCAACATACGCTGTCTGACCGTCTGTCTTTACTGTAACATAATCCTTAGACTCTTTACTCTTATTAATATACACATCCTGGCTGTCCAGATCCGTCTGAATCATCGCAGTAGATGTGGTATAAAGCAATGTATTCTCAGCAGTATCCCAATAAAACCGTGGATTCAGGTATTCATTTACAAATATAATATCCAGATAAAATTTACCATTGTCACACAAAACACCAGCGTCCGTAATCTGATCATTGAGAATGACCTTTGCCTGCCCACTCTCCACCGAATAATATTTCTGTAGAGACATATGAGTCTTGCTCGGTGTATTTACTTTAATCAAATGAACTGTCACTGCGATCAGTGCCACTAAAACTACAACTAATACTCCCATTATCACAGGTTTCTTGTTCTTCATTCGTTAATCCCCCTGGTTTCTATTGGATTGACTTGCTACAGCTACAATTGCACATATATAACAGTATAACACTTTTCTGTCCAATAAGCAATTTTGAGAAGAATCGAAACCGATCCCTCTCAAAATCTGCTATTTTTGAAGGATTGATTTTGGCGCAATAGACACAACCTGTCTATTAACAATGCCTGTATCTCCGACTTATACTGAGATACAAAAACAGACTACCGTAATATGATCCCCTCCATCGGCTTACCTCCCACAGAATGATTTACATGACAGCTATGTGATACATTTTGCAAATCATTCAAATATTTTTCAGAGCCGAATCCCTATGATACGCAAGCTATGGGAACCTTTTTTCAGAGTAAGAATAATTTAAACATAGATCCAGACAGCAGATCTAATTACAGATCACTATGATAAATATGATGTCAACATACCCCAGATACTGTTATCTTTGACACCACGATATACCTCCTCCCAAAATGGATCACATTTCGTGTCCTGATAATACCCTCTCACCTCCTTTACCCAGGATTCGTTTCTCTGCACATATTATATTCCCGAACCTCCCATTCTACAAGCCCTAACAGGCATTGTTCCATGTAGAAAAAAAGGGGACAATTATAGAACATATTACCAAAAACATATCAATTTTCTCAGATTTTACTCAGATTTACTAAAATTTGTTGAAAATGTGAATTATCCCCACGTATTCTTTTGGCGAATTAAACAAACGCTATCATTGCAAATCCATAAGCAGTTTTTATAACTGATACAATTCGACATAATATGCTATAAAAACCGTTATTTTGCGTTGACTTATCAAAATAATTAAACTATACTGAACATAGGCAGGTAGCTTGTTTTTCCTGTCAAATACAAAATTATAGAAGGGAAGTGAGCCTATGCGAATCGAAAAGATAAACGATCATCAGATTCGATGTACGTTAAGCCAAAAGGATCTTAAGGATCGCGAGCTGCGCATCAGTGAGCTGGCATATGGTACAGAAAAAGCCAAGGCTCTGTTTCGTGATATGATGCAGCAAGCTTCCTACGAATTTGGATTTGAGGTGGATGATATTCCATTGATGATTGAAGCAATTCCCATGTTACCGGATGCTTTAGTATTAGTCATTACCAAGGTAGAAGATCCTGATGAATTAGATACCAGATTTTCACATTTTACGGATGATCCGGAGGACGATTTATACGATGATGACATGGAAGAATCTGGATTTGATTTTATAGACAGTTTAACGGAAGAAGAAATAGACTATGATGATTTCTCTGACGAAATAGGGGAGGACAGTATGTCCAACTTAGAAACACTTCCTTTCAAAACGGATGCAGTAGAAGAAAAGGACGATGACTTTATCTCCCTGCCGGAAGTTTTGGGCATGAGCCCAAGACCAAAGACAGAACCCGTTAAAGAACAGACAGACCTAATTCGAATTTACCAATTTCACTCTTTGGATCAGTTATCTGCCCTGGGTGAGCATTTGCTTTTCCAATATAAGGGCGCGAACACTGTATATAAAAACGCAAGCACAACTGACAAAAATTATTTTCTGATTTTGCACAAATCTGACCATACACCGGAAGAATTTAGCAAAATATGTAATACCGTCAGCGAATACGGCACACCCGTTCGCAATACTTACGCCAGTTCTTCCTATTATGATGAGCACTTTGATACCTTAATCCGGGATCAGGCTCTGCAAATTCTGGGAAAGATATGATATAAACTTAAACTGTTCCAGATAAAGGTGCTTAACTGGAACACAAGCTGTCGGTATACAGAAAAACAACAAGAGCAGATAAGGATATGATATTAAGTCAAATCCTATCTGCTCTTCCATTTTTCAACAACACCAGCATCCCTAATTTCTTACTCTGAAATTTTAATACTAGGCTTCCTTCTTTGCCAGATACTCATTGACACTGTTTACCAGATCATCAGCAGTTAAACCATGCACTGCCGCTGCTTCCTCCAGACTTTCCCCCTGGGACGCCGGACAACCGATACAATGCATACCAGATGCCATCAGAATCGCTGCGATCCCCGGATCAATCTGTAACATATCTCCAATAATCATACTTTTATCAACTTGTTTTGCCATGATTACACCTCATTTCTACAATAGCCAAAATTCTGTAATGTTCTTCCGTACTATTGTTTCCTTATATTTTCTTGATATTCTTTCGTTCAGTATGCCCGAACCAGCAAACATTATAACACCAGTCTAATAGAAAAGCTAGTGCCAGACAAAATATTTTTCGTTGCACCTACAGCTTAAGTTACTGTTCACGACCAATTTAAGCAGTTCTATTATGCTAAGTACCTATTTCTAATCAAAAGAAAAGCTGCCTATTCAGCACGATTACTCGTCCAAATACACAGCCTTTGTAATTGTAATTCTGCAGATATATTGCAACGAATTAGCCCTCAGAAATTGCTCCGGAAGGGCATGTACCTGCACAAGCTCCACAAGAGATGCATGTATCTGCATCGATCTCATAATGAGAAGATCCCTCAGAAATTGCTCCTACTGGGCATCCACCTGCACAAGCTCCACAACTTACACAATCATCACTAATCACATATGCCATTTTGACATTCCTCCTTTTGGATATTTTATTTGACAATATTCTAATACAATTCACTAAAAATAGCAAGGGTAAAAAAGCGGAAAAGCCTTATTTTTCTGGGTTAGACAACGCTTACTGCAGTTAGTTTTTTCACATCATTCTGTAACCAATTCCCGAATCTCCACCTTTTTAATTCTGCCGGATGCCAGATAAGAGAAGATGAAAAAGCTGATACAAATCAAGAAAACAGGAATACTAACTGTGGCGATATCAAAGCTTGCCACAAAATTGGTAATTCCGATCTCACTTAACAGCATAGAAAGCATCTTCCCCGAAAGGGCATAGCACAATACACTCCCTAGCATGGACCCCAGTATTGCTACCATCAAAAATCTTAAAGCAAATTGAAGGCGTAATTTTACACAGGTAAATCCCAGAGATTTGTATATGCCAATGTCTTTTCGCTCCCCGATAAAGGCTTTGGAACAAACCATTTGTACCACCACCAGGGAGAATATAATCGAAAAAACATAGATAATCAACTGCATGGAATCAATGGCAACTTGATAGGTATCATCCATATTTTCCCCATTGCCATTCGCTTCAATATCGTCACCAAATTTTTCATTCAGTGCATCTACAATTTTCTCCCGATCTCTATCATCCTCTAAAGAATAACAGCCCCAAAGCCACCGTCCATAACCAATTTTTCTTGCCCCATCATCCGATATGGTAAAACATCTTCCTGCATCGTTCATCAGCTGAACCGTGCCAGAAATCAGATATTGCTTTTTTTGATTCTCCCAGCCAATGGCAACCTCATCACCAATACGCAAATTAAATTCATCCAGTAAATTGGGTGATACCGCTATTTCGTTGTCATAAATAGGTGCACGTCCTTTGATCGCCGGAAGAACTTCCGGATTTTGAAACACCTGTCCCATAATCTCCTCCCCATCAAAGGAAAAATAGGAATTTTGGTAATAATACGCTTTCTTAATTTTAGTAAAACTTTCGATTTCCTTCTCAATATTTGCAAAATCTTCTTTACTGAGCTGCTTTTGGGGCGAAACGTCAACTTCTGTCACCATAGCTCCCATGGCATCAAGAGCTGATTTGGAATTGACAGCACCAGAAAGCATAGTAATTGTCATCATAAAAAATACCAGTATAGCTACAATCATAAATGTGCCAATATATCTACGTTTTGCCGCTGTAAACTGTCTTAAGGCAAGACTTGCCGAAAGGAACTTCTTGTTGATCGGAGCATTCATTCTACTATCAAAATAGATTTCCTTTCTCGCCCCTGCAATAGCACGGACTGGCGAAACGCTGTGTAGCTTCCTTGTCACAATAAGAATCGAAACCACAGACAAAAGAAACAACGACAAAAGGATTAATAAAATAGGAAAAACAGGCACCGACACCACCGCAGGAATCCCTGTAATTGGTGCAAAAATATTGGCAGTTAGCTTAATGACCGGAATACTGAGAAGGATGCCCAAAAGGGAACCCAGCACTTCCGCAATCAAATACTGGAATAAAAACAATGCCCTTAATTGACCAGTCCCAAATCCCTGTGCTTTCAAAATACCAAAAGTCAAATAATTACTCTCGATTTCCACCGAAATACTATGCACCGTGATAATCAGTACAATTCCTAGTAATAAGATAATAAACACCATTAAAATAGAGGCAATGATTTGTGGAAAAAGAGCAGTATAATAAATCGACATATCTCTGGTAATTGAACCATATCCCATATTTACCACATCAGTATCAATATTAAGCTGACGGCGGAACTTGGCATCTGTAAGCTTACAGCTATCCGCCTTACGGATATCTAAACATTTACCCAGTGCATGTACCTCATCGGTTTCCTTTGCTGCAATGGCAGTCTTCATCTCTGCATAATCGGCATCACTGATATAATATGTCTTCCAACCAATTACCGATGCCCCTGACATGGAATCCAGAAAAATCCCCTTAACCGTAAAGTTATAGTCTCCTGCCAGTGTTTCTATGGTAAGCGTCTCCCCTACCTTTCCATGAAGGTTGGTAAGTAATCCCTGGGAAACATAAATTTCTCTCCGCTTCAATGCATCTGCCTTTCCTGCAACACCAGAGAGATCCTTCTTTAAAAGCTTCGTATGATCTGGTACTTTCATCAACTTATTGATGTTGGTGTATTCTTCCTCATTCATAATGGCTTTTTCGCCAAGCAGACAATCACGTACCTCTACCTTTGCCACTGCGGGATGGTTTTTCACATCTTCCACCATCTGATCTGTAAGCTTGTGTGCATAATACCACACACAGAGATTAGGAGTATCTGTTATTTCATGGGATTTTAAAATACCTTTCCTCGCACTATCCCGGATGCACAAAATCGTAGTAACAGACATAGCCACAATCAGCGTCAACAAAATCACACTCATAAAGGAGCCTTTTTTGTGCCGGATATTCGCCTTTAGTAATGTCATCATCTCCATAGTACCACCTACCATTCTAACGAGGTAAGCCAAGCGTTTACCTGCGTTTCACGAGATTTTTCTTCCTCGGGCTGATAGGGTGGCAATGTCAGTTCACCAATGATTTTTCCATCCTCAATATATAAAATCCGATTAGCTCTCAGTGTTGCCCGAATATCATGGGTAACCATCAAAACACTTTGCCCATCCTGATTTAATTCCGTTAAAAGATTCAGCACATCGATTGTATTTTTTCGATTTAAAGCACCTGTCGGTTCATCTGCAAACAGCAGTTTGGGAGAATTGACAACTGCCCTTGCAACGGCACATCTCTGCTGTTCCCCACCGGAAACCTGGGACGGCAAATGCGTCTTGATATGAGATACCGACATCTGCTCCAGCAACTCATCGACTCGTTTTTTTACTTCCTGGGCAGAAACATTTTTATTCAAATAACCGGGAACTGCAACGTTTTCAAATAATGATAAATTACTAACTAAATGCATTTGCTGAAAAATAAAGCCAAAATCCGTATAACGAAGTTTCGCCAGCTCCTTTTCTTTCATCTTCACAAGGTCACCGCCTTGGTACATCACTTCCCCTGCTGTGGCCCTGTCCATTCCGCTTAAGGCATATAGAAGCGTAGACTTTCCCGAACCACTTGCCCCCATAATGACAGTAAAATCGCCCTCGTACAACTCTAAATTCACATGAGAAAGTACATGGAGTTGTCCTCCATTATGGGCAAAACTTTTGCACAGGTCTTTTGCCGATAAAATCACTTTTTTCATAAAAACCTCATTTCTGAGCGACTAATCGCAAAGAACCACACTAGAAAACCCTATGAATTCTCTTGTCGGAATATGGCTATTTGTTTTCGCTCAGAAACAAATAGCTGTGTGACAAATCTAATACTACCTACTCTGGTTGTCAAAGATTATGAGTATTTAGGTAAGCACACGCTGCGATATTTAATAGCTGGAGTAATCATACCGCCAAAGATCTTAAGAAGTCCTTAAGAATTTTTCTAATGTGATTTTGAGATGCTAGGGTCAAAAGTATATAGCAATGCGTGTTTACACGCAACTTGCTATATACTGGCTTTACCCGCAAATCGGCAGACTTACCAGCACCTCCAAGCCATTTTGATGATTGAAGATTGTTACGGTTCCGCCCATTTTCTCCGTAATATACTTGACAATGTAAAGTCCAAGCCCCGAACCCTGCTCATTGCCGCAATTGTTTCCCCTATAAAATTTGTCGAAAATAAAAGGCATATTTTCATCGGGAATGCCACTGCCATAATCACGAAAATGCAGGACAATCTCAGATTCCTCCCTGGTAAAAAACAGGTCAATATCCGTCTTTGCATATTTTCTGGCATTATTAATCAAATTCTCGGCAACCTGCATCAATCTGTTTTTATCTGCATTTACAAAGACTGCAAAATCTGCCTTTTTAATACGTACATCGCTTTGTTCAGCAGCAATTTCATGAATGACATTTTCCATAAATGAGCATATCTCAATCTGTTCGGAATTTATTTTTAATTTATCTAAATCGGAAATAGAATGCAAAAATAAATCGTTGGTAAGTCTGGAAACCTCATCACATTTTTTCGTGATAACTCGCAAATACCGTTCTCTCTTTTCATAGGAATTGTCCATATTTGCGGACAATCCTTCTATGTATGCCCGGATGGATGCTATCGGTGTTTTAATATCGTGGGAAAGGGTTGCAATGATGGTTTTGTTGTTTTCCACTGCCTCTTTTTCACTGGCTCGCAGCTTGCTAATCTCATTTCGCATACTGTCAAAAGCCCAGGTAAATTCCCCAAAATAATTGCTTCTTTCATATCTCAAGGGAACATTAAAATCCCCGGTGGAAATTTTCTCCGCAAAGTCCTTCATTTTGTCAAAAGGTCTTAAGATTGCAAAATAAATATAGCCAAATGCAACAATAAAAAACAACACACTAAACCCACACAGAATCCATATAACTGTCACTCCGCTTTTCTGCTCCGTAACGCCATGCATATATTCCTGTAAATCGTTGATTTTTTCCTGTGCCTTTTCATATTTCCCTTGACCAGCAAGCTGTTTAATTTCATTTAAGGCAACGATATATTCTGATTTTTCCTCTTCAGAGCTTACACTTTTGGAAGAGAAATAAAAACCTGCCGATAATAAAATGATGGCGAGAGAAAAAAGAAGCGTAACGAAAATCAATTTGCCTTTCATACGATATCCTCCAACATATAGCCTACTTTATAAACTGTCTTGATATATTTCGGTTTTGCTGGCTCGTCCTCCAGTTTTTCCCGCAGCCAGCGTATATGAACAGTTAAAGTCGATGGTTCCACCAGTGAAAAAGCTCCCCATACTTCACTGATTATCTTCTCCTTGGAAATAGCTGTATTTTTATGCTGACAGAGGTAAGCCAGTAAATCAAATTCTTTTAGAGAAAGGGATACTTCCTGTCCGTCTTTTGTCACAGTTCGGGAAGTAATATTTATGATCACATTGCCAAAAGTTTCTATCTGTTCTTCCTCTGAAAAACCGTATGCCCGTCGCATCAGAGCATTGACCCTCGACAAAAGCTCCTGCATGGAATACGGCTTTGGAAGATAATCATCTCCTCCAATATCAAATCCCGTGATACGATCAGTCTCACTGGTTCTGGCACTGGCAAAAATAACTGGGACATTGGAAACCTTTCTAAGTTCTTTACAAAGCTCAAATCCAGTCGTTTCCGACAAATTAATATCCAATAAAATTAAATGATAAATATTATCTGACAGCATTTCAAAAGCTTTGCTTCCATTTTCCGCACAACTGACCTGATAACCATAGTTCTCTAACATTTCCGAAATGATAAAAGATAAATCCTCCTCATCATCAACAATTAATATGCTTTTATTCACGATTTACCTCCTGCATTGTCTCAGCACCCATGCCATTCCCTTCACAAGCCGTTTGTCCACTTGTTGAAAATGGTTCCCGGCATTCCATTCAAAAACCATATGCTCCACTTTGTCATCATCCTGATACTGCTGACAAAGTGCTCGAGTCGCCTCCCCCACTTTTGCCATATACAGATTCCTAACCTTTTCCTCTTTATCTCCCAAGCTAAAATACAACGCACAAGAATCTCTCTGCAGTTCATGCTCCAAAGCATACTCTAAAAATCCCGGATACCACAAAGAACCGGAACAGCTGGCTGCTCCCTGGAACAACTTTGTCTGATACATGGTCCATACACTAAACAAGCCTGCCAGTGAATAGCCCGCAATAGCAAACCGACTTTGTTCCCGATCAATGCCAAGCTGCTGACATACACCAGGAATAATGCTATGCTCCAAATCTGCTAACAACAGTTCTGCCCTGCCTGCAAAAGACATTTTCCCATTTGATTCCTGAAATTCCCAAGGTGTTAATTCTCCATTCCAATCTGTAATTTCTACAGATAGCATCGTATAATCCTGGTTTTCACTCTGCTCCAGGATGCGTTGATATAATTCAGACAGCTCTGCAATATCACGTGGCATGGTCAGATATACAACTACGATATCGTTCACACCACCTGTGTGAAGGTGAATCGTGTATGATCTTTCTCTGCCTGTGATTTGGACGGTATCTGTCATTCCACTTCCTCCTTCTCCGCAACAATATTCCTCATTCTATACAAGGTAAAAACTAAGGATACCACAAAACAGAAATATCACTAGCCTTCACAAAATCCATAGAATAATTTGTCACCAATCTTTTCCCCATTATCCCGTATACCAATTTGTGCATATTTTCTATGATCCTGTATGGATTGATAATGAGGCATTCCCACTGTCTCAATGGTATAAATATTCCCCTGCTCATCCTGCAATTGCAATCCATTTCTCAGCAATTGAATATTTCCTTCTACAGAAAAACAATACAGATCACCTACTTTCAATTTTCCCCGAACATATAGTACAGCTTCTGTCTCCTTCATTTTATGATACCTTTAATCCCTTCCGCAATATTGCATAAATCTTCACAATTGACATACTCCGCAATTTCTTTCTCCTCAAATTTCATAAGCTCATCTTCCATCGACCGAAAGAGAACTTCCCGCCTTTCATTATCAAAACGGTAACGTGGTTGAAGTTGGTTTTCATAGGTAACATATTCATTATTGTCATTTGGTTTTGGTAAATAAATTCTCCGAATATACATCTCATTTCTCCTTCGTATTAATATTAGATTTAAAAGTATAATTTTCCCATTGACTTTTTTTATAAAAACACTTATACTTTTTCTAAAGAAATGGGTTTTTACCGTACAGTCTTATGACTTAAGCGGGCTACTCGTTTCTTTTTTAATTCCGAGGAAGTCATACAAATATTTTTTTCCATCATCCGCATGACGGATCAACATATTTGCAAAATACATATTATATCGTTCCACTTTACCTGACTGATCATTATATACTGGCATCGCAAACCTTATGTCATACCGATACCATCCATATTTCGCATCTTTTTGGTGCCGTTTTTTCCTATTTTCAGTGTACTGTTCATTTACCGCAATCTGAATAAGCTCAGGTATCCCTTGTGACGCATTGGCTTTTGCCTTTGATACTGATCCTTTTAATTTTATCCTACTATCCGAGTTTGCATATTCATCAGGAAAATCACTGGATATAAATATCTTGCCTATCCCTCACAAGCAAGCTTGCTCGATCCGCTTATCATTGTATCACATCCCTTGATACATTTCAGTATTGTTTGCAGAAAATGAAACATATCCTCCCATGCCAGCATAAATCACTATCAAATCCTGCTCCAACAAAAACATTGACACCAATAAGCATTCATTATAACATAAAGCAACAAATACTTTCATTGCGCGAATTACCAGAATCACATAATCAAATATACTGCCAGCCAAAAGACGGCAGAATGGAGAAATATATGTTACAGAATTACCGAATGGATATCGCATACGACGGCAGTCGTTACAGCGGTTGGCAAAAACAGGGAAATACAGAAAACACCATACAAGAACGCATTGAAACGGCACTGAACAAATTATTAAAAGAAGAAATCGAAATCCATGGATCGGGACGCACCGATGCCGGTGTCCATGCTTTGGGACAGGTTGCCAATTTTAAAACCAGTCAAAGGATAAGCACAGATGTCATCCGGCAATATCTTAATCAGTCCCTTCCCCTGGATATCCGCATTTTATCTGTCTCCGAAGCAGATCCTCGTTTTCATTCCAGACTAAATGCCGTCAGAAAACATTACCGCTACCAAATCGACAACCATGCTGTAGCAAATATTTTTGAACGAAAATATATGACCCGTTTTTCGGACAGAGATTATTTTGGCAAACTGGCGTCCCAGCAAAACCGTCTACTTTCTCGCCATGTATCAGATGCAGCATCCGGCGCAACCGAAAATACACACGAAATTTCTACACAACATAACTGTCAAATTTATTATGATTTGGAAACCATGGAACAGGCTGCTGCTATTCTAATGGGAGAGCATGATTTCAAGAGTTTTTGTGATAACCGCCATATGAAAAAATCAACAGTACGCATTTTGGAACAGATTACGATAACAGAAAATGAGAATCATATATTGTCCCTCGATTTTTATGGAAATGGATTTCTATATCACATGGTACGAATTTTGACCGGAACATTACTAGAAGTAGGAATCGGGGCAAAAAGCCCCGAGGAAATGACATATATTTTACATGCCTTGAACCGCAAAGCTGCGGGATTTACCGCCCCGCCACAAGGCTTATTTTTAGTGAAAGTAACATATAATTAATTACAGCACTTTTTTAATAGAGGAGAATATGATTAATTCCTCCTCCCCTCGTCTAATTGAATTTCATATTTTTCAAGATTTACCACTACTGTTCCATCGCAGGTAAAAATAATATCCTCGGCATCTAAAGGCGTATAATAAGTTGCACTAAAAACCTGAGCACCATCATTAACAAATAATTCTACCGAAAACCGATCCAACAGTAACCTTAGTTTCAATGTTTCTTTAGGTTTCTTGATTTTCATTACCCTTTTAGATACAGCATCTCGTGTCATGTCAGAATATGTACGGTCAAATTCAATCTTCTGCGATGTACGATCATAGCGGAAACTGGTGGCATATCTCTCATTTTTTGCAAAAGAAATAGTAAATTCTTCGTAGTTCCCCGATAATAATTCCACTGTCAGATCCAGTACCCGTCCCTGAACTCCCGGCACTACAGTTTCTCCGGATAATTCCATGCCCTCACATATGACAGCATCATTATAATACCGTTCCAGCTCCTTAACCGGATTCTGATATAATACACCATTCCTGAACTCTATCTGTCTCGGAATTGTCATCATACCATACCATTTCTGCTCCTCCGGCTTGATAATTATATCCCAGGACTGCATCCACGCAATCATAATACGTCTTCCATCCTCTGTCAGCAATGTCTGTGGTGCATAAAAATCCATTCCATAATCCAGAGAAACTACCTGCTCTTCCCGAAAATGATCCGTCTGCCTGTCATACTCTCCGATCATCGCCATCGATTGCTTTCCATTGTGAAACTCCTGTCCGTCTGCCTGCATATCCACAGGAGAAACGACCAAAATCTGTTTATCATTCAAGGAAAAAAAGTCCGGACACTCCCACATCCTTCCATATTTCCCTCGGTTATCTGCCAACTCTGACAGATATCTCCAATTTCTACAATTTTCCGAAATAAATAATAATACCCTGCCATTTTTTTGTGCATCTCTGCTGCATGCCACCAAATAATAGTTGTTTCCCTCTTTCCAAATTTTGGGATCCCTGAAATCCATACCGGATAGTCCCTCTGGAAGCTGATCAGTGGGAATTACCGGATTATCCGCTGCTTTTTCATAATGAATACCATCTCCAACTGCCAGACACTGGTGCTGGATAACCTCTTTCGTTCCATCCCCCCGTGCTGACTCCATCACTCCGGTATACACTAACACATGCCCCTCTTCCGTCTCTATGGCACTACCGGAAAAACATCCGGCAGCATCATAATCCGAATCCGGTGCCAATGCCACCGGAAGCTCCTCCCATTTCACAAAATCATCGGAAACGCAATGTCCCCAGTGCATAGGTCCCCAGACACTGCTATATGGATGATACTGATAAAACAAGTGGATTCTACCCTGATAAATGGAAAATCCATTGGGATCATTCATCCATCCCACTGGTGCAGTAACATGAAATACCGGCTTTTCTCTTTGATCAATCCGATTTTGTTCCTGATACCGATTTGCCTTCTCCAATTTTGTCATACGAATCCTCCCATCTATCATTAGCTCTTAGTTTTTCCATACAAACCTTATATGTGGATAAGCAATGGCAACGACCATAAAGACCATAACACAAAAAATAACGGAAACCACCACCCAGTTCTTGACCCCTTTCATTTCCTGAACTGCCATCTCATATTTTCTGGTACTAACGAAAGGAATTAAACCGCAAAACAGTCCCCCCAACACACCGACACATAACATTTGACCATTTCTGCAAATAATCAATAATACAAGATCAATCAAAATCCCTGCCATAATTACGTATTTCCGGTTCTTTCCCTCTAAGAATAAACAGACAAGCAGCCAGATTGCGGCAATAATTATCCCACTCACTAAGATAACATCGGTTAAATTTGTTCGCTCCATCTATACTTCCCTCATTTCACCAAGCGAAAATTATGATTTCGTAATAATAGCAATAGCACATGGCATTCTTCCTGTAACAACATCATATTCCACATTACTATACCCTGCATTTTCAAAGAATTTTTGATATGAATGAATATCAAATTGCCGCTTAAAATTCGCTCCTGCCAATGCCAGCAATTGAACCGCCTTTTTGTTTACCCCATCTGACGCATTGATATAAGTGGGAATAATGATTTTGCCATCTGTTTTGCATACTCTCTCTAATTCTTTGATTGCTGCATAAGGTTCCTCTAACAAATGAATCACATTTCCTGCCACCACTGTATCAAATCGATTATCCCGGCAATTTAACTGTGTCATATCTGCACGTTTTATTGTAATATTGCTACAGTTCCGACAATTTTTCCAAGTCTGCTTTAGCATTCCCCTGGAATAATCAGTTGCAACTAATTGTTTGCATTTCGGAGCAATATATCTGCTAATGGCTCCCGTCCCACAAGCACATTCCAACACAATATCATTCTCTCTAATTTCTTCTGCTACCCTCTCGCCAAGTCCCCGATACACCTTGCCATTATATATTGTTTCAAAAAAGTCATACAATCCTGACACCTTATCCCAAAACATCTCTTTTTCCTTTCCCGTTCTACTTGATTTCAATAAATTTTTTCCGGCTCTTTGGATATACCGCAATATATGTCTTACCCGGATTAATGGTTAAAACATTTCCGTTACTGCTTTTATATACCATCTGATTCCCAGATTCTTTCCGCTCCCATGTAATTTTCTGTGCCTTACCATTGCTAATATAATAGCCCTTTCCGGAATTATTAGACAATTCCATGGTCTGATATCCATTGTGGTCAATATCCGACTCCTCCACCAACTGGATAATCACGTTTTTGAAGCTAAGCTGCTTTTTGTAATGGGTATCCATATGTTTCTGACCATATTCATACTTGGCATATGTCCGTTTTTTGGTACTATATTTCAGCTTGCAGGTAGAATAATTAGAAAATGGTAAGGTAATATTTTTCGCTTCATTACCACTTGCTAACTCCGTATCCTCCTCATAAAAAGTAAAATGTTCCGCTACTTTATCCGGATTCTGTTTCCGGGAATATTTCAGCTTCTTCGCTCCCTGTTGCAGTTTCTTGCCGGAAGTGAATACATTATGAGGAGCCGAAAGGGATTTATCTCTCTCATAAACCAGATCGCCAATACCGGAAAGTCCGCTAAGATTATTGGTTTTCAGTTTCTTGATCTTTTCTGTGGCATATTTTGTGTGACCGAAATGGCAATAAATCGCATTCCATTCCTTGGCAAACTGTACATAATAATGTCTGGCACTGCGTACAGAACCAATCTTTTTTACCTTGGATGGATCCTGATAAATCGCCATCATACGGGTGATCCCGCCCTCTGCCAATGCCTCATATATAATATCCGCCTTGGATGTACCCTTCTGATGCTTAAAGGCATATTCAATATTATTAATCATCACTGCATATGGTCGTTTCGCTTCTACTTTTTCGTCAACCCACTCACCGCTTAGAGAACTCTGCACCTTGCCAGCATGAGGATCAACGGTGGGCGTCGGTGCTGGTGTGGGAGTAGCCGTAACTTCTGGAGTAGGCGTAATTACCTCCCTGCTATTATTTTTCTGCTTTTGAATGAGCAGGGCAATCATAATGCCTGCAATTACAATAATCATAATAATTGATGTAATAACGGCTATTTTAATTTGTTTCTTTTGCATATCTAATCCTTCATCCTCCCTGTAAATCAATTAAATTAACACTGTGTTCATTAACTTAAATCGTAAGTAGAATACCCAAGTTCTATAATCCCAAAATACAGATCATGAAAATGTTTGTCCCATCTTCCAAAAATATCTTTTTTAAAATATACCACAACTCCACTATCAACAAAAAATAAGAAATATGGATCTCTTGCTGTGATATCTCTTTCTGCAACACAAGTGACTTCATCCATATGTATATTATGTTTCTCTGCAAAATTTGATCTACACAACTCGAAATCAACAAAGAAACCATCATGAAACAGGATTCCTTTCTTGCTTATTTTTTTGACGGATCGATAATTATATTTTCTTACCATCTATGTTTTCTCCCCTCCGTATAACACATGAAAGTATTCTCATTCGCAAACAGTATTAATACTGTTACACATTTCTCTCAGAGTTACGGCAGTAACCCTTCTTGGCGTCAGTGAAACTTCAAGTCCTACATACTTTATCATAACATGACTTCACTTTTCTTTCCACTGTAATATTCCTATTCGAAGTCAAATACCCCGTAGCAAGCTACAGGGTATGACCTGGTTTCTTCTTAGTTTTCTCCATACAATCCACCAAAATATAATACTATGATGTTGAAGTCAAAAGGTATTCTGCCCCCAACTGATGCTATATTGCTTTGCAACTTTCGCAATCCGGCAGCCTTCTCATCATTTCCAGACACAGTCTCGCATTATGATACGGACATTTCCACAGAGAAGCAATCGGCTGCTCCACATTAATACTCTTGTCATAAAAGCGTTCGTTCAGCCATTCCGAACCCTCTCTGGCATCTACAAAATACCTTTTTGTGTAATCCCAGACTGCTAAAGCCGCATCCAGGAACTCCTGCTCCTTTCGCTTCTGATAGGCATTGTAAAAACCAATAATTGCCTCGCACTGTACCCACCAAATTCTGGTTTCCAATACTTTGCCCGCTTCACATTCCGCTGCCACACTTTCTCCATCAAAAGCAGTCTTCAAGATCTCATGCTCCAGATCAGAAAAAATAGTCTTCATAGAGGCATACAATCCTTCATCCCCAAGAATCTCCAAACCACGCTCCAAAAGCCATGCCGTCTCAATATCATGCCCATAGGAGTGTAGATCAATCAGACTGTTCATCCTGCTGTCAAAAAACACCCCCAGCCTATGCTTAGAAGGCTCATAGATGCTTTTCTGAAAAACAGATAAAATAAAGCGCATCTGCTCCGCTGCGGGCTCGTAAGCGCTTACCCGGTAAAGCTCGCTATAGGCCTCATAAAGATGCAGCGTCGTATTCATGGTTTTATCTGCCATCACACCATTTTCCGACAAATGTTCATTACTCTGTGGCTGGAAATCTACGGTTAAGGCTTCCCGATAGCCATATTCATCCCGGTATCTTTCCTCCACCAAAGAAAATAATTCCTTTGCAAGAGACAGAGCCTCCCCATCCTTTGTAATATCATAATAAGAAGATAAGGCATAGATGGCAAATGCCATATTGTAAGAATGCTTAATGGTATCTAACGGCTCCCCTTTATAGGTCACGGACCAGTATACACCGCCCCGCTCCTTATCATAAAAATGCTCCTTCAAAAACAGGTACGCATGCTTTGCATAGGAAAGCAGTTCCTCCTCTTTTAATTCCATATAAGCATTAGAAAAGGTCCACAGTATCCGGCTATTTAAAATACAGCCCTTTTCCGCTTTTTTATCCAATACCAGGTCATAGCTCTTATATCCATAATATCCACCGTGCTCGTCATCTCTCATGCTTTTCCAAAAGGGAAGGATATTGTTAAGTAATGTATCTCTTATTTCCTGTTTCATTGTGTTCATGCTAATAACCCCCTACTTCTTAGATTCCCTCTGTAACTGCGTATTTACTTTGGTACATTTCTACCAGCTTCTCCGTAGAATTATACTGTTCCCCAATACAAAATTCCTTTGACCAAGTCATATAATATGCCCATGGTGTATGCGATTGTTCCAATAAATGAATGTCCGGAATATAGGACACCTCCGCGAGCGCAGCAAGCTTTTTCTTTGATGTGGCTGCAATCAATTCATCATACTCCTGTTGATAATCGGATGGAGAATATTCTGTCGGATAAATATCTATGGAATTAATATCTACATATTCATCGCCCGGATAGCCCTCCGGGAGATTGCAATTCCATACCCACAGCAGATTGTCAAGATGGTGCACCGTTACATAGTGATCAAACATCAGCTTATACAATTCCTGCGCCACTTCCGGACCTTTGGCTCCCCACCAGAACCAGTTACCATAGGATTCATGAAATGGTCGCCAAAGAATGGGAATATCTGCCTCCCGAAATGGCACAAGCTGCCCTGCAATGACATCCATATCCTGAAAGAAAGCTTTCCGTTCTGGTGTTCCCTCTATCAGTACCTTCTCTGCATCGAAATCAGTATTTTCTGCATAAAAACTTTTGTCATGTCCGCCTAGTGGCGAAAACCAGTGAAAAGTAAATGTCAAAATTCCATCTGATTCCTGTGCCCATTTCATCGCTGTTTTAAGTGTATCCCGATTTTCATATACCTCTGTCAGGCAGGCATCATCTGCATTATCGTAATTGATATTTGGCGAGTAGGCGAGTAATTCAAAACCCCTAAGCTTTGGCTGTTTTCCTGTCATCTTTTTGATATAGGAAATCTCTTCCATGGCATTTGTCTGTGTGTGCTGCCCTGTAATGATAGCCTTTCCTGCTATATCGGACAAATAATTTAATAGCTCTCTTGCATTTTTTGTTGCGTGCTGATTTACTGGATTCTGCATGTCTTTTCCCCCTTTTTCTACATTATAAGAAATACTGTAATTTTTTTCGCATACTGTCCAATGTATTTGTTTGATACATTTATACTATAACATCTTCATCAATTTTTCTATAAAAAAAAGTAGTCCTGTTGATTTCATGATAAACTGCCAGTTGCTTTACATTCATTTGATTCCTGTTATCCTATAATTATCGATATCGATGTATTCAAACTGAATGAAATAAGAAGGCGAAGGAGGCTCGCAACATGAGTACAAAAATGATTAACAAAGTCAATGAATTACAGCAAATTGGCAGTAGATTATCCATATGTCGCCAAAACAAAAATATGACACAGGAGGAGCTGGCGAACAAACTTGGCATTACTCCACAGGCATTAAGCAAATGGGAAAGGGGCACCAGTCTCCCCGATACAGCTATGCTGCCTGATATTGCTCGTATGCTGGAAATTAGTACAGATTATTTACTGGGTATCAACCAAGAAAAAAACTGCGGAAAAAATAATAGCCAAATTCAGAATATTATAGGAGAAAATCTGAGAAATTCATTGGAACCACTGGAACTCATATTCGGGAAGGAACTGGTGCCCCCCTTTTACGGACAAACAGTACATAGAAGAAATAAAAGATTTACGATTCCAGTTATCTTATGAGGGATTTCTGTTACCTGTTTTTCGAATCAGAGATGAACTAAAACTGGACGAACAAGAATTTATGATTCTGTCTTATCAAAATATTCTTTATTCTGAAAACCTGACATGTATTGATGAAAATACATTACATTACGTCATTGCAAAGATTGGGGACTGCATACGGGAGAAATATTTTGAAGTGATCAATCCAGATTTACTTAGAGGATTGGTTGATAATTTGAAGATTAAATATCCAATTTTAATAGAAGGCGTTGTTCCCGATAAAATACCATATCATTTATTGACGGATATGGTAAAACGTATTTTGCGCAGGGGCGGTTCCATGATTTATCTCCCAAAGATTATTGAAATAATGGATCATGTCCTGGAATGGGAGAAAAATATATCTGTCCAGGAATTGGAAGAGGAGATCTTGACAGAAATAAAAAGGGATGATAATTTTAAGTGTGTATTAGCGGCCCGGAAAAGCTAAATTGCTAATTCTTTTCCTGTTCCTTTCAAAATGAGAACCTACGGACTCTCCCTGAAAGAGAAAATATTCTCCATTTTGTCTAAATACAAGCCCTACCGTTTATGATATAATTTAATACATCATAAATTAAGCTTATCTATCAAAAACCTAATTTATAATGCACCTGTGCATCAAATACGAACTATCATATTCTTAACAGGAGGCTTACATATGAGCAGAATATCATTGCGCATAGCTGATTTGCGTAAAAAGAGCAGGATTACCCAACAGGAACTGGCAGACAGTATCGGTGTGTCATTTCAAACGATCAGCAAATGGGAAACCGGAGTCAGTATGCCCGACATTACTGTTCTTCCATTACTGGCAGAATTCTTTCAGGTATCCACAGATCAACTATTAGGAATAAAGCCACTGGATGGAGAAAAATATATTCCGGAGCAAACAGCTACAGAAGATTTTTGGAATCGCAGATTGGAGTATCTTCTGCGAACACGAAAGAATTTTTGGAATGATGATTATGCCAATTTTCTGGTTTCACATGTTTGGAATATTGATAAACCGATTTCCATACTGGACTGTGGTTGTGGATATGGATTTTTAGGATTACTTTTGCTCCCTCATCTACCCATAGGAAGCACTTACACTGGAATTGATTTTGCAGAGGATCTGATTCAAAGGGGGAAAGATCTATTTAACCGACAGGGAATAGAAGCAAACTTTATTTGCAAAGATATTTTTACGTATTCTGCCGAAAACCAATATGATTTTGTCATATGCCAGTCTGTACTCAGACATCTGGATCATCCCACTGATTTTATCCAAAAAATGACCAGCTTTGCAAAACCAGGTGGATATGTTGTCTGTATGGATACAAACAGAGAATTTGAAAGCTGTGGACTTTATGTTGATGGTATGGACTATCAGCAATTATGTCAACATGAAGGACTGGAAAAAAAGTGGCAAACTGAACTCACGATGCAGGGACGGGATTATGCTGTTGCTATACGAACTGCACATATTATGCAGAAACTGGGACTAATTGATGTGGATGTGAGAATGAATGACAAAGTAGAATTTGTTACTCCACTATCTATTAATTATGATGAAATAAAAGAAGATTTCCTCATATATAATCATTGGAAATCCGATATGCATAAAGATGAAAAAGAACAATTAATTCTCCATTTAATGACGCATGGTTTTTCCCGAAGGGAAGCCGAAGATTACTGTGACAAAAATGCCAAAATTACAGAATTCTTTTCAGAGCACCCGGCAGCCGGATATACGTTTATAAGAGGACAGATGATTTCTTATGGGAGAAAAGTCTCCACCTTTTCTGATAAAAAACTTAATAATCTTTTCTTCTAGAATACCGCACCTTATAACAAATTTAAAGTGCGTAAGTTTGTTATCTGGAGTATATCATCAACCAGCAACTTACACACTTTATATTACACTCTTTTTTTCATCCAATTATTTACTTACATTTCACCTTAAGAATCTTGCTCCATGAGCCATAGTAAATCTTGCTTCCTTTTTTTTGTATCCACGGACCCTCGCATAATAGGTTTTGCCTTTCTTAAGTTTTCCCACTATTTTGGACGTCGTCTTAGCCTTCTTGACATTATATTTCTTGACCGATTTAGTAAACTTCTTATTCATCGCAAATTGAATCTGATAGCCGTCTACCTGTTTGTTTTTAATCCACTTTAACTTGATAGTCTTAGTTTTTGGACTTGTAAGTTTATTAACTTTAACCTTGGCAATTTTGACAGTGGAAGTCTTTGGCGTCTCAACTGGTTTTGGTGTCTCAACCGACTTTGAAGGCTCTGTCGGTTTTGGCGTCTCAACTGGCTTTGAAGGTTCTGTCGGTTTTGGTGTCTCAATCGGCTTTGAAGGCTCTGTCGGTTTTGGCGTCCCAATGGATTCTGAATCCATCTTTACTGAGATATTATAAGTTATTGATGTAAATGGCAATTCCTCGCCATCTACCTTAAGAGCAATACGATAACCAATCCAGTCAACTGTAGTTTCCTCAGCGAACAGACCTGTCTCGTTCGTACCATAAATCAAGCTTCCGATTTCTGCACCACCCCATCCGTTAGCAAGACCATTTGCGTTAGCATCCCTCGGATCAAGTTTCTTTTCGACGGATATTTCAACATTACCCTTTTCTGTTTCAAGAGTCAGACTCTTAACATATACATAATAGTCTGCGTTTATATCAGGACTGATATATCCGAGATTAAGCACCTCGCTTTTAGAGTCAAAGGCAGATGATTTCACAGAGTAATCGCCTGACTTGATGAATTCAAGATTCGTATTCAGACTTGCACCTGGGTTTTCAACCTGCCCACGTATTGTTAGCATCCGAGCATCAACATCTGTGTTGGACAAATCTTCAGCAGGTCTGGCATTTTCATTGGACTTAGTAAAATTCCAACTCTCAAATTCTATTTCTTCCCCACTAAAGACAAAGAATACATTATGATTTCTTCCTCCGAAACTCTTTACAGATTCACTACGGACTTTTGTAAAATCTGCGTTGTCAAACTCAATGAAAGAGACTGGTTCACTATCAATATCGTCAAGTCTTACCTCAAGCCTTCCTCTTCCTTTTACGCTTGCGATAAATCTATCTGCGCCATATTCAAAATCAACCCCTTTTACCATGATCCATGCACCATCTGCCATACTCTTTGCAGCAGGATTTTTTACTTTATCATAGAACACATCCGCTGAGGTAAATTGCAACGCACCACTATTTTCAGAATATGCATCGACAGCCTTAATCTGTGATACGCCCTTTCTGGTTGCGGCAGTAATCGGTATATCCTGCTCCTGGGAATTCATAGGCAAATAATCTACCATAAGACTTCTAAAGCCTGCTGAACCACCCATTAATTCTTCCAAAAGCAAGGTATGATGTAAAATATAATTAACACCTTGAAAAGTACAGAAATGCGTATGGTTGTTGCCCCAACGCAGACCCGATTCGCCTTCTGCGTTCTGACCTGAATTGTAAAAATATGCCCCCTTGTATTCCCAGCTTTCGGCATCAAGCGGAGTTTCCGTTACAAGATATGCCATGCTACATGCCGGCGGCTTAGCAATGCCCTCATAATCCCACTCTTTACCACGAGTTTGCCAATTATTGCAGTAAGTATAATAATACACACCATCAATATAATTAAGTTCACTTGCCTCAAAAAAATAAGGGGCATCAATGGAAACAAAATCACTGGCAAAAGAAAGCATATCTGAACCAAGTTTAACAATTTTGGGTAAATTTGTATGAATATCTGTACCTGTGGCAGGTGCACCTCCACCAAAGGCCAGCCATCCCACACCATTTTCATCAATACATACACCTGGGTCAAAAGGAGCAGGGCAGTTCGTAAGCCCAGGCATATTCTGATAAACCAGAGGTTTTCCAAGCGGGTCGCTCCAAGGTCCTACAGGATCAGTCGAAGTTATAACGCCAACTCCGTTACCCCCATTGGAAAAATAAAGATAAAAGTGAGTAAGGCCATCCTCCTCCACTCTTGATGCAATTGAGGGAGCCCATGAATTAGCAATCCATGGGGCAACTTCGCCAACCTCTATCCTGCCATGATAAATCCAGTTGACCATATCATCAGTGGAAAACACCACAAGAGACTTTATCTGGTCATAATCATTCGTGGTGTCTTCCTCACTCTGCTGATGATCATTCGTACCATAGACATAAAGCCTTCCTTCATATTCAACAGAAGTGGGGTCAGCACAAAATACCGATGACGAAATAGGATTGGCATTAGCCGGCGTCTTATACACCTTTTTACTTACTTCATCAATAATAATACCATTGTCAAGGCTTTCCTTTATTTCTTCAGAAGAAAGCCCTTCTTTCTTATTGACTATAACATTGTTTTCTTTTTTAGTGCTTAGCGAAGCCGCACTTGCTTTCATGGTATCCGCCTGAAAAATCCCCATAATGGCGCCATCAATCCAGCTCGTTAATAATAAGACCAAACTAAGCATGAGTGTTAATAACCTTTTCATAAATGTCCTCCATTCCTCTCATGATTACTATTTCTGCTGCTCATCATGGCCGCATTATATCATGGTTTATTTTCACTAACAATATACCTGCAACTAAGTATAAATATTTTGCAAATACAGTACAATTTATAGCTATATTTTAAACAAAAGAAGTAGTGTACGCATAAAATCACGTATACTACTTCTTTTTGCTTCGATATTTCTTACGATACTGCATCGGCGAAATTCCGTTGGCTTTCTTAAATAATTTGGTAAAATAACTTGCTGTTACAATTCCTATTGATTTTGCCACTTCATCTATCGTCATATCAGAATGGATCAGCAACTCTTCCGTATGGCGAATTCGTAATAAATTGCAATATTCTGCGTACCCCATCCCCGTCGCTTTATTGAAAAATCGGCTAAAATTATAATAACTAATTCCGCTAATGCGTGCCGCCTCATGCATATCCAGTTTTTCTGTCGGGTGTGTCATAATATGATTAATTACCTCCTTTAACTGAGGTATCTCATTTTGTTCTACATTGCCCTCATGCACACAAATCTCACCTCTTCTAAGAAGTAGAGATAACAGGTTCATAAACATGCTAACCATTTTCCAATCCTCTGCCATATCTCTACAAAATGAATCAATCTTATCATAACGACGATTTTCATACAGTTGGCGTAAATAAAGCTCCATGTTAGAAGAAATCATCAAATATGGTCTCTGATTTTCTGATAGTTCTAACATCTGTTGTCTATCAAATAATGAACTGACATGATGCAAAAAATTACTGGAAAACTGGATAACCAGATCTTCACAATCTGCTACATTCTGATATCCATGAATATGTAATGGTGGAATCAGAAAAAAGCTACCTGCCTCAATCTCATATCTATTGCCATCCACAATCTGATATCTCTTACCAGAAACTAAAAAAGAAATTTCATAATATGCATGACAATGAAGCGGATATTGATTTCCGGCTTTCGTATAATATCCAAAACAACTCAGATGTGTATCTGCTGGCTCCTCGTTATTCTGAAACATACTCTGATATAACATAAAATTCCTTTCTGATTATTCAACCTGACTGACATATGCACTTTGCTGTACTCTCCGATATTGCAGAGGATAATAGTCTTTCATCGTATTACCTGAACATTCTTCCCAGAATCTCATCAAAAATCCGAACAGCCACCTCATCCTTGCTCATTTGCGGCAGTTCCACTTCCCCCTCTTTAGTAATCAGAGTTACCACATTGGTATCTACTCCAAATCCGGCACCCTCCACCTTGAGATTATTTGCCACAACCATATCCAGATTCTTTTTCTCTAACTTTTTACGAGAATTTTCTAACATATTCTCCGTTTCCATAGAAAATCCGCACAAGAACTGTCCCGACCTGCGATGCTCTCCCAGATAGCCCAGAATATCCTGGGTTCGTTTCAGCGGAATACTGCTGTCGCCATCCTGTTTTTTGATCTTTTCCTCTGCAACCGTCAGTGGAGTATAATCTGCTACTGCTGCCGCCTTAATAATAATATCCTGACTATCTGCTCTCTCCTTCACAGCTTGAAACATATCCTCTGCGCTCTGTACTGGCACCAATTCCACAAACCTTGGCGGCTCTAAATGAACTGGTCCGCTGACCAGTGTAACCTCTGCCCCACGCTGTACAGCCACTTTCGCCAAAGCATATCCCATTTTTCCGGTGGAATGATTGCTAATATAACGCACTGGATCAATCGCTTCCACTGTTGGTCCAGCTGTAATCATGACCCGTTTTCCGGACAGGTCTTTTTCAAAACGGATCTCCTGCAGAATATAATCCAACAGTACATCTTCTGATGGCAGTTTGCCCGCTCCCACGTCCTTACATGCCAACAGTCCCACTGCCGGATCAATAATCTCATAGCCAAACTTCTGAAGTTTTTGCAGATTATCCTGTACAACGGGATTTTCATACATATTGGTATTCATGGCAGGCGCAATGATTTTCTTACATTTACATGCCATGATTGTAGTCGTCAGCATATCGTCTGCAATTCCATTTGCAATTTTGCCGATCACATTAGCGGAAGCGGGCGCAATTAATACTACATCTGCCTGTTTTGCTAATGCCACATGTTCCACACTATATTGAAAATTGCGGTCAAAAGTATCAATTAGACACTTATGATTGGTCAACGTCTCAAAGGTGATCGGATTAATAAAATTAGTCGCATTCTGCGTCATCAAGACATGCACATCTGCATGCAGTTTACCCAACATACTTGCCAGATTCGCAATTTTGTAGGCTGCGATACTGCCCGTTACTCCTAATACCACTGTTTTCCCTGTCAACATTTTGTATCTCCTTATTTTCACAGATGAATCAACGCATTTTTCTCCTTCTCACTGTCAGTATTTTTTTGTATCCCCGTATTTCCACAGATAAATCAACGCATACAATGCATTCTTCTCCTTCTCATTGTCAGTATTTTGTATCTCCGAATTTCCTGTTTTTTTCTGCAAATAACGATTGACTCGATGCATAAGCCAAAACAAAACAGCCATAAATACTATTCCCAACAAAAACATAATATAAAAAAGATCAATGCCGACAAAGTATCCGGAATCATAATGTAATAACATATAATTTTCAGCGTCTCGCTCTTTATAAGGATACTTTTCGGAAGGAATCAAAATATCATGATCGTAATCATAAGCATTTGACTCATAAAAATTTCTTATCTCAATTTTTTTAGAAAATAGGTTATTCTCTTTGATATAATCCTCGATCGCTTCCTCCCCCTGGCTGGAATAAATCAATCTCTCCGCTTCAATATGCCATCCGATTGCCAGATCTGTCACAATCACATTTGTCTCCAAGCTGGTACAGTCCTCTGGCAGATGAATATGATTCATATAAACATAAAAAGGCAATTTAATAAGAATGTAAAAATAAAGCACCAGCCAAAGAATCTCTACTATAACCATCCAAAACCAACTTATTTTTTTCATGGCATTCCCCACTACTGCTCCGGTGATAATTCTCCGTATTTTTCATAACGGGATACTTGCGAAATCTGATTGTCCCGATCCACAAAGACCACATAAGGCTTGTGTTCCTTCGCCTCCTCCGGTGTCATCTGTGCATAGCACATGATTATCACATGATCGCCCACCTGTACCTGTCTGGCTGCTGCCCCATTGAGGCAAATCATACCACTGCCACGTTCTCCTGCAATGGTATAGGTCTCAAAACGATTGCCGTTCTCCACGTCCACGATCTGAACCAGCTCATATTCCAGAATACCAGCTGCCTCCATCAACTCCGGATCTACTGTGATACTGCCCACATAATTTAATTCTGCCTGTTTTACCACAGCCCGATGAATCTTACCTTTTAACATTGTTACCAACATATGGTTTCCTCCCATACTTATAATCTGCGTCATCCTGCAAACTGCCCTGTTCCACAGCAAATCCGAAATCTATACTATTCCACAGCCTGCACTATCCAACAGTTTTTATAATACATTTTTTATTCTATAATAAAATTATCAATCAGCCTAGTCTTACCAATATAAACAGCAATCGCCACCAGAACTGGTCCATTGATCACATCCACAGGCTCCAGGTTTCCCCAATCAACTACTTCCACATAATCAATCTTTGCCAATGGCTCTGTCTCAATCTGGCTAGTAATCTCCTGACGAACAGTAGCAGCAGACGTCTCCCCATTCTCTAATAACTTTCTGCCAGCTGCCAGTGAACGGCTGAGTACCAAAGCTGCCTGGCGCTCCTCTGGATTTAAATAGGTATTGCGGGAACTCTTGGCAAGTCCATCATCTTCCCGGATAATCGGACATCCCACAATCTCAATTCCATAGCTGAGATCACTGACCATATGACGGATCACGGCAAGCTGCTGCGCATCTTTCTGCCCAAAATAGGCACGATCCGGTGTCACAATATTAAACAGCTTGGAAACTACCGTACATACCCCACGAAAATGAATTGGTCTGGTTTTGCCGCACAATCCTCCCGTTAAAGTGCTCATATCTACAAAAGAAGAAAAATCTTCTGGATACATCTCTGACGGCTCTGGATGGAAAATCAAGGTCGCTCCTGCCCTCTCACAAATGGCGGCATCCCGATCCATATCCCGGGGATAGCTTTCCAAATCTTCTCCCACTCCAAATTGCATCGGATTGACAAATACACTGACTACCACACGGTCATTGTCTGCTACTGCCCGATCAATCAAGCTCTGATGTCCTTCATGCAGATATCCCATGGTCGGTACCAGTCCTACGCTGAGTCCCTCCTGTCTCCATGCCCGCACCTGTTCTCTTACTTCTGCTATTGTCTCTACTATTTTCATCATATCCTCCTAATATAACTTGTCGATCACATCATCATCTATCTGGTAGCCATGCTGCTCTGCCGGAAAGCTTCCTTCGCTGACTTCCTGTTTATAATCACGGAAAGCCTGCTTCATTACCTCGCCAACCTGAGCAAACTGCTTCACAAATTTAGGAACATAGTCAGTAAACATTCCCAACATGTCCTGATATACCAAAACCTGTCCATCACATTCATTTCCCGCTCCGATACCAATAGTCACAATGTCCAATTTTTCGGTCACTAAAGCCGCCAGTTTGGACGGCACACATTCCAATACCACAGCAAAAGCACCTGCTTCCTGCACTGCCATTGCGTCTTCTACCAGTTTCTTTGCTGCCTCTTCACTCTTGCCTTGCACCTTATATCCGCCAAAGGCATTCACTGACTGAGGTGTCAGTCCCAGATGGGCACATACTGGAATTCCGGCAGCCGTAATAGCACGAATCTGTGGAGCTACCTCTACGCCACCCTCTAACTTAACTGCCTGTGCACGTCCCTCTTTCATCAAACGCCCGGCATTTACCACCGCATCCTGAACGGATACCTGATAGGACATAAATGGCATGTCACAGATAACCAAAGCAGTTTTCGCCCCTCTTGCCACACAAGCGCAATGGTGAATCATATCCTCCATGGTTACTGATATGGTATCCTCATAGCCAAGCATAGTATTTCCCAGGGAATCTCCTACCAGAATAGAATCAATCCCCGCTTCATCAATGAGTTTTGCTGTGGAATAATCATATGCCGTCAACATCGTGACTTTTTCTTTATTTGCCTTCGCTTTTTGAAATGTACTAATTGTGTTCTTCATACTATCCTCCATAATTCTGAAAACATTCCCGCATTGCTGTATCATCCCACTCCGGATGTTTCTGCTTTGCCAAATCCGTCAACACATCTCCCAGATCCCGGTATACTGTTTCTGCTGATCCTCCACGAAGGGCGTCCAGATGTTTCTGCACCGTTTCTATATCTCCCCGTTCCACTGGTCCGGTCAAAGCTTCTACCGCTCCTTTTTCCAGCATAGACTCCACATTATTACGTATCAATGGTCGCAATATTTTCAAACTATCTTCGCCTGAAAAACCGCATTCCGCTAGCAGCCGCATCGAAATCTCCAATAGAGCAATCATATCATTACTCGCCATCGCCGCTGCTGCATGATATTTTACCTTGTCCTCTGTTTGGATCTGCTGCACCGTATGTCCCAGTCTATCCGCAAATAAGCTTCGCATGGACTGCACCGCTTCCGAATCTCCCTCCATTACCAGACAGGCTGTATGAAATTGTTGATAAGATGTGAATTTGTCGCTAAAAGCGTACATCGGATGAATGGACACACCAGTTGCTCCTGTGTGTTCTATCCCAGAAAAAACATTAGATGACAATGAACCACTAAAATGGCATATTATTTTGTCTGTCAGATCATATGCTGCAATGCAATCCCATACATTCCCAATCTCGCCGTCTGGCACGGTAATAAACAGGGTATCGCTAGCTCTAATCAGATCTTTCAGATTTTCATATAACTTTGTTTTTACAAAATCCGCTGCCTGAGCAGCGCTTGTTTTCGTTCTGCTATAAAAACCGCAAACCGTTATTCCGGCGTCCATCAGATATTTTCCCATGGTCACACCGACTTTTCCGGCTCCTATGATTCCTATTTGCATGGCATCACCTCTTTTACTACCTTGTGATGCACTATCATCTGATGCAGTTTCTTCCGAATACCGCTCATGCGATTTATCTTAGCACACTGACGCCTATATTTCAATAAGAAAATATAGTTTATCATTATATCATGATTCTTCGGATTATAATCTAATTGCGCTCTCACAAGCAGGCTTGCTTGATTCTCTTATCATTAGGTCATATACATAATAATGTATAGGATAATATCGTAACAAGCACAACAGCAATCGTAGAGAGGAATATGGCAGATACCACCTCGCTATCTTCATCTAAAAGTACATTAACATTAGAAAGCTGATTCAACAGAATACCACATAGAATCAAGCCCACAAATATAATACAAGAACACAGAGAACAAAAAATGGAAAGTAGCTTTAAAATAGTAAACCCGCCAAATGGTAGTTGATCAAAGAAAAATATTAAAGAAAACTCGACCATAAAAATAATGGCAGTCGGGATAGCTGCATAGATAAATTTCCATAGTGAAATCCAAAAACCTTTGTCAATAATTCTAAAAAGGCACACAACGACAATAACAGCAGAAATAATACCTATCTCCAACAGATTACGTTTCTCCACCCTGCCCAGACCATACAAAGCAAGATTACTGGATCTCAGACGAGTGAAATTTAAATAGAGTATCCCAAATAATAAGAAAGAAATACCAAAACAATAAAGCCCATAAATAATTTTATATTTCGTTTGTGAAAGCATAGTTAATCTCCTTTTCTCTGATAAAATAGTTAAGTTTTTTTAATATGTATTACTTACAACATTATTCATCCACCTCGCTATTTTCCCCGTAAGTTTCACATAAATCAGCAATTCGTCTATGGGTAGATTCCATTCTTACCCCATAATAGTTTCCCCAGTAATTATTGGTATCTACTCCGTCCCTTGAATTTCAACACAGACAATTTCCGGATAATTAAACAAGCGCACTGGAATCACACTATTTCCCAAACCTCGACTTATATACATAGTTGTATTATTCTTTTCAAACTGCCCAGCCGTATATTTGGGCAAAAAACCCTGATCCGGTGCAATCAACGGTCCAATAAAGGGTAAAATCATTTGACCGCCATGTGCATGACCAGTCAACACTAAGTCCGCACCAGCATTACCATATTGATCAATGTACTGTGGTTCATGTGCCAGTACAACTGTAAGTTCATTTTCCTTACATTCTTCTATCATAGAGCGCAATGTTCCATCATGTAAGTTATTATCATCCAGTCCGATCAGAGTCATGACACCCATATCTGTATTCAATGAAATACTTTCATTATCCAGAATGACTGCCCCTGCATCCTCGATGCCTGTAAAAAGTTCCTTCCTTTCCGTCTCATTCAGCCAATATTCATGATTTCCCGTCACATAATAAACGGGATATTTTTTTGCCACTTCGTCCACAAAATTAATCGCTGTACTAACATTAGTATGATTGGAATCTACAATATCGCCGGTAATAGCAACAATATCCGGTGCAAGACCTTCTATGCCATCAATTAGTTTTTTATTATTTCTTCCAAAACACGCATTATGGAGATCTGATATTTGTACAATACTAAATTTATTGGCATCACTGGATACTTTATTGCTTTTATAAACATATGTAGTAATCACTAAATGATTATTTTGGTACCATATAAATAGCAATATCATCAGAAGTAACAAGCATAAAAGTATCATTTTTTTCTTGTTTTTTTTCATAAATTTCATCATTTTCTTCATGTCATTGATTCCTATTTTTATCGATTGCATGTTATTTGTAATCTGCCAATATACGCTTTTATAGCAGGACTCATTCCCGATCCAAATGATTTAATGGCAGTCACATTATAAAAAGTGTAAATCTTAGAATATAGTATAACACAAAATAAACTTTACTGGAAATCAAAATAGCAGCTTTCTAGAAATTTATCTACTATATAGCACTTTTTTGACAAGCAGTACTGCAAAATTACCTTCTTAGCTTTACTGCTAAGGCATGCGCCTCTCTCCCCTCCTTAATAAATAACCAAAATTCTTTCTTAATAAAGAAAAAACGCCTGCCAGGGAAATTTCCCCTAACAAGCGTGGACCTAGCGTTTCACTTAATATCAATTAAAAATATAACATTATCAATTTAATTTATCAAGAGCAATTTCAAAAATGCAACCATGACTCCCGCAGGTTGTCCTCCCAGAGATCATAGTTCAACTTAATACCATTAGCAGTCTTAGAGTAAGTCCAGGAATACCACGCTATTCGATCTGCTTGATCTGTTATTTCATCTAAAGACTTTCCTTTTGTTTTCCACACCTTTCCTTTCTCACAATCATCTTCTTCGGAACAATCCGCAGAACGAATACGATAACTGCCTTTCGTTATATTTTCCACAATTAACTCAACATGTTGGTCGTTATCCAGATCAGCAGCGGCGTAACGAATCTCATCATCGCCATCTCCGTCTGTTAGTTTCATGGCATCTTCGTCCAGCTCCAGACATAAAGAAAAGAACTGATGCCGAATATCATCTGTCAATTCCTTTTCCTTTTCACAACGGTAATCCTCACGCAGCAAAAAATTCTCCCATATCGTGTCTTCCATATCCGACCAATACACTTCCCCTGCCTCTTTTCTGGAACGTGTTCTGCAATCATAGTACATCGTCATCTTTGTCATCTCGGCATAGCCTGCTATAATATCAGACTCCTCGCACTCTTTTCCCTCGGCATCATAATAATGATACAATCCATCCTTGCTGGCATCAAAGGTATATCCGCCGATCTTCCGAAAAGTCGCACCTGTATCATCAGGTATCATATCCAGATAAATTACATTTGCATCATCTTGAGATAACGAAAGCTTATCCCATACAATATAATGGTATTGATCCTTCTGCGAATCATAATAGCAGTCTGCTTTTCTGGTGGTGTCAAAGATCGAAAAACACTCATGTTCCTGGGGCAGATCACCCTTTAATGTCCACTTCTGCAATGTCTCATCTGCGGTCACCTCATAAAAGGTCGGACAAGGCTTCCCTGTTTCATCATAGACCACCATTTCCAAATAACCATCCTGGTCCAAATCCATCAAGGAATAGTAAGGTCCTTCTACGAAAGCACCTTCCTCCTCTTCTTCATCTTTTATGACACGGACATCTTCATGAAAAAAACTATCCTCATTCTTTGCCAATACCTGAATCTGCTGATGAATCTCCATATTTGCCTTTTGTTTCTTTTCCATCGACACCGGAACTGGCGTAGCCGTCTCCTCACTCTCAGAAAGAGAAACATCCCTGCCACATGCTGTCCCTAAAACAGCAAGAACCAGAAATAAAACGATACTATTCCATTTCTTCATCATAATCCCCCTCTCTATGCAATTAGGCAGTAGCAAAGTGTGCTTCACACACTCTTGCGAATTAACAACAGCAAAATGCGAAGCACATTTCTTATGTGCTTATATCACATATTTGTATCCATTATGTATCTTGATTTTCTGGATACAGCTCAATGCCATAGAATATCAGATCTACTATTCAAACTCCCCCTCATGCTCTTTGAAAAAATCATAATATGCCCGAACATTGGGCAGTTCTGTCCACTTAGCAGTCCGCACCGGATTTTCGTCCAGATTATATATTTTACAATGCTTCATTGACAATAAAAAGGGAGAATGAGTTGCAATAATAAATTGGCAGGCAAAGAATCTGGCGGATTCCTCTATAAAAGAAACCAATTCCTGCTGCCGTTCCGGCGAAAGGCTGTTTTCCGGCTCATCCAGTAAATACACTCCGTTTTCACGAATCTTATCCGTAAAATACAAGTAAGCACTTTCTCCATTAGAATGTTCCCTGACATTATTCTTTAACTGATCTTTGACATACCTGGATTTGGATTTTCTTCTGGCGGCATTCACTTTTACTAACTGTTCGTAGTCTTCCAGAGAATGCAATTGAAAATCAGAAGATTTGGTATCATAATAATCCTGAAATAATTCTTCCCGTTTACGGTCAATTCCCTCATTCAGACTCCGGATATTTAACATAAAATCAAATACATCATCACTGGTAATGATCCGATTATGTTCTGGCAACTCTCGCTCCAAAACATAATCACAAAAATCCACATACTGCTCAAAAAAATCGGAACGATTGTAGAGAGTATCCCGATCAGACTGCAGTTTTTCCGCAATCACATTTAATGCTGTCGTTTTTCCCGATCCATTTCCCCCATATAAGATAGTAACAGATTCATCAAAATTTAAAGTATGTAATTCCCGTTTTGACAATATCTCAAAAGGATATGCTGTTGTGTAACAGGTTTCTCGAATCCCATGTAAATACTGCTCCTCCGTCATCACAGATGGAAATATAAATTGAGATAAGTAAATCATAATCTCACCTCATAGCCTTTCTTATCCATTAGCAGACTGTTCTACAATGATATTTGCAGTTCATCTTATTTACAGTGTCGAAATGTATAATTTCAAATACAAAATGCGGCATAAAGAGGTACCGTTTTTTTTCCGTCCTCAAAACCAAAATTCTTCGTAGAAAGTTTTATGGCGTAATCCGGCTGGTATTTCTCCATATAAACTTTCAGACTTTTCGCTCTGGTATTATCCGCAGACTTCACTTCAATCGGAATCAGCCTGCCCTCACGCTGAATAACAAAATCAATTTCCGCTCCACGCTCGGACATCCAATAATAGGTACGATATTCATTGGCTGCCAGCTGCACCTGCACATAGTTTTCAACCATACCGCCTTTAAAATCATTCAGTTCTTCCACCATATAAAGTATATCGGTTGCCGCCAGATCCTTTTTGGCACACAGCAACCCTAAATCAGAGATATAGATTTTGAAAGCGTCAATATCTCGGTAATTTTCTAGGGGTTTCCTGATCTGCTCTACCTTATATACCTGCGATACAATCCCTGACAGACAAAGCCATTCAATCGCATTCTCAAATTCCGAAGCTCGTCCCCCTTTTTTTATCAACTTATACTGGAAACGAGTATTTTTCTTGGATAACTGAACCGTAATATTATCATAAGCAAGCCTTGTTTTTTTTATTTCATTTAAATTACTATACTTGCTCATATCATTCAAATAACTTGCAAGAATGGTATCCTGGATATGACGAATCAATATATAATCACCAGTCTGAATGAACTGCATGACACACTCCGGCATCCCCCCTACCACCAGATACTGGCGATAAAGCGTCATTGCCTTGTCATGCAGGGCGGCAGGCAACGGAGTATTTGTGTCAAAACAATCTTTGATCTGCTGTACCAAATCTTCTTCATCCATAGCTGACATAAACTCCTCCATATCCATTGGATATAGAGTTTTCATATCTACCTTGCCAACTGGAAAAGAAAAGTTCGCCCTGTTTACCGCCACACCCAGCAAACTCCCCGCCACAATAATATGATATTCTGGTGCATCCTCATAAAAATATTTTAACGAAGTTAATGCTCTCTCACACAACTGCACTTCATCAAATACAATTAATGTCTTCTCTTTTACAATAGACTGACCTGCAATATGGGACAAAATCGGTATCAAATAATCAGGACTAATATTTTCTTCAAAAGTTTCATTTAATTTAGGATTGGTTTCAAAATTAAAATATGTCACATTCTCATAGTGGGTATGACCAAATTTCAAAACAGAGTAAGTCTTTCCAACCTGCCTTGCCCCTTGTAAAATCAAAGGCTTGCGGTTCTTGTCATTCTTCCAGCTCTCCAAAAACAGCATAATTTTTCTATACATATATCTGCCCTCCCCTAAGAGATTCTAAACATAGTATAATGTATGTTCCTGTAAAAATCAATCTTTTTTTGTCAAAAACTAGCATTAAAATACATGAATAAATCGCCATTTTTTACATTATTCGACATTTATTAATATCTCCTCTCGAAATAGCGACCACTTTCCTATAACAAAGAGTTTCGTAAAGCGAAACTCTGCGCCGGTGCACGATATCCAGTGGATATCGGTTTTGCACGGACCGAAGTGGAACGTAGACATGCGTCGCACCAGCGACATGATACATCTGCATTTGCGTGCGATCTACACGAAGTGTTTTTTGTCGAATAGGAGGAATTTCCTATTCGATAAAAAAGCTGTGTGCCAATCACTTAGCACACAGCTTCTCTTTATAATTTAATGTTGATACTAATGTTTTATTATTTCTCTGGTCCTGCGGAAACTAATGCTTTTCCAGCATCGTTACTTTCGTATTTCTTAAAGTTCTTCACGAATCTGTCTGCTAAATCTTTTGCCTTGGTCTCCCATTCAGAAGCGTCTGCGTATGTATCACGCGGATCAAGAATTGCAGGATCAACACCTGGAAGCTCAGTAGGAACTTCAAAGTTGAAAATAGGAATCTTCTTTGTCGGAGCATTATTGATGTCACCGCTTAAGATTCCATCAATGATTCCACGAGTATCCTTAATGGAAATTCTCTTTCCTGTTCCGTTCCAGCCTGTGTTTACAAGATATGCTTTCGCACCGCTCTTTTCCATTCTCTTAACTAATTCTTCTGCATACTTAGTTGGGTGAAGCTCTAAGAATGCCTGGCCGAAACAAGCGGAGAAAGTCGGTGTAGGCTCGGTAATTCCACGCTCTGTACCAGCTAACTTAGCAGTAAATCCAGAAAGGAAGTAATACTGGGTCTGCTCTGGTGTCAAAATAGATACAGGAGGCAGTACGCCAAATGCATCTGCGGATAAGAAGATTACGTTCTTAGCGGCAGGAGCAGCGGATACAGGTTTCACAATATTGTTAATGTGATTAATCGGGTAAGATACACGAGTATTCTCTGTTACGCTCTTGTCGTCAAAGTCAATCTTTCCGTTCGCATCCAGAGTAACATTTTCCAGAAGAGCATCACGCTTGATCGCATTATAGATATCCGGCTCAGACTCCTTGTCCAGATTGATAACCTTTGCATAACATCCACCTTCAAAGTTAAATACACCGTTGTCATCCCATCCATGCTCATCATCACCGATGAGGAGACGCTTCGGATCAGTGGAGAGAGTTGTCTTGCCAGTTCCGGAAAGACCAAAGAAGATAGCGGTGTTTTTACCGTCCATATCTGTATTTGCAGAACAGTGCATAGATGCAATACCTTTAAGAGGCAGATAGTAGTTCATCATGGAGAACATACCCTTCTTCATTTCTCCACCGTACCATGTGTTGACGATAACCTGCTCGCGGCTGGTAATATTGAAAGCAACACAGGTTTCAGAGTTAAGGCCTAACTCTTTATAATTGTCAACTTTTGCCTTAGAAGCGTTATAAACAACGAAATCCGGCTCGAAATCAGCCAGCTCTGCGTCAGAAGGCTGAATGAACATATTCTTAATGAAATGTGCCTGCCATGCAACTTCAACGATGAAACGCACTGCCATACGAGTATCTTTATTGGCACCGCAGAATGCATCAACTACGAAAAGACGTTTGTCGGAAAGCTCCTTCTTAGCGATTTCCTTAATGGTAGCCCAAACATCTTCGGACATAGGATGATTGTCATTTTTGTACTCGTCGGAAGTCCACCATACCGTATCTTTGGAATTATCGTCCATAACGATATACTTGTCCTGAGGCGAACGTCCTGTGTAAATACCCGTCATTACGTTGACTGCACCAAGCTCACTTTCCTGACCAACCTCATAGCCTTCCAGACCAGCTTTTGTCTCTTCCTCGAATAACATTTCATAAGAAGGGTTGTGAACGATTTCTTTGACACCGGTAATACCATACTTGCTTAAATCAATTGCCATTTTTTTAACCTCTTTTCTTTAATATTTATAGTTGATATATAGAACCCACTATCAGGCCATATATGTGTAAAATATACCATATTTAGGAAAATAAGTAAATACAATCACGGAAATTAATTGTGGATCTGTGACCGCAAGCGTTACCGTTCGCAGTAGATTTTGTAATAGGATATTTTTTGTTATCTGTCAATTTCCGAAATTCGTTCAGCTGTGCATATGATAAAGTTTTTCATAGATTCCCTTTTGTGCCAACAATTCCTGATGAGTACCGGATTCTGCAATTCCATCTTCGGTCAGCACCAGTATCCGCTCCGCATTTTGTATCGTGGTAAGGCGATGGGCGATGACCAGCGTGGTACGATTTTTTGCCAATCGCTCCAAAGATTCCTGCACCACCTTTTCACTTTCATTATCCAGAGCGGAAGTCGCTTCATCAAAAATCAAAATGGGTGGATTTTTGAGAAAGACTCTGGCGATGGACAAACGCTGTTTCTGTCCACCTGACAGCTTAATACCTCTTTGCCCGATATCAGTATCATAGCCATCCGGAAAAGACATAATAAAATCATGGGCATTGGCATTTTTCGCTGCCTCTATGACTTCCTCTTTTGTGGCACCCTGCTTGCCATAAGCAATATTTTCAAAAATAGTGCCAGCAAACAAATACACATCCTGTTGCACAATGCCGATATGACTCCGCAAACTTTGCAGCTGAATGGAGCGGATATCCTTGCCATCAATGCGTATCGTTCCACCTGTCACATCATAAAAGCGGGGAATCAGAGAGCACAAAGTCGTCTTGCCTGCCCCGGACGAACCTACCAAAGCTACATAAGATCCAGCAGGCATCTCCAAATCTACGTTTTGCAGCACCTTATCTGCATCCTCCTTATAGCGGAAGGAAACATGCTCAAAGGAAATATCTCCCCGCACGTCTTCCAGTTCCACCGCACCATCAGTATCCTGGATGTCTGGTTCAATATCCATAATTTCACGAAAGCGCACAAATCCGCTGTACCCGTTTTGAAATTGTTCCGTAAAGTCCACCAGTGTCCGAATTGGTTCCGTAAACACGCCAATATACAGCAAAAAGGTAATCAGGTCGCTGATATTTACCGCCTTGTGAGCAATTAACACGCTTCCCACAATAATTACATTGACCTGAATCAGTGTAGTAAAAACCCCCACCCCTGCCTGAAAACTACCCATATAGCGATAACTATTTTTCTTTGCCGCTAAAAATCCATCGTTTCCTTCCCGGAATTTCTCCCGTTCCACGGCTTCGTTAGCAAAAGACTTGACAACACGGATTCCAGACAGATTGTCTTCAATTTGGGCATTGATCTGAGCAATAGTTTCACGATTCCTGCGAAACGCATGACGCATCTTGCGATTAAGAATAAAGGCAAACAGGAACATAAAGGGAAGGACAATAAACGCCGCCAGTGTCAGCCATCCATTAATCTGGCATAAGATCACTAATGCCCCTGTAATTTTCAGCAAAGACAGGATAATATTTTCCGGACCGTGATGCAGCAATTCCGTGATATCAAATAAATCTGAAGTGATCCTGCTCATAAGCTGTCCCACTTTTGCATCATCATAAAAGGAAAAAGAAAGTTTCTGCATGTGAGCAAAGATTTCCGCACGCATATCATATTCCATCTTTGCTCCCATTACATGCCCATAATTACCAATAAAAAACCGACTGTAACAATCTATGATTAGTAATACTGCTAACAAAGCAGCAATCCGGAGGATCTGTTGCAAGATCACATCCGGATTCTGATATACTAGGGTAGACGTAACGTAGCGCACAATCAGCGGAATCGTCAATGCGACTGCCGCCGAAAGCGCTGCAAAAAACATATCTGCCCAGAATATTTTCATGTAGGGTTTATAGTAACTTAACATCTTTTTTATATTCGTTGACTTCATTGTTTAATATCCATTTCTATCTATAGCATTGTTCTGTCAAATGACAGACTTTCTCTATAGAGAGAAAGTCTGCATTTGCAATCGTTTTATACACTTGTATTATTTCTCTGTTATATTCGGATCCGTTGGATCGTAATACCGTTTTGAGGCAGTTTTACCAATTTTTTTCGCCTTTGGTTTCGCTAGTGGATACTTTGCCTTCTTATCATAGTACAGAGAAACTTGACAGCGGTATGCACGGTCGTAAATCCATTTCGCATCCTCCACCTGTAAGCGAATACAGCCATGGGATGCACTTTTTCCCAATTTCTTGTACTCCGCCTTTTCCAGTGAATATTTATCTCCATACCGGGTGTAGACCACAGAATGGAACAAATACGGTCCTGAAATCCGGGTACAATACTGCCCCACACTGTTATAGCGCAGTACATGCCAGCTTCCGGCACGGCTCAGTCGGTAATAATTACCGGTAATTGTCCGGTGTCCAGGCATGCCAACAGAGCAAATCATCGCTTTGACTGGTATGGTATAGCCTTTATTCCCGTCCTTGGCATAGATCATTACCATATTTTTGCTGAGATTGACTTCAACACGAAAAGAGGTATTACTGCTTAATTGACCGGTAACATCCAGTTTTCGTTTTCCATTCTTGCCAAAATATAGTTTATAATTCTTTCCATTCAGTTTCACATACTTCCACTGCTTCGTAATGGCATAGCCCTTATTATTAAAATAATAACTATCGCCATCAATAGTCTTGTATCCTTTTGCCCGTTTTCCATTTTTTAATATATAATACTTTTTCCCCTTTGCCGTCTTATTCCATCCTTGAGGAATCGGTGTTGGGCTTGGCTTCTGTGTTACAGCAGGCGGTTTTGTTCCTCCCGGCGTACTGGTTGGTGTCGGTGTATTCGTTACATCAGGTGTGTTTGTCGGCTGTGGTGTACCTGTTTCATCCGGTGTATTGACTGGATCCGGCTTCTCCGTGGAAGGCATTGTACTGTTTTCATCTGACTGTGCCGTCACTTCGATCGTTTCTCCAGTCCCCGGCACAATGATTTGTTCCGGCTGATCTGCCGACCCGGATACATTATTTTCCCTTGTTGCTTCTTCTGCATTGGTCCAAGCCTCTGCCATATAAAAGTCTTCCCTTTGCAAATACATGATGACATAAAAGAACAGACTCATTCCTAAAATCAGTCCTATTGCTAATCTTTTGTTCATTCTAATCTCCTCCTCTTTCCCTCTATTCTGATTACTAAGGCAAGAAGGCACTCATTATCCGCCTCAATAATGTATAGAATTAGAATAGTATATCCCCTTAAAGCACATGACATTATAACACGGAGATACTCGAAAATCAATAAAATGAATCTTGGAATTTAGCTGGAAATACCTGGCCAAATTTGATATTATGGCAAAGAATGATAGGAGGTAGATTGCATGAATTCTTATTTTGAATCTGTGAAAAAAAATCTGGGGTTTGGATTTATGAGACTGCCTATGCAAAATGGAGAAATCGATACCACACAAGTCAAGCAAATGGTGGATCTATTTCTAAAAAACGGATTTAATTACTTTGACACCGCACACGGCTACCATGAGGGCAAAAGCGAAGCTGTCATTCGAGAATGTCTCACAGACCGATATCCCCGTGAACAGTTTATTCTTGCCAATAAATTAACTGATGAATATTTTGAACACGAAAAAGATATCCGCCCTCTTTTTGAAAGGCAGCTAAAAGCATGTGGTGTGGAATACTTTGACTTTTATTTAATGCACGCTCAAAATAAAGAACTTTATGCAAAATTTCAGGCAAAAAATGCTTACTCCATTGTCAAAGCATTAAAAAGTGAAGGAAAGATCAAACATTTTGGCATATCATTCCATGACAAACCAGAAGTTTTAGAACAAATTCTTCAGGAAAATCCCGACATTGAAGTAGTTCAGATCCAGTTCAACTACATGGATTACGATGATCCTGCAATTGAAAGCAGAAAATGTTATGACGTGTGTCGAAAATATAACAAACCGATCATTGTCATGGAACCAATACGTGGCGGGAGCTTAGCTAATCTACCGCCAGAAGCCACGTCTATGTTAAATAAATTCCACAATGGCACTCCTGCCAGCTATGCGATTCGTTTTGCAGCAGGATTTGAAGGGATTATCATGGTACTATCCGGCATGAGTACACTGGAGCAAATGCAGGATAATACCAGCTATATGAAAGATTTCAAGTCATTAAACAAGGACGAAACAAAAACCGTCTTTCAGGTCAGCGAACACCTTCGCAAACAGAACCTGATTTCATGTACTGCCTGCCGTTACTGTATCCCTGGATGCCCCCAAAATATTTCCATTCCAGATCTTTTTGCCTGTATGAATGCCAAAAAAACATATTGTGACTGGAACTGTAACTTCTATTATGATACCGTCCATACTGCCAAAAATGGCAGGGCATCTGACTGTATTCACTGTGGAAAATGCGAAGAAATCTGTCCACAACATTTGCCAGTGCGAGATCTGTTGGCCCAAGTTGCACAGGAATTTGATTCTCAAAACAGAATAGAAGAAGAATATTACCATTGAATTCCTTGACCATAAAATGCGAAAATGATATAATTGACACAATAATGTAATAAAAAAGAGCTATATGGAACGGACTTTTAAAATAGCACTATGATGAAAAAGATGACAAGAGGGCAGATATGAAAGAAGAAAAAAAACTCATTGGTATATGCGGAACCCGTATATTTAACCAAAATGCGTTACGTTTTATTTCTGAAATAAGAGACTATGGCAATAAATTGGGTTACTATGTAATTACCTTTTCAGCCAATACAGATTCTTTGGAAGATACCGACGATATTCTGGGTGAATACCAATTGTTTGAATTAAGTAAATATCTGAATTTCAGCAGCCTGATTATCCTGGCAGAAACCATCAAAAATCAGACTTTGATTCAGCAAATTATACGGATTGGAAAAGAGAAAAACATACCCGTTTTTTCTCTAGATTGCGAAATAGAGGATTGCTATAATCTAAAAATGAATTATAGCAGTGGATTCGAACAAATGGTTCGCCATGTCATTGAGGAACATAATGCCCGTCATATCAATATGTTAGCTGGTTTCAAGGGAAATCCATTTTCCGAGAAACGCATCGCTATCTATAAAAAAGTATTAGAAGAATATCAGATTCCCTTTGAGGAAGACCGCCTTGGATACGGCGATTTTTGGGACAGACCATCCAGAGCCGCTGTCAATAAATTTCTGAAGGAGAATTCTCCTCTGCCAGATGCCATTATCTGTGCCAATGATTCCATGGCTATTACCACCTGTTCCGTACTCAAACAACATGGTTACAAAGTTCCGGATGATATCATAGTAACTGGGTTTGACGGGATACCACAGGGCAGATATCACACCCCGATTCTTGCCACCTGTGATCCTGATTACCAAAGATGCATAGAATTTATATTTGATCAAATTGAACAGGTAAATTCCACAGGGCAGATATCACCTTGTGATTGTGATGTAGATTTTTCTCTGATTGAAAGCCAGTCCTGCGGATGTAAACCCAAAGTCTTTTATGACCGCAATCAGATTATATCCACTCTATATGAAAATATCGGAGACTGTACTTGGCATAATTTATCTATGAGTCAAATGGTTACCTCTTTATTAAAAATTAGTGATTTTATAGAAATTGCAAAAATCTTACCAGAAACGGTTAAGATGTGGAGTGACCACTTCCATTTTGTCTGCATCAAATCAGAGCTGTTAAAGTCCAGTAAATTTCCTGAGACTTATGGTGAAATGGTTTCTCTCCTTCGAGGTCACCATGGTGAATTTGCTGAGCCGGGAGAAAGATTCCCTGTCACAGATTTGATGCCAGATTTTCAGGAATTTATTCAGAATGATGAAAATGAAAATGTCATGGTAATACGTCTGCTGAATACTGGCAAAGATGTCTACGGATATGTCATAGAAGCATTTTATGAACTTGATGACAGAAGCCTGCAGCGTTGTAATGAATTTGCCATGTTTTTGTCCCATTCCATTAATTCTGTAATACATAACCGCCAATTAAAGGAATTAAACGAAAATCTGACAGAGGCATATAATGAAATTTCTCAACTTTCACTCTATGACCCTCTAACCAACGTCCATAATCGACGGGGATTTTATCAGGAATTGAGAGCGCTACTCTCCAAAGAAGAAAATTTGGGGAAATATTTATATATTCTGTCCATTGATATGGATAAACTAAAACACATCAATGATACCTATGGACATGCAGAAGGTGATTTTGCCATTGTTACCCTGGCAAAATCCATCGTCAAAGTATGCAGAAATTACGATGCTACTTCAATTTGTGCTCGTTTCGGTGGTGACGAATTTACCTGCACTATTTTGGCTGATCATTTGGATGCCTACCCGGCAGAAACCATATCACAGGATCTCAATGAAGTGATCCAACAAATACCGGGAGTCACTGGCAAACCATACCCAATTGCTGCCAGTGTTGGTTTGTCTGAATGCGAACTATCCGCAAACTTGGACATCGAATCTCTCATCATTGCTGCTGACAAAAAAATGTACCTAAATAAAGCAGCCAGAAGAAAAGCACAAAAGGCAGAAAGTAGTCAGTAAGAATCGCATAACAAAAATGTGAATGCAATATCAAATACACTGTGTCCATTATAAGGGACACAGTGTATTTTTATTCTATATAGAAAATCTCTTAGAGAAAGAAACCCCTTATTTTTTTTCTGTCTTTGCCCACTGATTCAGCCGATCCTGCAGAACAACAAATGGCGCCGGACCAGTCTGTAAAAAGAATTCGTGGAATTTTTGAATGGTATAGTTCTCCCCCAGTTTCTGCTCCGCCGTTTCTCGCAACGACTCAATCTCCAAATATCCCAATGTATAAGGCATGTAGCTGGCAGGCTCTGCCACCACAGAGTCATAAATTGCCCGGCTACTGGTCTTGCTGAACCCAAAATCAGCCAGATAACTTTTAAGCTGCTTCTGGCTCCATCCATTGTAATTAACCTCCAGATCTGCCTTGGCATAAATCGCTAATGTCAATAGCGTATTGGTATATAACAATGTCTGTATTTCCGTCTCCATATTCGCCATACTATAACTGTATAGCTCCGCATAGGTCCCCCAACCCTCCGTATATCCGCTTATATTGACAATATTACGAACTGGGCTATGTTCCTTCGACATAAAATAACATGTCTGATAAAGATGTCCTGGATAACTCTCATGTGCTATGGTTGTAAATGCTTTGGATAAATCATATTTGCTACTTCCATTGAGGTACATGGTATTATTCTGATAATCGTCCATACAAGGTGTCAGATAAAATGCCGGACTCATAACATCTTCCAGCGATTTGTCCACATATTTTACCTGACAGACAATCCCATCCGGCAGAGCCGGGAAATCCTTCGCCATCTCCTTCTGTAAATACTGTATAGTCTCCTCCGCTTTTTCACAGGGATACTGTACCTGTTGCGCCTTCGTATAAATCTCTCTGTCCTCCACTGCCAAATTAGCCATAACCTTTTTATTTTCTTCTATAGTTTTATCCAGTAATCCGGAAATTTCCAGAATGGAACGATTGGATCCCGTTTTACTGTGCACCAGATATACATAGTAGTCCTGTCCCTTTTTTAACCCACATAAACCTTTTTTATTTTTTCCAGTTCCCTTTAATTTCGTCAATCCATCCACCAATGACTGATATGCCGGAATAATTTGTTTCAACACTGCTTCCCGATTGGTCTCCATCAGCATCTTTTTTTCTTCATCCGTCAATTGTATATTTTGCAATCGGCTTTCAAAGGTAGTGATTAGATAATTCTGCTCCGGATTTAAAATAAAATTTTCGCAACCAGATAAAATAGATTCCAGTGTACGGTCACTCATAAATAGACCATCTGCCGACTTCTGCTCCTCAAATGCCAATATTTCCTGAAAATATGCTGGTACCATCCCCAATAATTGAATATATTTTTCCACAGATGCCTTGTCCGAAAAATGGTACTCTACCAATAGTACCGGCAACTGTATCTGTATCCCTGTTGTGGGACTCAGACATTCCGAATATTCCAATAAATCCATGGATCCTTTTCTTTGTTTTAACACCGCATATATTACATCATAAGTCAGCTTCTGTTCCTCACTGAGCTTATCATAATCAAAACTCTCCATAGAAGCAATCCAATTTTCTGACATTGCCAAATCTGCCTGCATTTCCTGTAAGGAATAGTGCCCCAATGATGGGGTTGTTTCTGACAATTCATATGTCTGTGGATTCCCTATCATATAATTCAAGGTCAGGCTGTCCGACATAACTTCACTACGAAAAATCTGCATCATCAAAGCATCAAAATCCTGTCTGGACTGCTCCTGCGTTCTGGTATCTAATACCTTAGGATGTCTTATTTGTCCATCCCCATGCTGATAGTATTGAAAGAAAATTCCAGCAAAAGTAACCAGAACAACTAATGCCATAATTCTAGATAAAATATGTATCTTGCCAATATTCTTTACAGGCTGTTTCTGCTTATTATATTTGATATATTGAGAACGATCAATACGACTCATTGCCACCATACCTCCTTCTGCCTTTTGGTACAACTTCTATACAGTTTATGCAAATACCAGGCAGTTATCACTATATTTCTGTCACTTTTATATAATCATCAAAGTATAAAAAATCAAAAGCTTGTTATCGTCTGACCTCACTCAAATTTCGACCAAAACAGAATCTGTATCCAAATTTTGATATTGAAGGAAAGAAAGCGTAGTCAACCATTCCAATCTGGCAGGAACAAAATCGATCAATCTACATATATATGAATTAACACGGAAAATTATGACTGTCAATATATTTACATCATAGTCATAAACATCTCCGTTACCATTTAGGAAAGGAATCTCACGATGAATAACAGAAATGGAATGGGCTGTGGTATGGGTAATTCCTGCCCTGACCAGCCTTGTATCAAAAATGATCCCCTACAGGGTATGCCTGTAGGTATGGGATATGTTCCGATCCAGCAATGGAATCAGGATCAGATCTATTCACCAGATAAAGCATTAAGTAGAGGGACTATATTTCCTTGTCTAGACTTGCCGTTTTACGGTTGCATACCAAAAGGTTTTCAATACCGGAAAGGAGGCATGTCATGAATTCTAATATGATGAATCGAAATAGCATGGGATGTATCAACCGCGGTGGCATGAACCAACGGGACATGGGATCCATGTGTCGTAGACAAGGCATGGACAGCAACAATGGCTGTGACCGCTCTGACAGCATGCCCGATAATAATAGCTGCAATCGTTCTGGTAACATGAACGGCAACAATAGCTGCGGTCGTTCTGGTAACATGGCTGGCAACAATAACTGTAGTCGTTCTGGTAACATGGCTGGCAACAATAGCTGTGGTCGTTCTGGCAACATGAATGGCAACAATAGCTGCGGTCGTTCTGGCAACATGGCTGGCAACAATAGCTGTGGTCGTTCTGGCAATATGAATGACAACAATGGCTGTGGTCGTTCTGGCAACATGAATGGCAACAATAGCTGTGGTTGTTCTGGTAACATGAATGGCAACAATAGCTGCGGTCGTTCTGGTAACATGAATGGCAACAATGATTACCCAGGAAACACATCAGAAAATAATGGCTGCTGCGGTCAAAACGAACAACAGCTTACGAGCATGAATAAGAACCAATTACTCAACTACTTGAATCAGGTTAGTTTCAGCATGTATGATACCGTCCTGTTTCTGGATACCCACCCAACTGATCAGGAAGCAATCGCTTACTTTAATGAAATGAAACAGGCAAGAAAAAGTGCGTTAAAGATTTACCAGAAGAAGTTTGCTCCACTCCTGTTAGACGGTGTGGATGCCAACTGTGAATGGACCTGGGGCATGGAGCCATTACCTTGGGAAAACTGTTAATATTAGAAAGGATTAAATGAAATATGTGGAATTATGAAAAAAGGCTGGAATATCCAGTAAACATCACACGATGCGATCCAAAAGCAGCGATGGTAATCATCTCCCAATATGGCGGTCTGTAGACGGATAGTCACAATAAATATAATCCGCCTACCCGACGAACTTTGTTGAGTTTAGGGTAGGCGGATTTTTCAGTTTAACTATGAGAACTTCGTGAATGATTATGTTTATATCAACAGAATCTTCATTTTTGCCTTCGACTTGTAACCATAAACACCATCAACAACCAAGCCGTATTTCTTCTGGAAAGCTCTGAGGGCAAATTCTGTATTCTTGCCAAAAGCACTGTCAACTGTTAGTGCTTTACCATCTTTACCTTTAATTCCTAAATAATTCAAGTCTTCCTGTAGATATCTAACATCTTTTCCAATAGTTCCAAATTGTATATTAGGTGGCGCACTGGCCAGTGTGGGGATCTTCTTTTTAGTTCCTGATGATGTCGTTACTGTCGCCTTAGATCCGGTTGTCAAGTTAATCGCTACATGGTGTCCATCATTCAACAAAATATCCCCTTGCAACAGATAAGCGTCACTGGACAAATACTTAGTATCCATCAACACTTCAAATCCTGCTTCTTTTAATGCTGCTCTTAAATTGGATGTTGTGCAAGCTGGATTGATTCTCTGCAGCTTAGTCAAGTTAAGAGCGTGTCCTACTGCTATTACAAGAGCTGCTGTAGAAGAAGAACAATCAGCTTCACACTTTGTTTTAATATCCTTCGGTTTCCAATTTGCAGCTTTAAGTGCATTGTAAAAAGTTAATCTCTGTCCCTGATCGTAACCAATGTTGTCATTATTGGCTGCATTCTTTGCCTTGGTTGCAAGCTTCTGACCAACCTTCGCATCCGGATGCCGAAGCACGCACAACCAAGGTCTGTTATACCACGGTCGCACGCAATATTCCTTTCCCGTCTGGTCCCCAGCAGATCCACCGGAGTATTTCCCTCTTTCGTCACTACCACAATTTGCAATGCTCATAATTATTCATCCTCACTTTCTTTGTTGATCATTTCATCTGCTACTTTCAATCCAGTTACAAGCACGGCTGGCACATCATATCCACACTCCACTAGATTCTCCAGAATGGATCGTGCTTCGTTAACCATAAGACATGCCAGCGTAAACCAGCCGATCATCAGCAGAAAATCCAGATTGATCCCCAGTATATCGGTACCCAATCGGACGAAAACATTGGACATCAAAAAAGCCACTGCAATAATGATCCAGTAGCCTAATTTTTTGATGATGCCACGTAGTCCTGCGCTGGAGCTCTCTGTTTTCTTCTGTCTGGATCGGTACCAGCCGGTTAGCCAGTCCATGATGTTGAATAACAGATAGGCAGCAAAGATGTACCAGTAGATGCCAAAGATGGCGGTCATGATGGATACGATCATCCCTGCTGCTAAGTTGTAAGTGTCTGTAAATGGTTTCATAGTGTCTCCTTTCCGCTCTTTTTGAGCATAAAAAAACAGGCGGTGTTTTTCCGTCTGCTATTGTTTACTTAATAAATTTTCCAAATGCTTAAGTCTCGTTTCCAGATCTTCAACTTTTCGCTCAGATGCTTCCAGTCTTTCTTCCAAATTGTCAATTCGATCGTTTTGCAACTGAACGAATCGTATAATATCGGCTATAAATTCCTCATAGCGGAGTGAGTATATGTACTCTCCTGGAATTTCTTCTCGTTTTAGTTCTTTAACAACCTCTTTTACTACTTTTTTCTCTCCGGTATCTGGATCTTCAATTTCCTTTTCAATCTCTTTTTCTACTTCAACTTCTTTGGTCTTTGGGGACTTAATAAATCCGGCATGATCGGATAGACCGATTTTGTGCATCAATTCTTCAATATCCTGTGCGATTAATCCATGATGCGGTCTACCAGATTCCCCGTCAATTAATTTGTATACGCAAGGCAGAAGTCCTTTGATAAATTGCTCCAATTGTTCTTCCGACAATTGAGTATCAAATGGGCTTTTTGATCCAATATATGAAATATCATATTTAGCTCTACAATCTGACGTTGATATTGCTGAATTGGTGGAATAAATTTGATTCCATCTATGATCGCTTGATCCTAGATACGCACCACCATTTGTCATAGGCTGTAAATATGATGAATTAGGATAAAAATGCATCGATATACCATATTGCTCGCCTAACCAACCTTTGGAATTTCCGTATGCAAAATCAATTGAATTATTTCCAGATCCACCAATATTTACCCCATTGTATCTTCCATAAAAGCTGTAGATCCAATATTGTACACCGCCATTATTGATGTCACTAAATGTTAATTTCCCGCTCATTGATCCACCAGATAATTTTAAAGCACCAATAAGATCGGCAACATCAGCTTTGTTAAATGCTCTCAGTTCATACCCATTCCATGCAGCAAGATATGTTGGATTTTCAACGCAGTTTGCTCCGTAATTTAAATAAGTTGTATTTCCGTTTGTACGATCTTTTACCGATGCAACAGACTGACTACCAATATTATTGCTGGTTATTATTTCTAGCCAATTATTATTCCCCGACCCAATTGCCTTATAATAAATATTAGGTATAGTCATGCCTAAAGCTAATTTTGTCACAAAATTCGAATCTGATCCCTCTGATGATAAGATATGGTACCATGCGGCATTTGGCAAATTTGTAGATCCAGAATTAAATTCTTTTATTTCTGAAACATTGCTTCCTGGCTTGTAATCTGCATTGCCTTGTACTCTTGGAATCGCTAAAGTACTTGATTTATCTGCATTCCCGCCATTAGCTGGCAGTGTTGTCGGAATAGAAGGCTTGTCCGTCAGATCATTATAGCTCCCGGAAAATGCTACATTATGTAGATCAGCAAACCACTTCTGGATCTTCCCAAGTATTACAGACAACTTTTCTTTGGTAGAAATATTCTCCCGTTTTTCTGCTTCGTTAAATGTAACCGTGACATCCTTGGCATCACCATCTCTTAACAGAACCGCACCTGCAGAATGTATAGTTACTTCTCCGGAATTTCCTACAGTAACAAAAAAATCCTGCGTAATCTGCGCCGGACTATGCCCGTTATATGCTGGCATATAGTCTCCTCTATCTCCAGACGTAATCGATATGCTATATAGCACTTCCGCTGCGTCAGGATTCCCGCTCTCCCTTGCAAATATGCCAATTTCATTGATATAATATCCTTCATCAACTAACACCTCTTTTGTATATGGATCTTGATTGGTAATCAGAGATGTTAACTTCACACTATGTTCATCATGAATAGATATGTCTGAAAACGAATAGATATTTTTTTGTGACATTAATTTTGTTCTTTTTTGCAGCCGAGCAATGGACTTTTCCACATCATCATATTCTCCATTCCCTACTGCCATCTTTGTAAATTCCACAGTGATCTCCCCAGCCAGAGATCTTGTCAGAAGCCTTGCACCAGCATCGGTCAAAATAGCCGTTTTAAATGGTTGTGGCATCGTATCATCCTCCTTCAATTCTGTTCCATATTTTACAATATTTCCTCTACACCTAGAGCCCTTCTAAGATCTTCCTCATGATCTGCCAGTATCGCAGGTGATCGACTCCAGCTAATACTATTCCCACGAAAGCAATATGGCTGATCCGTTGACCTATGAATTACGATATCATCCAAGATACTCCGTAAACGTTTCACCTGATCTAAGATATCTGCAAAACGTTCTATCATGTCGTCTGTCAGTACAGTATCTGTAGTTACTTTAAAATGGTATGGTTGGCCACCATACTCATACCAAGGATGGAACATTGCTGATCTATAAATATCTGAAATCAGCTGTTCAATAGCTTTCCGACTGCCAGCATAACGATATACTTTCATAGCATTTTTGATTATGTTCAGTTTTGTTTCATCATCATATGTAGATTTATAATAAAGAGCACGAATACTAGCAGCAATGCAATCGTAATATCTGGGATCGACATGTTCCAGATCGGTCCACACTCGCAATTTCCTACTAAATCTGTTTAATTTCGCCATCTGCCGATCCACTGCATAACCAAAGGCATAATTTTCAGCAGTCTGCAGGTTTGGTGGCATAGATGCAAAAGTTGCACCACTTTCGCCTATTTTCATACTCACTCCTCCAATCCCCCATAGGTCACGGATTTGCTTCTGCATAAAACAACCTGTGATTTTTTTGTTTTTGCATACCCCGCCGGAGATGTTACTGTTACCCTTTTGGCACCAGCTGCTCTGGCATATTCTACCAGGACTCCGATATCAATATCCCGTCCAATCCCGCTATATTGATATGACACATATGCATCAATTGCTTCCTCTATCATTTCCCTAAGTTCTGTCTCATTATCCCTCAGATTCTTGCTGATATAGTAAGTAACATCCAGATCATAATAAACAATCTCTGGCGCATACAAATTAATCTTATCCGTATCCGGAAAATTTCCCAGATCATCAAGATATTGATGGACAGCCGATAAATAATTCTGATCCGGAAGTGTACCGTCTTTCAATAGAATATAAATATTAACCGTGGCATCATTATCTTGTAAATTGATTGCTGTCACATCGACAATGTCAGTACTGTATGCCTTAATCCAGTAAATATATGCTCCCTCTGGTCCGGCTGTAGAAAAAGCAGACATCCAGAGCAGTAGCTGCTCTTTTAATACATCACCAGATATCCTGTCCGCTCCTCCTTGCGAAGCATCCACATTACGAACAGAAGACACATACGGAACAGGATCCGCAATCGTGTTGATTTGACCAATAGCATATCCATTGCCAGATTCCCCTGTGTCGCTGCATTCTGACATTACCTTCACAGACATTTCTCCTGCTAAAATCTCCACAGTCTGCTTTGTTTCAAAAAACACATTATCTCCGGATGTGGCACGAGTACCAGCAGGAATCGTGACATCAAATGTTAACGGATCATTCACACTAAATTCCAAAGTAACAGTGGCAGCCTTCGCATCCGGAACCGAATAGCCAAAATTAGCTCCCCAGTTTTCCAGATCACCATCTTCCATATAACGGATAAAATTACGCCTAAAAAAATAATTCATCCGCTCACACATTTGATAGACTTGTCCTGCTACAATATTTAATTCTAACCGCCTTTCATTAGCAGGATACAATATCATTTCTCGCCCTGTATACTGTTCATATGCGTATTCATAATCTTCTATCATTTCCTGTTGTATCTGTTCTAGGCTTATCCCTTCCTCTGCCAATAAATCAATTTCTGGCAAAGCTTCCAAGTCATCAATCTGATTCATCATTTCTTCCGATCACCACCTTTGGTATTAATTTCCCACTATCATCCTGTTCCATATCAACCTGTTTCACTACCGCACGTTCCTCCCATTCTTCTATCTGATCAATGAGATTCATTTCCAAATACGCTTCCTTATCTAAAACATTTCCTGGCATATCTCCCGGAATTCCCATATCACGCATATACGGCATTGTTCCCTGTACTGTACTGGCTATTGTCGAAGCGCAGGATATAATGTCATCCTTTTCCTCATCATCCCCTGTGTAATAAATCACTGCCTAGCTCCTTTCTACCACATTTATTATGTTGGAATTTTCAGCACCCAACCTTTTTGTATAGGTTCACTAATACTGGTAAGTCGATGAAATCCCTTTGCTTTTGATTTATTAGCGTTGTAAATCTTTTTGTATTTTGATCCATCTTTGTATTTTTCCTTTGCGATTGCCCATAAAGTCGTGTTTTTACTGGCCGTATAAACAGAATATCCTTTTTTCTTTGCACTATTGGAACTATTTTTTGTATCTCTGATATCAGATAACAAATTGCCTATTCCTATACTTCCTGATTTAGTATTCTTTTTCTTCGCCTGTTTTGCCGACTTGGCAGACTTCTTTTTGGACTTACTTTTCTTTTTCTTCTTAGATTTCTTTTTTAATTTAGGTGTTTCTTTAAAAGTAGCTGAAATCCCCACAATTAATAGCTTTCCATTCTTATAAAACCGTTGTAAATCATTAGACACATATGTAATCAGCCAATGATGCGCCCCAATCCGCTGCCCACCAATGCTAAGCGGATAATCCTTAAACCACAAACAATATGATCTAAGTTCTTTCAAAACCATCATTGGTGATTGCTGCTGAAATGCGCTGACGTAAATAGTCATAGAAAATTCATCCGAATTTCTATCAACGGATTCCATTATAGGTTTCTTTCCCTGTCTGCGATGTTCCTCCAGATTGACAGACGAACTCCATTTTGCATCAGAAAAGGAAAGAACTGACAATCGACCATCTTTTATTTTGGTATAAAACTTTACTGCACCAAAATGTCCCACCTGTGCCATGTTATTCCCCCTCTCTGTGATCAGACAGACCGTCAACCACTACTTTTCCTGCATGAATATACAAAGTATCACTTGCAGGATCATATTTCATATAAGCATTGCTACCAAATCGTTTGAAATAGACATCCTTGCCGAACTGTTCTGGCATGTTATCACTGCTATACGGTTTCCCCACAACATATCCCTGTGCAGAATTATTAGAATCTATCTGGAAAATCACCGTAACCAGATCATTTACAGATGGCATCTGGTACTCATTAGAAAAAAGCGGAAGATCTACCATTACCTTGGAATCCTTATCCTGAAAAACCACATCAACTGTCCCCTGTTTGTAATTCACAGACGAAACCATTCCAATCTGTATTTCGTTCATATTCCCTCCAAAAAGAAAAGCTACCCAATTTGGGTAACTACCTTGTGTGCTGTTATTGTGCAGGTATATCCACCACTTTTAGAGTGAACTACCTTATCAATAAAGTATTTTCCATTCAGTCTGCCAAACCCCTCCAACATAAAAGTATGACACGCCTTATATTTAGGATCGCCCATAACCATTAGCGTAATGGTCTGAACCTCCCTCAAAGATTTCAACAGCTGCGCCTTGGCTTTCTTTTCTGCGTCCGCATGGGAATCCGCTGATCCGGAAATAACCAGAAGCCGTTTCCCTTTTTTCTTTGGTATTACATATTTATAAGTCACAGTTTTTTTATCTTTGTTAGAATACTGCATCTTCACACCATCATACATCGTGGTTATATTCCGCTGGATATTATATGCATCGTTTCCTCCCAGATCAGATCGCTTGATGGTATATCTCGCTTTTCTCTTTTCATAACGAGTCTGATCATATGCCACCAGTTTTCCGTTATAAACCTTCATTGACACTCCATAGTCATTACAAACAGAAAAAGCAAACTCCATGTCCGTCTGACCAGACTGTGATATTTCGTCAATCTTATGATCGGGTGCATCATATATCAGCTTCATTCCTGCACGTTTTGCAGTATCCTGAAGTAGGCTTTTTACTGATGTTTTCTTAAATGTTTTATTTCGCTGCGTCACGTTAAAGCTTTTATTGATGGGCAGACAAATCCCCTCAACCGTGAATATATTTGGGAAACCGGAAGCCGTAAAACTGTCCACTTGAAACTTGCCGCAATATGTCTTCCGAATATCGCCGTCATACTTCCAGTTATTTACCCGTATCCATACCTTTATATAATCTTTGGATGCAGGAATAAAACCTTTTTTGACCCACATCATATCCCTGTCATTCAAAACTAGCGATATGGTATCTGCTTCGCCACTTGCTACATCCGTCCAATCAAAAGACTCTAACAAATCCGTAATGGTATCTGAAATATCTGTCCGGTTATATTTAAGCAATACCCTACTCTTCCTCATCCAGATCCTCCTCATCGCCAATATCAACTAATTCATCATCTTCGATATCATCTTCATCCCGCCAGTCTGCTATCGTCTCCCCATCGGATTCTGAATCAATCTCTGGACACCAGATCTCGGTACCAGCTTCAAACAAATACACATCGCCATATTCCGGATTGGCTCTCAACAATACATGCATCATGTATTCATCGCCATAAACCAGATAGGCTATATAATCCCACATATCTCCCTGTTTGGTTGTGTAAAAATAACCACCCATAGTGATCTACCTCCACTAAAAATTGCAAACAAAAAAACCAGGAAATCACTTCCCGGCTATCCGTTTTAATAATTGTTCTGTTGTACGCTATAAGGATATATGCTATAATTGCGACATGGGAGACCATAGAGCTAAGGCGGCTACCTTCTGAACTTTCGGAGGGGCTAACCCTCCAGACGAAAGAAAGGAGGGATGGCGATGTATATTACATATGAGGACTTAATCCAAATAGGAATATTCATTGTTGCCCTTGTGAGTTTGTGCTACAAACTTTTCAGGGACAAAAAATAGCCGCCACTACTCGCAATAGTGACGGCTGTTAAGAATAACAGCTATTTGCTATGAGGGTAGCCGCTTCTGTGGTTTCCCTTTCATATACACAATATAACATATATAACATCTACCGTCAACTAAAAGCAGTTCTCTTTTTCCCTCGCAAATAGTTCTCCATCATCTGGTTAAATTTCTGCTGGCTGAGATCTAACGCCTGAGTCACCACTGTCTTATCTGCATTCCCCTGAATGGTAATATTCGGAGAATAAGTAATCGTAATAGGTTGCGTTCCACTTGGATCTTGCGACGTAGAACCACTGGCAGAGTTCTGATCAGGACCAAACACTAAACTTTCATATAGGATTCGATCTCTCTCCATAGACGGAAAAACAGGACTGGATAAAGATGTATTAATAGCCTGACCACTTCCCGATCCCGGAAAATGACCAAACATTCCTAACATTTTTCCTGCCTGGTACCATAACGACTTACCTCGCTCTGAACCGTCTAATGGAATAATCGCCTCTGCTCCTTTTTCTGCAACGGTTGTTAATATCTCAGAATCATAAATACCACCCAGAGCATTTTGGTAGATCGTGTGGTCTCCGTTTTTATCGTGAACGGTTGTAGAATGACCTTTTAGACCAGATAGTGCCTTTTTACTACCAATTGATTGTTTTACTATATCGGGTGTAATATTCACATTACCTGCACTCAGCATATTACCACTTAGAGCATTTCTAATCTGATTGACCAAATCAGATGCTGCACTGGTAGCTTCTGGAGTTTTTGCTCGAATTCCATCTGCTACTGTATCCGGAACCTCACAACCCATTTCATTTGCAGCCAAAACCATCGCAGAATATTCCGGACTGTTTCCAAACCGATCGCCCAAATAGGAATACATTTCATCAACACCGCCATCCAAAGCTTCCAACGAATGTATCCCTTCAATGTCAGTCTGTAGGGATTCTGGCACTGCCATAGCATTTTCTACCATCTGGTTCCGCAGTTCATCCATCTGATTGGACATGGCGCCTAGCCCACCATCTTTAAATAAAGACTTAATAACCCCTTTCGTTGTCTTATCAGTATCCAAACTTTCTATCACATTTTGAACCGTTGAATACATTTGATCTGACAACTCTTCGCCTGTCAATCCAGCGTCCATCAGCTTCTGCAATTTTTGAGTTTCTGCATCCATTTTTGACTGCATTTCTTCCATAGCAGGTTCAAAATCTGGATATGCCTCTTTGACTGTATTCATCATGAAATCATATCCACTGCTATAAGATTCTGCCATTTTCTGGAAGTAAGCTTGATCTGCCTCTGCCTTCTTTGCATCAAATTCACTCTGACTGATAGAACCTAATTCCAATGCAGTATTATACTGGCTCATTTTAGTATTATAAGCATCCTTTACACCAGTCTGTGCTTCTGTTGTGTACTCTCCAATCTGCTTTGACAGTTCCTTGAATGAATCCGCATCCAGATCCTTGCCAGAATATTCCAATTCCAGGCTCTGTAGTTTTGCTTTTGACTCTCCTGCCGCAACCGCTTCCGTTATTTCACTAATTTGACCTAACAGATTTTGTGCTATTTCATCTGTGGGAAGATCCACATCTGCGACTTCTTGCATTCTAGTCTTCAACTGCTTTTTTAGATCTTTCAGTTGAGAATCCAGACCAGCATAGAATGCATCACTTTCCGCCCCCTGCTGAGAATCCTTTCCAAAAAGAATTTCTGTTGCAATGGATACAGAATATCCCTGGCTGTCTAGAATGTTTTGTGCCTGTTTTATGTAATTCTTGACATCTGCCTTATAAGTCTGCCTATCATCTTTGGTCAGCTTGATGCCGGCTCCCACTTTCCACTCAATGGAATCCATTTCTTTGAGACTATCCGCTGCCGCTTCCACCGCTTCATCCGTTTTTCCAATAGATTCCAACATAGTCGAGATCTTTGTCAACTGCTTTTTTCCGACAATCTTCTGGGCTATGTCGTCAATCTGCTCCAAGGAAAGAGACACATTTCCAAAATGTTCATCAAGATCGGCTTCCACCGCCCTCTCCCCTGCCTTTTTAATGGCAGCACTCACACCCACTATCCCTGCAACACCGACAAATGCTGCTTTGACAGCCAAGCCTGCAGGAGTCAGACTGGATAATGCAGTGGTAATACTCATAATACCGGATACCGCCTTAGACGCTACCACTGCCGTTCCAATTCCCTTGATACCGGAACTGATCAGATCAATATTATCTACCACAAAACCGGCTGCATCGCCTGCAAAATCTACTACCTTTGCACCACCATCCATTACCCCTTCAAAGAAACGATGGATTTCTATTTCGTTCTCCTCTGCAAAATCCTGTATTCCATCAGACAGATTATTGAAACCAACCGCAAAGGTATCCAGAATAGTAATATATTCCTCATTAAATGCATCGCCAAAGCTGATCTTAGCATCATCCAGAGCAGACTTCATCCGTGCAATGGATCCCTGGGTAGTTCCAGTCACTTTTTGGTTCATGGTATCCAAAGCACCAGAGGAATCATATAACTGGCTGTTCAAATCATCCCAGGCACTCTCTGCTCCCTTTGCTCCTGCCTTTACACTATCCAGCAGATAATTCATCTGGGAATTATACTGGGTACCGGCAATCTCTTTCAAAGCTGCAGCTCGTTTTTTTGTAGACAGACCGCTTATTCCCTGATTAATGTTCTGTAATGCCTTTTCCAGTCCGACAAACTCGCCCTTTGCATCATAAATAGATATTTTCAATTTTTTCATCTGCTTGAGCGCACTTTTATTACTTCCCATTCTGGTCAGCATAGCATTTAAGGCAGTACCACCCTTTTGCCCCTTGGTGCCGTTATTTGCCAGGACACCCGCTGCTGTCCCCAGATCCTGATAACCAATGCCCAACGTCCTTGCAGCACCTCCGGCACGGATCATGGTCTGCATCATTTGCTGTGCGGTCATGTTGGCATCGTTATTACCCTCAACTACGGTGTCCAGATATTGGGGCAGATCCTTCACAGACAACTTCAATGCACTCATAGAATCTGTTACCAGATCACTGGTTTCTGCCAGATCCAACTGGGTAGCCTCACTCATTTTCAGAACAGGCATCAATCCGCTAATAGATTCATTGACGCTCCATCCGGCAAGTGCCATATACCCTAAAGCTTCCGAACTTTCGGTGGCTGTTTTGGTCGTATATTTACCAGCATCCCTAGCAGCCTGTTTCATCTGTTCAAACTGAGTATTTGTTGCCCCTGCTATGGCAGAACTATTAGTTATAGACTGCTCAAAATCTGTATACGTTTCCATGGCATCAGAGATTGCGTCTGAAATATTGATTCCTGCAAATGCAGCTGTTACCCCAACCGCTACCCTCTTTGCCGTGGACTGTATAGAATCCAGGCTTTTTGCCGCACTGGACATATTACTGCTAAAGCTTGATGCCTTTCTGGCACCAAGCAACAATTCTATCTGATACTGTGTGCCTGATGCCATCAGTAATTCCTCCTGCTTTCGTTATATTCCTTCATAGTTTCGTTGTATTCTTCCACTGCATGGAGAAGATCCATAATCGGGAGTGTTTTATAATAGTCCACACTGGTATACGTCCGTATTGACAGCGCACATGCTGTCTTGGACAGATAGCCACTGGAACAACTCACTCCCAGTCGAGTAAAAAATAGCTACGTATCGTGCCAACGATGCCCAGCATATCCCTCATAGATAGCTCATTAAAAAAGTCCGGATCATATCCCGTAGCCCGAACAGCGATATATTTTGCCCACATGGTATCCCGGTATTTATCCCCCGGATCATGCTGCAACCTAGCAATAATACGATCTGCATACTCCAGATCTCTGGTAGTCAGATCCGGTAATTTGGAAAAATCCAGACGATCAATCTTTTTGCCATCAAACTCATATTCTTTGGAAAGAACCAAAACATGCTTATTTTCAATACTTTCCACTGCCTTTGTTTCCTGCTCCTCCACTGATTCCTCATGGGAATTCTCCTCTTCACGAATCTGCTCCGCCTGTTCTACCGTAGCATCCATCTCTGCACGATCCATAATTTCCTGCAGTTCCGGATCCAGAACTGCACTGTTATCTTCCTTTTTACTCATCACATTTCCTCCAATCAAAATAAGCAGGTGTAACAACATACACCTGCACAGCTTAAATTACCTATTCCATTCCATTAAATCAGATCCGTAATTCCCTTTAACAGATCCACTCCATTAATGACACATTTCGGATCAATCTTATTGATATCTGTTACTACTTCTCCATCCACCACATCTTTGTAAGTAATAATTTCCTTTTTAATGGATGGTTCTCCATATCCACCTTTTTTTAGTTTTCCATAATTAACAGACTTGGTCATACCCATCACAGTAATCACACGCCCCACATTTCTTTTTGTCATGGTTGTACTATCCAACACCTCCTGCGCACCACGCAGAATTAATGGTTGAGAATCATCTGCCGCCAATTTCAATGCATGCTTTGAAATATTGGAAAACGGAATCTCAATCTGGGCAGATTTCATCTGGCCAACCGATGGGGAATCAACTTCTCCCGGCATCCCAGCTAACGAAAGCGTCTCACTCATAAACTCAAATTCCGGCAGTGTAACCTCATCTGTGATTCCCACTAGATTATTTTCTGCCGAAGTATTACCAACATAAGCCCGAAACAATGATATTTTCTCTGGAATTTCCATTATTCAAGTCCTCCTTTCAATGCCTCTGCCTGAATATTTGCATCATATTCAAATTCATTTTCAATAAACTCCAATGGACCCCAGTCAGCATATCTGGTATGGAATTTATAATGACCTTCCTGCATGGCAGCTGTATCATTTTTGTCTATATCGAAAACAATTTCTGCACCCGACAAATGATCTGGAATCAAGCTGTTTAAGAACAGATTAAATTGATCCACAATATCATTAATTTTCTTTGCCGAAGCATTCCTACCAATAGATGGTGCATAATCCAGTTTGAAACGATTCTCCATGAAATTCAGCATCGTAACACTCTTAATCCAACGATCAATCGCTTTACGGGATGTCGGATAAGCTGCTGTATTACTTCCCCAGAATTTCCATTCTGGCAATTTCAGTGCCGAACAAACCCCATACCGATTTAGATAATCGTTGACATCATCCATGGTCATCCGCACCGGAGTACCATCTTCCAGACATAATCCATCAATCATGTATGCCAGATTATCTGGAGACTCTGACGGAATGCCACTATTTTTCACTGCCACAGCCTGCATCAATGCGGCTGCCTGTGCAGACTGCCAGATCCGGTATCCATCCACCTGTACCATTGGCCATACAGGAATATTCCATCTGGAAGGAACTACTGTTTTTTCTTTCTGCTTTGCAACATCTTCTTTTTTGACTGCTCCAGATGAACTGGAATCCAAATCAACAATCGCAATACCATTGGTCAGTCCATAAATCAACTGTGCCTTTGCTTCCAATGCAGCTGCAACAGATGCTTTTTTGCTAAATCCCGGAGCAACCAGAATGGTTGGAACAACTCCAAAACGTGGATAGATTTCATCTAACAACTCCAATCCAGTCCTTACACCATCCTCATCTACACCACCGATGATATCTGCTTCTGTTACCCCTTCTGGTTTCAACTTGGAATAAGTTACCGTTATCTTAGACAATCCAGACATCTGCCCCGTATCTGTCGCTGCGATAACCACATAACCCGCTGCATCAAATGATGTAACATAATCTTTTCCCACAGTCAGTACTGTATCCTGATCTGATACCTGTAATTTATCTAAGAGGATACCCACATCCTCAATCACCACCTGCCCGGATTCTACAGTCAGTTCCTTAGATGCCACGGCTGTCTGATGTGATGGATTGTCAGGATCTAATACATTGATAAATACCACCGGGGCTGTAGCAAATTTATGAAAATGTGCATAAATACTATGAGGAATCGTATATTTGTCAAACTCTTCTGTCATTCCCATTGCTGCCACAGCATCTGCCCGTTTAGATGCCAGAACTGGTTCATTGATAGCAGGATATTCTGCTGTATTAACTGGAGCTGTGCCAATCACAACAACAGCATTTTCTGGACTTTTTGCCGGAGACTGTGGTTCAGCCTCTTTTCGGCTTGTCATAATACCATGTGAATACTCACTCATACTCTGTTAAACCTCCTTTTGGCTATTCAAAACCTTTAAATAACTAACAGCCAGAACAGAATTCTTGTCTTGAAGTTTCTGTCTGGCTGCAACTAACTGATTCACCGAAATAAATAAGTTAGAAAAATACGGATCTTTACTTTTCCGATCTTCCACCTTATCCGGTAATTTACCAATATAGATCCTATTTTTTGTGACCACTCCTGGCACGGTAGGACCTATATACATCTGCTGCATCATATCAATTCCTCCAATCCGGTTTCCAGTGGAGTCGGTAATTCCCAATAGGTAATCAGATCCCCCTCATAATAAGGCGGCTCCACGTCATCCACAAAACCTTTGTGTGCTTCCTCCCGGCTCATCCGGTAGAATCTATCCACAAATCCCAATTCCGAAAAATGCCGGAAAATTTCATTCATCACATGGGCAACATTACGATAACCCTGCCTTTCCTCGTCCCAGTCTTTGATACCAATATAAAAATGAACTTCCACAAGCCATTTATCATTTTTTAATGTCTGTGGTCCCAATACGACACAGACGAAGTTCCACTGATCGTCTGTATCGTCATCCCCGTCAGACTCACCCTTCCCTGCTTCCTTAAACGGAAGATACTGTGAATAAACATGTATAGGTTTATGGGACTCTCCCCATGGCATTTTTACAAAATTATTCTGGACAAAATTTGTGAGATTTGCTACCAGAGCATCCTGTAATCCGATATCTGTCATAATTGCCTCCTATCATTCATAAATATATTTTTATTTAAGAAGTCGATCAAACTCATGAGTAACACGTTTACTCATCATAACTTCCGCATCATGATTAATGATTTTCAGAATCTCCTGGTTTTTTAGCATCTGGGGAACAGCAGGACCATATACGCCCTCTATTTTCCGAGAATCCTCCGATATTCTGCGTACAGAAATTATGTTACCATTATTCACTCTCTGTATAAATGGTTTCGGGGTTCCCGATAAACGTTGCAATCCATGATCTTTCAGGACAGATGCCTTATACACTGGTGGACTATACTTTCCAGATTTCAACCTTCTGGATCTTCGTCCTGGGGTCATCTGAAATGATTTCAAGGTAATATGTCTGCCCGTACTCCTAATATGAGCTGTTGGATTACTGACAGATGCACGACGTGTTACTCTAATCGTTTTGCCTACCTGCATCGGTTTCACATGATACCGTTCCACTACCTGTTTTTTCATATTTTTTGACACATTGGACAAAGATCGATTGACAGCCCTGCTCAATACCAAATTTGCATTGTCCCTCAATCTTGCCAACTTCATTTGTGCTTTCAAAACATCCCCGGTATCAAATGTAAAGATCTCTTTTGAATCTCCATATTTCCTCACAGTTGCTTCCTCCCCAGTACAATCTTCCATAAACCGGCAACCAAACGTGCATGGTAGATAAAATACCGTTTTCCATCAATCATCAAAAGAGAATTCGCAGACAATTCAGATCCCAGATCACTTTCCTTGGCATAAAAAAGAACGTCCGCTTTATGGACGTCACTATCAAATTCATTTTCTTTTCTTTTTTCATTTGCCCGTTCCAGTTCCTCATTGTCATACATGATAATGATTTCTTTTCCCTGAACCACATGTTTTTCACCAAACACATCCAGATCCAGAAAAACAGTATCCAGATCCTCTACCGCTCCATCCATGAAATCCGACATCTGTCTACCTCCTGTAAATCACAGCATAACTGTCCAGATAAACCATTTTGGTAACATCAATAAATTATATTACCCGTTATTTTGCTTCCTTGGAATTTCTAGACTTGCTGCCTTGTTTCAGGACCTTCTTTTCCGGTTCTACCTGTTCCGGCTCTGCCGAATCCTGCACTTTCTTTTCCAATTCTACATGTTCCGGCTCATCCTGTTTTCGAATCATGCCATGCTCAAGCAGAAAAGAAGCATTTTTCTCCCGAATATTTACAGTAATCAACTCAGATTCATGAAATAACTTTCCATCAACCTGGATATCCATATTCGCAACATATTTTCCCATAGCAACTATCTCCTTTCTCAGTCAGAATAATTTTCCTGCTGATAATTGATAACGGCTGTTTTCAGATCTGCCAAATGGGGATCTTTTGTTAAACCTGTCAATCCGATGGAAGCAGCATATTCAATCACCGAATCCTTACTGGTCAATTTATTGATCTCTGCTTCGGTTTTAAGAACCGGTTCTGGATTGTCTAAACCGTCAATACCTTCTGGGTTTTCTGGATTCTCTGAACCAACAGCACCTTCTGGGTTTTCTGGATTCTCTGAACCATCAGCACCTTCTGGGTTTTCTGGATTCTCTGAACCATCAGCACCTTCTGGATCATCCCCCAATGAATCAAAGAATTCATATGGATCATCTGGACTATAAAATTTTTCTGATTCCTCTGGGATACTGCTTTCTTTTGTCTGATAAATGTTAGTTACCATCCACCCATTTACATCCAATGGATAAGGAACCGGACGGGAATACATATGAAGCTCAATCACATTATTGAGTTCACTGGACACACAGCGTGGAACCATTTTCTCCGCATGTGATTCAAAATGTCCATTGTTTACAAAGCTGACCTCTGCATAAACCGTAGTACCCATTTTCGGATGCAGGAATGCCATGGTTCCTTTCGGCAGGAACGGTTTTATCTGACCATCAACATCTTCAAATTCTTCATCATAAGTAAACAAGGTCAGCTTAGTGCCGCCAGCATTAATGGTTCCATTGCATACCACACCGTCCGGTGTCTCAATCTGATCAATCACTCCGGTTACCACATCCAGTTTGTTGTAATATTCCAAAAATTCTTTATCTGTCATAAACAGTTTACTAACATCAGAAGTCATTACCAGATCGGTGCAATGAATACCTCTTTTCCGTAATTCCGCTGTAATATCATATAAAAGCAACATCTTTTCTTCTGCCGACATCTTCTGGAAATCTCCATTGATGACATATTTATTCTCAAACTCATCATCATAGAATCTCAACCGGAGCACCTCGGCATTTCTATCATTGGCTGCATCTTCCGCAGATGAATAATGTTTCATAACCGTACCACCAGTGGTAATGATATCTGTACACATCAGTTCATGTCTGCGGAGTATAGATGACCTCATTTCATCAATATATTCCGCTTCCAGCTCATTTTCCCGAGTTTCCGCAGAGCGATTGGAATTAGGATCTTCTCCAAATGCTTTCGCTTCCAGTGCTTCTTTTGTGATTATCTTTTTTGGTGCAATGGTTGGTGCTTTGATTTCATCCGTACGATATCCTTCGGAATCCATCACGATACCATTGACAACCGGAGAAACAAAAGGTGCAACTTTACGTCCATCTTTTTTCGTCTCAATCAATGCCTTGCTGGCATGAAACACGTTCCCATCCGGAAAATAACGATCTTTAAAGAATGTTCTAACCGGACACATTTGTTTCACGGCACCGATTAAAGTATAAGTATTAGTTACCATGATTCTATCCTCCTTATATTCCTACCCAAATTGGGTATGTTCATTATTTCAAATAGATGCCCAGCTTCCGGAAATTATCCCGATCGGCATCCGTCAGAACAGGATCTGCAATACAGGCATCTTCCCGAAATGTACCACTGCTATACACCTGTGCTACCACTTCCGTATCCTCTGCAGAATATGGCGTATCAGCGGCAATGATGTAGGAAACCTGACCATTCTCGGCATGTACCTGACAGCTCTCCCCGTCATAATCAATAATCTGACCACGCATCAAAATGCCATCACTGCTGCCATCCAGATCGACCACCACATTCGTCCCATCAATAGGATGGGTGGCATCATACACCAAACGATCCGGAACCATTTCAGCAACTTTCTGATTCAATAAATGTTCCATCATTTTACTCCTTTCCCATGCTTTGCATTTACATGAGCTGCCATCATATTGGACACCTCATCTTCCGGCTGTCCATCTGCTGAATGTGAATCTTTTGGGTTTGCACCACCAACATCATTCACACCGGATTCCTCTGCATCGTTTACAGCATGTGCCATATAATTTTCTGCTTTTTTCCCATCCTCCATCAATGTCTGGAATGCCAGTTCCTGTGCATTGAGTGGATTTTCTCCATACTTAGCCTGATGCAATGCATCCTCCGATACACTGGCACGGATTGCATCCAGATCATGCAGTCTTGTGTTTTCGGCTTTCATGGCATCATTCTTTACATTCTGCACATATGTGTCAAACTCAGCCTTTGCCTCTGGATCTGTCGCCAATAATTCCTCTAGTGACATATGTTTCCCTCCTTCATTATTAGGTATTGCTAGGTTATCAGTTGCTGTATCAGAACCAGTGACCTCACTGGATATCTGCGTTCCATCCTTCTGATCGGATGTCCTTGCTGCCAGATCTGATCCACTATCGTCTGCCGCATTTGTTGATTGTATTACCCCATCTGCATCCATCGGATTCGAATTTTCAGACAGCTTCATCAAAGATGTCAATTCTGCCACCTTCTCTCTACCAATCACAGGCATAGATGCATTCATAATCATTCCCATGATCATAGCCGGATCAGACACTTGTGTGGCATCCGATTCAGAATTTGCCCTCTCATCAGGATCCCCAAATAAAAATCCATCCACAAAGCCTTCCTCAATTGCTTTTCTGGGAGACATCCATGTGGTATGATCCATAATATTTTTTAATTCTTCCCGGCTTTTTCCAGTCTTTCGTACATACACATTAATAGCGGATTCATTATATTCCTCCAGGCACTCTGCTATATTGAGCATATCCCTGTAATCCCCATCACCACCACTATGAGTGTTGTGAACCATATACATACCTGCATCAGAAATCAAACATTTATCTGCAGCACAGCAAACCACAGTCATAGCAGATGCGGCACAAATAATATGAGCTTCAATATTTCCCGGATATTCTTTCAACATAGTGTACATTTCAAATCCATAGTCACAATATCCACCCGGAGAATTCACTTCCAGAATGATATCATCACCCTCCGCTTCCGCAAGTGCCTGCTCCAGCTTTGCCGGACACGTAGACTGCCATCCGATCCAGTCATATAGACGGGATGTGTCGTTGTCCAAAATTGGACCTTTCAAACATATTTTTTTAGCCATCGTTATCCTCCTCATTCTTATCCTCGTTATCTATTTTTTTCATGTTGCCAGATTCGTATAGACTATTCGCCTCCTGCAGCATTGCATTTTCCGATATCAGTGTCCGGACATTATCTTCAAAACTGCTACCATTCATGGAAGCACACTCATCCTCATGGGTAGAAAAACCGTCATGTACTTTCAAAATGGCTGCTTCTACATCCTTTTTCGGATCCAGGGATCCCTGTGCCGGTCCATTCCACTTTGTATTTAGGTATGCCTGTCTCACAAGCGGATTATTAAAATACCCCGGTGCCCTGATCCGCCCCTTACTTACTGCTTCATTCAGCCATAGTTCATAAACAGCCTGACAAAAATCATTAATAAACCATTGTCTGCGCATCTTAAAAGCTTTCCAGGTTTCATTCAATGCCCCTTTCGACGCAGAATAATTATTGGAGAATTTTTTCAACATTACTTCCGGAGAGATCTCCAGTGCAGCTCCGACATAAGTGCAAAACGCAGAAGCAAAAGAATCAAAATTCCCGGACGGATGAGTAGATTCAACTGTCTGAACACTTTCTCCTGCCTTTAATTCATTAATGATTCCAGAGCCAAGTTCCATTTCATCATCATCTTGTTCCGACTCCTGATCATCCAATTCTTCCTCATCCACACCACCAAATCCAGATACATCATTTCCAGTCTCTGTAGTAATAAAAACAGTAAACATGGCGTGAATAACTGCTGCCATAATCTCCGCTTCCGTATATCTGGTCATCTGTTTCAAACTTTCAATAACGGGCGCTAAAAAAGGAACGCCTCTGTACTGATCTGCACGTTCCCCGTTAAATACATGTAAAATATTCAGATTACCGGTTTTCCTTCCCCTCTTTTCGACCCTTTTCCATGTTTTCTTCATGGACAGATGCCATTCATCCGGATAAAAGGATGCAACATGGTAGGCAACAACCTTTCCATTCTTATCCAGCTCCACCCCATTCATGATCACATTTCCATTACCCTCTTTTTTATCCATGCCATAATACTCACCGCCATAGCTACCCGGTGTACAAACTCTGTCAGCCTCCACCAACTTCAAACGGAGCCTATAAGGATACATCGGCTGTTCCTCATCATAACGGATCAAAATAAATGATTCTCCATTACACAACCAGTCATTAAACACGATTTGCTGTAGTTCATAGAAATTATTTTGATCGTTGTTATCACATAAGGTTGATTCTGCCCACAGCCGGAATTCCTTTTTAATCAGCTTTTCCTGTGTCCTAGCTTCCTCTTTGGTAAGCCCTAAAAATTCATAATCAATTTTGGGATTGGGTGTCAATCCATAGCCCACACAGTTAGTTCGGGTACAGTTTATAGCTGCTGCCCCAAGCGGAGAATTCATATGCAGATCTCTGGTTCTTTCCCTTAATGTCTTTCTATTCTGCTCAATGTCACGCCTTGCCGATCCACTATTGTAATCCCATTTTTTCGCCCATGTTCTCCGATGGGATGCACCGCTATGGGAATAACCGGAATTTCTGACCTTATTATCATTTAGTCCAGAAATCACATCCGTCATCGTTTCTGCTGCTATTGCCTGCATCTCCATCTTCGCTATTTTTGCCCTGGTTTCAGCCCGTTCTAATGCCGAAGCAGGGCGAAAAACTTGTTTCAATTTTTCTGCGACTCCCAGAAGATCCACCTTCTTTCTGTTTTACTTACTCTATACTTAAGTAATGCCATTAAACTACTTAAGTAGCTAATCCAGCGGAACTGCACGACGCATACGACGCTTTGTCGTTCCTCTCCGCTCCAGGACATCAATTTCCGCTTCCAAGTTCTTTATCATCTTCTGTACAGAGGATAAGCTGGTACGTGTCAGCTGCCTGGATCCAAGTGTATAGCTCTGTCCCTGCAGAATCTTCCGTTCTGCTGCTTTATATATATCCAATCTTTCCCTTAACTCTGCCAATCTCTTACTTTTCTTCATTTGCTACACCTCCAATCCTTTTCTAGATTTTCTTACTCTCTTTCTTTTGGTTCTGGTTGCTTTCATGTAATTGATGCCCTTTTCCAATTTAGATTCCAAATCGCCCCACACAGGTCTGATAATTTCTAGCACCGCATAATTGTAATTAAAAAGATCGAGAGGCTCATTACGCACTCCAGGTTTCTTTACCCACTTTGTTTTTAATTTTCCTTTTTCCCGAGCTGTAATTTTCCGTTCCGACAATAATCCCTCAAAATATTTTTTATCATATCCTCTACCACCATTTGATGGGAAATGGCAATATCCTTCACCCGGTTTATCAATTTTTAAGCGATGCATAATATCATCCTTACCACTGTCTACACCAATGATATGTAACACCGTCCTGTCAACAACATACTCCTTACCATTCTTTTCTTCTTTGATATTTACTACTGATCGTTTATACAGTAGTGGTATGTCCATATGTTCTGATCGTGAAAAACCTTTGAGCGCATAAGCTTTTTTTCCTTTTTTTTTCTGCGCCTTGATCCATTTATACACCTTATTCGTATAATGACCTCCGCTATCCATACCAAACGCTGCAATATTTAGCTCTCTTCCATCTTTAAAACGAAATGTTTTACCCAGATAATTTTCTAAACGATCCCAAGCATCCTGTCTCTCTAAATCGCCATAGATCTCTGTTTTTTGAATCCCCCAACTTTCATAATTCCTTGCCCATCCTTTTACTTCAATTTCAAAACGATCATCCTGTGTATCAATAGAAGCAGTTAAAAGCAATACCCCATCTGGAATATCCGCAGTATAATGTTCTGCCCGTTTCACCAGATTATCTGCATTAAAATTATCATCCGAATCTGAATCTATCGTTTCATCCCAACTCTCACCTAGAACCGTGTTTACAAAAACTTTCAAGTAACTTGGATCATGCCATACTTCTAGCCTTTTCTTTGCTTTTAGAAATTTTTTAATAATTTTTGTCCAGTCTTCATCTAATCTGGCCAACTGATTTAAATGAAAACTCCTGTGATCTTTTCTTTCCGGGTGTGCAGCGATCCATAAATGTTCTGATTCTTTCCATTCTTTTTCAGATACCATTTCTCCACATTCTTTACAGGTCATTGTCAAACTATCAAAATTAACTCTCCTAAACTCATATGGTTGAAACGCACCACAGGAAGGACATTTTACACACCACTCTTCCATAGTGCCATTATGGAATTCATCCTCAATGCGACTGCCTTTCACAGTCGGAGAAGATGTTTTGATATGTTTCCGGTTCCAATAATCCGTGGCTCTGGTTTCTGCCAATAATACTGGATCACCTTCTGTGCCAGCAGATTCCGGAAAACGATCAACCTCATCCATCCATATGATCCTTAACGGCATAGAAGATAATGATGCGGCGGAGTTTGCACCTGCTATCACAATATGTCCTCCAGGATAACTTTTGAATGAAATTGTATTATCCGAATCCTTACTTTTTACTGGTGAGATTCTCTTACTTAGACAGGATACATCTCGAATCATAGCTGCAAGACGGGTTTTTGAAAAACGCTCGCCCAAGACTAGGGTGGGCAAAACTACTAATTGGGTAGCAGGTTCATGAACGATATAATATGCTATTCCACATAAAATAATAGTAGTTTTACCAATTTGCGAGGATGTCATACAAGTTACATCTTCAACATCTGGATCAGAAATTGCATCCATAATTTCTTTTTGCCAAGGTTTATTACTTGTTTTAAATTTTCCCGCTTCGTTTGATCCTGCTGGCAATTCCATATAACTGTTTGCCCATTCACTAATTGACATAATTGCTTTTGGTTTTAATTCTGAAGCCAACTTACAGATAAATTGTAAAGTGTGAAATTCAACCTCCCTGTTCCGTTTCATTTATCTCAGCCCCCAACGAATAAATATAGTCATCTGAAATATCCAAATATTCATCCGAATAATAATCAGACGGATTATATGATGATAATTCCTCCAATGCACTTGTAATTTCCTCTAATAAAATTTTTTGAATCTCTATCTTACTTTTATTTTCAAGTTTTCTAGCCATTTTTGATGGCATAGCTTCCATTTTAGACTTAAATTTTGCAAACATATCTGTAATAACACGCTCCACATCTTCGCTTTTATGAAGCTTTCCCTGCAATACCTGCAACTTTAACTCCGTGATCTGGCGTTTGATATGTTCATGGATTGCTTTTTCATTATCTAATTCCATTGTCTCATCCAAATTACCTTTTACATTTTGTCCCGCCTTGCTGACTTTTAATGTCAAAATATAATTTTTTATGGACTTTAAAAACAAATACTTTCCATGGCTGTTTCTAGATAATATTTTTTCCTCTGCCAAATGTCTAACCATTCGGTCTCCAATGCCAAGCACTTCTCCAAGCACTTTTGCTGAAACAGTAATCATGGACAGATCATTTGTATTTCTGGTATCTGCCATCCAATCACCTCCAATCCGGAAATGGCAATGCAAAAATTTTTTCACAAAAAACTGGCAAGCTTTTGGGCTCACCGACCCGCAAGGGAAATATTTGCCTTCACAGAACCTACCCAAATCGGGTAGCTTTTCTCAACTGATCAAACACTTTTTATTACATCAGTTAGTTTTACATATTGTAGTATTGTGTTAAACTCACATGATCGATTTTCTTTCATTATAATGCGATCAAAAATCACATTTGAGTATTACAACTGCTCAATATGTCAAACTGAATTGCATACTACTTTTTAAGTTCCGTTTTTCGTTTTCACAAAGCGCAAAAAAGTCAGCGGTTAAAACTCAAGTTATTGATGGCAGAATCCAGAGTATCCTGTGTCACTCCGATATACCGCAAAGTATATTCCTGTGTAGCATGATTTAGGATCTTTTGGATTGCAACAATATCATGGGTTTGTTGATACAAATGATAACCAAAGGTTTTTCGCAATGAATGCGTTCCGATCTTCTGGATGCCAAATTTCTGTCCTGCATTTTGCAGAATCATCCAGGCTTGCTGGCGTGAGATCGGTTGATTTCGTCCTTCTCTGGATTTTATTAGGAATTCCCAATCTTTCATCTCCTGAATATATCGTTCCAGATCCTTCTTTAATGCTTGATTGATAGGGAATCGTCTTTCCTTTCCAGTCTTTTTCTCCCGGATCATGACCTTATCCTTGCCACGAACATCCCGCACTCTTAGCTTTAAAATATCTGAAATACGCAACCCAGAATAGATCCCAAATAAAAACAGAATGTAATTGCGTTCATCCTGACTGCGGAGATAATCTGCAATGTCATTAACCGTATCAATATCACGGATCGGCTCTACTGTATTAATACCTATCACCTCCATTAGAACAAAAGCTTTGAATATTCCCAACATTAAATAAACCCCGGCATCTGTTAGGATCCGGGGTATTGTGAGAGGAACTGCATAAGAAAAAGCCATGGAAAAAGATAATATCCATTTCCATGACTTCATTCAAAATTTGCAGTGTAGATATAATAACACAGCTAAACTGACCTGTAAAGGTAGCGATCCGGGCGATATAATATTTATACCATTTATCAATTTACTCTTTGATAATACCCAATTTGGGTATCATAATGGCAAAAAAAGCTGTTCGTTCCTTTGTCTACGAAATTCCTTAACTCTCTGCATCATATCATCCATATTAGCGTGGGATATACAATCCCGAACTGATTCCTCTGGAAAAGGCAATTGATAAGTATGCGCTTTAATCCGACTCTTTATTCTAACATCATGTTTTAAGTCATCCACAGATAGGTTGCTGGTAAATATAGTAATCTTCTTTGACGCACATCTCGAATTCACAATTTGATAAAATTTTTCTTCAATCCAATCTTTTTGTCTTTCAACACCAAAATCATCAATTACCAACACATCCACTTCACGAAATTTACGCAACAGGTTGCTTTCTAACAAATCCGATAGTTTATCCCAAGACTTTGTAATTTCTTCGATAATGTCCATAGAGGTGTAAAAACGTACTGACATATCATATTCCTTCATCAACTCATTTGCCAGGCAAGCCGCCATCAGAGTTTTTCCAGATCCAGGCGTACCGCTAAACAGATATAATCCCATGCCACGACGTCGCATTTCATCCAAATCATGTAACCAGCACTGAATACAACTGTAGGAAAATTCAATGACATCCCTGCTCTCCTGCTGCATATAGATATCCAGAGAAAACTTACTCAGTCGGGCAGATTGAAACTTATCAGGAATATGAGATACTCTCTTTCGTCCGGATAAATTCCTCATAATACCACATTCACATTCGGTGCAGCATGTGCGATCTCTTTCATCCTTTGTGATAACCCAACCAGTTCCTTCACAGATAGGGCAAACGTCAGTTTTCTTTCCACTGATTTCCAAGGAAGTCGTTTGGATTGTACTTTCTTCCCGCCTGTCCTGTATTTGCTGAATTGTATTCTCCAGAATATCCCCTGCTACTGTCATTATCTTTCACTCCCTTCTGCTCATCTATGTATTTGCCTTCCCAAACTTTGCAAAAATTATTTGGTTTCACAAACCACTCAAAATCAATCTTCCAGCCTCTATCATTATTTGCCTGCAGGAAAGAACTTCGCTTAATATTCTCAATCGCCTGAATAACATCCTCGTAGCTATACTCGTTTATACGAGCATTTAACATCCCACAGCGAATAGAGTCCGGACTTAACCGTCGGACAGGTCGAATTCCATAATCCTCCAGACGATTCCATTGGTCAACAATGGATCTAATTAACTCCGCTCTGCTCGGCTTGTCCTCCATAGGAGTATCTTTTGCATCTATCTTTTGATTTATTATATCTATATTATTGATGGAACTCTGTTCGCCACCCATATAACTCTGTTCTATACCCATGGAACTTTGTTCTACACCCCCATGGAACTCTGTTCTATACCCGGTAGAACTTTGTTCTCCACCTATGGAACTTTGTTCTATACCTTTGTCCAATTCATTTTTATTCCTTTTCTGATCTGGTATTTCCACATCACAATTATTTTTTTCTGCAACAGGATCGCTCTCCTCTGTTTTCTGTTCACAATCTAAAAGCACTTCTGGAATGTATTTGTACTTAATCACATGAATACCATTTACCACATCTGATGTTTTCTTAATCAAGCCTTTTGATTCCAAGCTATTCAGATTCTTCTGTATTCCCCGTTTGGTACCATTAACCCAGTCAGCCAAATACTGCAGACTGCCGGAAAACCAACTGCTACCATCCTGTGAATATCCATAAATAATTGCATAAACAAGCAGATCATTTCCCTTTAAATTTAACTTAGTGAGCATCCACCCTTGAATACAAATAAAATTTTCTTCTTTTACTCTGGTATCTTTCATTGTAGCCCCCTCCTCACTATATAGCATCTGATCCAAATAAAATTGTTGCAATTTCATTGATAATTAGATTTTTGTATCTCCGTACCGTTTTTTCATTTAATTTATCTGAAAAACCATATTGTCCAGCCAATTCTTCCGCCATCTGTTCATATGTCATTGTCTGATAACCTGGCGACAGATATTTCAATTGAATGATAGGGTATCCCTTATGTTCAGATACCATATCTAATGCTGCCTTTATCTTATTATAATCATGCTTGGATCTTTCATAGCTTTTTATTCTGTCCTGCAAAAGTAAATCATCTGTAGGCTTCTCTGTTTTATTTTTCTGATATTTCACAACCGATCCCGATGTCTTATGAAACGCCATAGCCAGATATTCTTCTTCATTTTCCAGATGTTTTTCTAATGCATCTAAATTATATAATAATTTCTCCGTGTTCTTAAAAGCATTAGTCTGCACTGCTTTTTGACGTTCGATAAAAGATAATTCACAAAATTTATCATGCTGCTCCCGCATAGCATCTTCCATTGTCTGCATGAGAGAATTCCTAAACTCCTTTGATTGTATCACATCTATCACACTTCCTTTAATATTCTCGCCCATTGATTGCTCCTTTCATTTGCTGATATTCTTAGTCGTTACTCTATTTCATGCATAACTATTATGCTTATTTTCTTATCTCAAATAACCTGTGTAACCCCTATTTCCTGGTTACACAGGCTCTACCAGTAAATCGACATTGAATTAAGATATTACCGAAATAATCTGTTTCAATTCCACATCATCCTCGTCCATTTCTGCTATAGCATCCTCTAAATAATTTCTGATATTTTGAACTGCACGATATCTCCATACACCACCATCCGCTTCAAACAATGCACACCGCATTCCTCTTTCCTCTTTCATCCGGAAAACAAACATACTCTCCGGCTGCTCCACTTCCAAAAACGTTCTGTATGGTCGTAAATAAACTGGATTTGGCACCACAGCCTGGGACTTGGATGCAACACCATCGGATATTGTAACCGACTGTGAAAAACCATCATCCTTGTATTCACGCAATGTACTTCCTTCCGCTGTGCCGGCAAAACGAACTAACAGGTTTAAATCAGATTCTGGATCCTCTGTCTGAACAAACTTTGTTTTTAATGAAATGATAAAATGTTCCTGATCCGAATACTCTCCAAAATCTATTTGGGGAAGATCTGCATTCACTTCCACATAATGCTTTCGCTTCTGGTCATAATCCAATTTGGAATATAACAGCACTTTTGTAGGACTTACTACCTGCAGGATCAATTCACTATCACGCTCCGATCTTAAATTTTCAAAAGCAAGGTAATCAATCAGTCCCGTTAATGTAGTAAGCTGAATTGCTGTCGGATATTTTTCCTCGGCAATTTGTTGCATATTTTTGTCAGAATATTTTCTGCCCTTAATATCTACTATTTCAGGCTTAGAAGTTTCTAAAAAATATTTCATTGCCTCTTTTAACATAAGCCTTCACTCCTTTCGTATTATGCCTTCTTTCTTTTGCTCCTTAAATCCACTACCGGATCATCATGAGACAAAATTTCCCCCATATCAGTATCAACGGTATCTCCACTTTCAGATGTGATAATACCAAGATCCTTGAACGTTGTTTGTCCCGGAATGCTACTGCCAAATTCACTGGCATACACTTCCCCAGTATCAAGATCCTTGTCTGTGTAAAAAATAGTATTGACTGGAAGCGGACTGGCAAGCTTTGTTCTAACGTCTATCTTACAATCACATTTATTACGTTCTTCATTCTGGCTAAATGTGATTTTCAGAGTAATTTCTCTTTTGTCTCCAAAAGATGTATTGACATCACTCATGTTCTGAATTACTTTCTGAAACGCCTGGTTAACCTTATGCTGTAAAGCTCCTCCTGCCACTTCTTTTAAATCAAATTCTGCGCCCATAGGTTCTCCTCCTTTCCGCTGTGATATATATGTGATACAAAATGGTACAGCCAAATTTTCCTGATCAATTTTTATATAATTGTTATTCATACGGTTCTGGTAACGATTGCCAAGCGATACACCTTGAGTTTTTTCCTTTTATATCGCCACCCCAAATACCGTCTGATTGATATGCAATTCCATACGTCTGAAACATTTTGTTGTATTCTCCATATCGAAAATATTTGTACCAAACAAGTACATCTTTATATTCTTCTGGCAATCGCTCACTGCACGGAATCCATTCTCCAATTTTGGGTTGTTCTTTAACTTGTCCAATAGCATCTTGTTCCTCTAAATCCTCAATTTCTTTCAGCTTTGCTATAGCTCTTTTCGGAACTTCACAACATGAGCATCTATCTGGACAATCCATTTTTGCACATTCTGAAAAACAAATTTTTCCATCATATAATTCTTTCTCTGTTAATCTCTCCATAGACTCTCCTTTCCGATTAAGCTTCATAAAATGATGATTTTCCGCTATGTATCATCCATGCATAACCACAAATTGGACATTGTATCTTTCCTTGTGCTGGCGGCTCTGGAAATGGCGCATTGTTTATCCGTCCCAGAGCCGGAGTTTGACATATCGGTTCTGATATTTTGATTTCTATACCCTCCGTTCCAAACTCATAGTTGCACCTTTTACACCTTATTCTTCCTGTTTCGCTTCCTGAATAACTCATATCTACACCTCCATCAGTTCCGGATTGTCGAAAATGTTTCCGATAACTTCAACCCTGTTTCCATTTTGGACATATTTAAACAGGTCTTGATTTATCATATCAGAGCCGTTCTTTCCTTCTGCAACCGCAAAGCAAGAACGAAATTCTTGAAAATATACCCTGCCAATTCTTCTTTTTGTGTCTTTGTTTGAAAATGGGCAATCGTCATTATCGTGCTGATATGTAATAATATCCCCCTCAAAAATTTTCCTGCCGTTCTTGTCGGTCAAGCCTGTGTACTGACAGACGGTTTCGGGGTCTATCAGCATTTCACTTGTAAATTTACCACCGTATTCATCTTCATCAACTGTATTGATATAACTTTCATCACACAAATACCCATACACCCACGTTCCGTCATGGTGTTCGTTTTGTGGTAATGCGTGAATATGCTTTCCTTTGAATATTATTTTTCTATCCATGTCATCCCTCACTTTCTATTCCACACTTCTCTTATATTCCTCGAACTTGCAACAACTTCGAAATATAATCCGATTATTTGCCCACCGTTGCAAATGCCTTAATCTATGACCTTGCGGTATGTTTTCTTTGTTATAAAGCATCACATATGGGCTATATCCTAAATCACGAAGTATATATACTCTTTCTAAATCCTGCTCAAATGTGGAGTCAAAGCCACAAAGAACATATACAGATAATTTACGATGATCCCAACCTGTCATTTTTGCAAATTCTTTAAACTTAGGAACGACAATATTCTTATCCTCGTATTTATCCCAAGCAAAATGCAACTGCTTAATCTTCATTTGTTTTAGCATTTCCACCTTTTCCTGCGTCATCATATGGATTCTAAGCCCTTGCGAAAAGTCTATCCATGCTCTGCTGTCAATCAACTGCTGGAATAATTCTTTCCAATCTTTACAAGCTGTTATATTCGGATCAAGAAGAACAATGTTTTTCTGTCCTTTCCAAAATGTATCAAGGTCAGCGACTTTAAAAGAGCGTTTTCCTTCTTTGTATCCAATGTGACAAAATTCACAATTACATGGACAACCCCTAGTTAAAAATCCGTATGCTGTATTTCTGACCTCTGGAATCTTGTCATAATAAATTTCATAATCTGGATATATCGTTTCTATCTCTTTTGGCAACATACTGTCGTTTTTGGTGTCGTATACTTCTTTTCCGTCCTCCAGATGAATACAATAACCGCTACCGCCTTTTATAATCTCATTAGCATTGACATAATAGGGATAATCTGGTGTAAAGCTAAATACTTTGGACATATACACTTTGTCGAACGGTTCTTCCATACTGTGAAATAACGGCTCGTACCATTCAACAATATCTCCTCGCTGTTTATGCCAAGCCGATACTTTCATCAATGGTATGTTAGGAAAATTATGTCCATCAACATCAATTAATCCTATCCTCAATAAATTCCTCCTCTGGCTTATCGCATCTCTCAAATTCTATTACCCATACCCAAGGGTTAACATCCCAACCATACAGATCTTGGTCTGTTTTCTTGATTGTGGAATTCCATGTTTCCGTAAAGATATGCTTTGCTTGTCCATATGCATTTTCTGGATCATTAAATGCTTCTGGATTAAGACATACGCCCTCTGTCAGAAAATCGTCCAGTGTCATATCCTGCAACCGTTCCACTTTAACATCTTTGACCTTTAGCCAGATGCGTGCTGCATCCTTTGGCATATGTATAGAGGGACACCAGATAACTTTCTCCGGGTGTAGGTGGTCTGCATGGTATATATAGCACCCCTCTGAGATAGCATCTTTATCCTCGTGTATGGTTGATGTCTTGCCGATCATACATGATTCATCTTCATAGATATTCATGCAGTTAATACAACACTGGAATGCCCAAGTTTCCCTAACATACAGGATATCGTCTTTCCTATATGGTGGATTCTTTTCTATGTATGGAAGTAGCTTACGCCATGTGGATCCATCCTCATTCTTTCCATATGTCTCACCCTCAACATCTTTCTGGATCTCTATTAATCTAGTACCATATTTATCTGTTCGCATCTTCATTTCCGTATTGCTATATTTGTACCTCACTATTCGCCTTGTCATTGTCTTTCTTCCGTCCAGTATCGCCCGGACCATATCTGTGTTGAATAATATTGGTAATACTCTACTCATGGTCATTCCTCCTTTCGCTATTCTGCTGCCATTTCCATAAAATCCGACAGACTCATCTGCACAGCCGGGTAATTCTCCCACTCTACTTCTATCCAGTCTAACACTCTACCCCAGCCAAACTTTTCTCCTGTATCTGGGTCTGTACAACATTCGTACATCCAGAAACGCTACTCTCCGGGGTTCTTCTCTCTTAACCTGTCAAATCTGTGCGGTCTTTCTTCCAAGTGAATTCCAAACCCACACATGCTGCATCCTGTGCGCTGCGTTTTAGTAGTATAAAGATTTCCTTCCGCATCCCTTCTTATCTCTCCATAAATCTTTGGCACTGGCACATCCAGATCTAATGCTAGTTGTAACAGATCCTGCCGCAGGAATGGAGCAAATGGTGCAGAACGCATTGTTGTCTTGCCGTAATAGTTACAGCCATGCTCCACTAATGCTTCCTCTCGCCGTCCGCCTTCACTTGCCATCATCCCAAGAAACGGCCAGCTATTATGTTCCTTCGCCCAATCATCACATGGTTTTTCTTTTAGGTAATAACAACATTTATCGGAAACTAGGAAGGGGGCTTCCTTGTAGTGTGTTCCGTATTCCTCATTTGCCATGCCGGCAAACAAGTTCAACCACTTTTGTGGCAACTTCATCCGGCTGTTTTTGGCATAATGTCCCTGCTTTCCACATTCTCCCGTAATAATAGCATGGCGGACTGTTTTGTTATTCTCAGTTGGATGCTGCAGCAAATCAATCTTTCCGGCAATACGTTTGCTGATTACCGGAAAGCCAAGCTCATTCAGCACTGCCACTTTGGTTTTATACGACTTCACTTTTTCAACTCCGAGCATTTCATGCACTTTCTGTATGCTCTTGTCTTCTACATTCGAGACCGATATTGCTGGGATATCAATGCCAATCTTGCGAAGAAAGAGAAGCAAAGTAATGCTATCTAATCCCCCTACACTGACATGTGCATTACATCCCCGCTTGTCCATCTCTGAAATAAATTCATAGGCTCTTAGTTCTGCTCTCTTTACCTTCACTTCATACGGTAGATTTTGCATGGCTGCAAAACGTTTAATCGCTTCCTTTTTTCGTCGCTTATATTCTTCATACTCCTTGTTACCCTCTTGTGTTGTTTCACGTCTCACGCATTTTCCCTCTTTTCCTTTTCCAGTTATTGTCCATTGAATAATCGAACATCCGTTTTTATAATATAGTCATCATTCCACGAAAGGAGAACTACCATGGCATTTTATACTCCATCTACTGATCCAGACTCCGATATCGACCAGGATCCAAATTATATTGTCCCAGTAATTGCATCATTCAGCACGAAAGGCGGTGTGCAACCTTTATACTTTCAATACGGAGATCAAGTGATCCGAATTCATTCTGTTCACTACTGTGAAAAAATGACACAACTGATCCGGTATGAATGCACTGCTGCCCTCGACGGTTATCTGACAGAAATTAATTTGACTTATTTCCCTTACGATAACCGGTGGATTATGAAGCCACGGTAATTGTTCAGCTTTTCATGTAATCGTCAATATGCATCTGCCGTCCATGCGGATTGAAATTCATCCACAGGACTTCTCTTTTCTTGGAACAAACTTGTGAATATGCTGTAGTCTCATACCTAGTCCATCCTGCCAGCATTTCCCTGTACAGTTCTGTATCATAGCCACTTATTACCACCGGTCCTTTGTGCTGAAGCAGTAAGCGGAGTAATTCCTCATGGGCATTATCATCCATCTCACATCGGTATTGTTTGCCATGTCGTGTTTCCAACATGTACGGTGGATCACAATAGATCAACACATTTTTATAGTTAAAACGCTTAATTAGAACTATTGCCGGCAAATTCTCAATTTGTACTCCCCGTAATCGTTCTGCTGCCTGCAGGATCTTATCTGGCAGGTTACACCAATCTTGTGATGCGTAGGCACGCTCTCTCCCCTGTACATCATTTTTCCATCCAACCTTTTCCCCAGTTGTCCGAAATCCATGTCCCATATTCAGTCGGATATAAAAATTGACGGCTCTTTCCAGGCTATCTTCTGGTTCAGATGCAAAGACATCTTCGTATACTTGTCTGGCGTATGGTGTGTAATAGATCTCGTGTGCCAATCTTTCTGGATCACGTTTAATCCATTCGAACAAATTAACAACGTTTCCATCCATATCGTTAACCGTTTCGATATTAGACCGTGGTTTATTAAACAGAACCGCTCCGCTCCCGAAGAACGGTTCCAGATAGCTGTGGTGTTCTGGGAAATGATTTATGATCCAACTCGCAAGTGACCATTTACTGCCAGGATATTTCATAATTGCCTTCATATTTTTTCACATTCCTATTTCTGTTAGTTTTTTAAGTGCCGCTACTGCATCTTCGACTGTCACACCACCCACGATTGCTAACTTTTTAACTATAGGTGGTTCCCCAGAAATGAAAAAATTTAATTCTTCAAGCTTTTTAGAGGTACAATATTCATTTTTGTCACAATCTCGGCATTTTTTTGACATTCTACTGTAACTTCCTATATTGCAACCATTTATCTGTGTACTATCAGTTTCATGATCCATAGAGTATAACCCCCTCTTTTCAATTCGATTACTTTCTCCCCTGCTCCAAATTTCCAAACTTTGTGTACTTGGACAACCATGCTAACTTTACCGATCCGGTAGGACCGTTACGCTGCTTGGCAATATTAACTTCCGCTATTCCCTTCTCCTCCGTGTCCGAATTATAATACTCATCACGGTACAGAAACATAACCACATCTGCATCCTGCTCAATAGCTCCCGATTCACGCAGATCCGACAGCATTGGCTTTTTGTCTGGTCGCTGTTCTACCGCGCGGGATAATTGAGATAATGCAATTACTGGAACATCTAACTCCCTTGCCATAACCTTCAAGGAACGAGAAATTTCAGAAATCTCCTGCTGTCTGTTTTCGTTTCTTCGTCTGTTTCCACCAGACATCAGCTGTAAGTAATCAATAATAACCAGATCCAAACCTTGTTCCATTTTCAACTTCCGGCATTTTGACCGGATTTCTGACACCGTAACCCCAGAAGTATCATCAATGACCAGATGTGAATTTCCAATCCGCTGCACACTTGCCACCAGACGATCCCATTCTTCATCCTCCAAATTTCCAATCCGGATTTTCTGCGAATCCACATGTGAATTCATAGAAAACATACGCTTGACCACCTGCTCCTTACTCATTTCCAAGCTGAACATGGCAATCGTTTTTTCACTATGCAATGCAACATACTCCGTTATATTCAATACAAATGCTGTCTTCCCCATTGCTGGTCTGCCCGCAATGAGAATCAGATCCGATTTTTGCAATCCGGCTGTCTTATAATCCAGATCCCGAAATCCTGTCTCCAATCCGGTAATCTGTCCCTTTTGCTTTGCCACCATTTCAACACTATCAAGAGTCCGTAAAGCAATATCTTTGATTGGTTCAAAACCACTTCCACCACGTTGCTGAATGATCTGAAAAATACTTTTCTCGGCATCCTCCAACACTTCTTCCAAAGGCTGGTGATCCATATAACAATCACCGGCAATTCGTTCTGTTGTCTGGATCAGACGACGCAAAACTGCCTTTTCATGAACAATGGTTGCATAGTGTTTTACATGAGTAGAAGTCGGTACGCTATTTAACAGTCCTCCAATATGTTCTACACTGCTCAGTTCCGGTGACACTTTTAGTTCCATCAATTTATTTTGTAACGTAATCAGATCAGTTCCCACACCTCTGCGATACAAGTCCACCAAAGCATCAAAAATCACGCCATACTGCCCCTGGTAAAAATCTTCAGATATCACTATTTCCGATGCAGTCAGAATGGCATCCCGATCCATAATCATGGAACCTATCACAGCACGCTCTGCCTCTATATTATGTGGTGGTATTCGTTTAATCACTGCCTCGTCCTTATTCATCTGTTACAACACCTCCGGTTAAATCAAATCACTGGAGTCAATAACTTTTAACACCATGTTTACAACTTCATTATAAAAATCATAAACGAATGTCTCTAAGGATATCTTGGAACCATCCTGCTCCAGACTAACAAGTTCCAGTCCCGGACAAACAAACACTGGATTTCCATTTAATGTTTGATAAGTTTTCAATACTCTATCCGCTGCTGCTTGCACAAATGACTTAGTATCAGCAGTAATGCACCCTAAGCTTAATATTTCCCGTAAATTATTAATAAGTTCTGGATGATACCACTGATCATTTCCAGGTACATCATCATTCAAAGGTTTCTGTCCACTAACACTTTCATTTTTTTCTGCTAAATTCATATTAAAACAAACCGATTCTTCTGTTTCAAAATCATCCAAGTTGTCAGAAACTTCATATTCCATTTCGTAAGGCACCGATTCCTCATCGACCGTTTTTTCTTCATTAGCCGGTATATATGGATTGTCTATCCAACCACAACGAACATTACAGCTTTCTTGGCATTGATTACAACACGGCACACCACCTTTTCCACAACAATTACAATTCCCATATTTACTCCAACCCGTTATACATTTCTTATATATTGGTCGTTCTTTTGGCTCTGTTTTATCTTCACGATCCGTCAGAACTCGCACATCATCTGCAGTAATTGAACCTTTAGCAGCCAACATCTCTTTACCGGCAAGCTGCGCCTCTGCATCCAATCCAGCCAATTTATTGGCAACCGAAGTATTGATATTTCCATTTTCATATTCTTCCAGAAGTTCTGGAGACAAATTTCGATCTATATTCTCCAGGGTACCTACCTTTGTTTTGGAGATTCCCAGGATATCCCCTATCGCTTTTTGAATAGTGCCACTCAATTTGTGCTGTTTTTTGTATTCCTCCAACAATACCCTGAGACGCTTTATCTCATGCATTTTCTCCGCATCAGATCTATCACGCTGTGTACTGTTGGTTAAAATCAATATCAGTTCATCCCGAACTGGATCATCTTCTGTCTGGACTTCACACGGGATCTTGTCCGTATCCAAATCGCCATTCTCAATCAACTGCATCACAGCACGCCATCTGGTCTCCCCTGTCAATATGGTATACTCGTCAGTTCCCTGAATCGGACTGACCACCAGATTCTGCTGGATGCCGATTTTTCCCGGAGTGCTGAGCATCAATATGGATGCAGCCATTTTCTTTATTCGTTCATCATCCATACTGTAAAAATTGTCCTCTGACGGATGCAGTTTATCCGCTGCAATCATTGCCACAGTCCGTTCCGTTCGTTTAGAATCCTTCATGGTCTCTGCAGACAAAAGATCATTCAATGAAAAACTCATAACAACTCACCTCCCAGATACTCCATCACCCACCTTTTGTAGTCCTGGGAAGCTCCGCATCTGGAAGAATACTCCGGCAGCGGCATCTTTGCCCATGTTGATTCAGCCGGTTTTGCATCGGTATGCCGAATTGTCTGATTAAATACCTGGTATCCAGCATTCTTCACATGTTCCAAAGCCTGCATATGTACATCATCTTTCTTGAAATCCGTTGCCAGACAAACCACATTTTTCAGATCCGGGTTAAAATTATCCCGGATGGAACGGATCTGGTCTGCCAGAATCTCCATGCCATCCAAGGAATACTCATCCATATGCATAGGAATAATGACATCATTGGAGACTGCCAGCGCATTAATAATGCTAATATTGATATCCGGTGCATTATCAATCAGCACATAATCAAATACATCTGGCACATGCAAAAAATCCAATGCCCTTTTTAACCTGTCCTGCTGCTTGCTGGTAATGTCCATCATCGCCCGTGTATTGGCAGTCAGCAGATTCATATTAGCCGTAATGACACAGATCCCTTCATAGCAGCTTGTCTTAATCAATGCACCGGAATACTTCATATCCATGATGGATGCCATGGTATCCACATCATCCGGATCATACACTTTCAGAGTCTTGGACAAATTACCCTGTTTATCATTGTCAATTAGTAACACCCTTTTGCCATAGATGTGTGACAATAGATATCCTAAACTAAGAGTGGTAGTTGTCTTAAAGACGCCGCCCTTTAAATTAATTACGCTGATTACTTTCGCTTTATTTTTCATCACACTACCCCCTTTTCCACCGTCTTTTCCTTCGTGGTTTTAGGGGTCCATACCTGGCTGACAGGATATAGAAAACGCCCACATTTGGGGCATTCCTTCTTTGTCATATCCATAGTTACTGTTTTACAGACCATACATTTCCGATATCCGGTATACATTGGTACCTTATTTTTCTTCATAACAATCCTTCCTCTCACAGTCAGATACCCAAATTGGGTATGTTATTTTATTTCTGATTCAATTACCTGCGGAGCATGTGCATCCGCAGGAGCCGTAACGTGGCTGACGGTGGCACTGGTGTAAAAAGTTATTTTAATTATGGACAAGACGCAAACTACAACACACGGCTTCCGATCTGCCACAGAACCATCTGCCGTAATCCGCAAAATGAGTTATTCACCCACATCACGGTTAATTTATTTAATGACACACTGCCACGATCAATGCAGCAATACACAAAATCCACTGCATAATGGTCAGCCTGTCCTCCCACTTTCTTTTTCGTTTCCAATTAATTCTCATGTCTCAGCCTCCTCAAGCAACATCCAATCCTCTACCAAGAGATCATCCACAGCCGGATTACTCAAACAATCTATCCACACTGCATCCCAGTGCGTCCGCAATCTCTTTCCCGACCAAAAGAGATGGATTCTTAATACCCTTCTCAATCTGACTGAGCATGGACTGCGAGATACTCACACGTCTTGCCATCTCTGCCTGGCTTATATCTTGTGCTTCCCGCAATCTCTGTATGTTATCACCTACACTCACTGCTTATCCTCCTTCCGTCATCACTTTGCACTTGTATACTTTCATCCAAATCCATTACCCGTTCATATCCCTTTGCCCTCATTACCAGATCAGCAAATTTTAATGTCAGCGAATATCGTTGTTCCATTGTCAAATCATCAGGTGATGTAGATCTAATTGTATGTTCTTTTGTTAATTCCATATCTACCATCTCCTTCCTCTTTTATCATATGCTGACATTGGTCGTCCTCTTAACTTGTTTATTTATTAGACACCAGATCTTCCTGATCCGTTTCCGCAGACATCCCTATTTTCTTCCTAAGTAACTTTGCATACTCCAAACAACGCAATATACGTGCAGTTTCAAAATCTTGATAAGTTACATACTTTTCCTCCATCTCTCACACCTCCCCTCCATTCAGACATAATTCCCCTAATAACATTTACCTAATTATATTTTTGTAGTATAGTTAAAATATGACCTTAACTTGGTAATACATCATCCAGCTGCTGACCAACAAACATGTCTATCCCCCAGAAAGGAGATAATAAAACCATGGAATTAAATCCTACATGCATACGTGACATTATGATCTGCATAGAAGATCACACGACCCCCAACCAACTCTGCTGCTTTATAAATACAAACCTCGATTATGATGCAGAATTAGTTGGCGATACAAGACAACCAATGGATTATCAGTTAAAATTACTTGAAAAGTATAGTACAAAAGAGCTGATTTACCATTTACAGTATTGCATCAAGGCAGATCTGCTAATCGAATCCAGGCACTCCGACCCGTATATGATCCTAATTGAGGATCTGACTCCTAAAGGGCATGCCATTCTGGCCCATATGCGACCTGAAACAGTCTGGCAAAAAACAGTAAAAGCAGCCGAATCCTCAGGAATATCAGTAATAGCTCATCTTATGAAAACCATTAAAATTTTCAAAAATGATGGGACAGACGACTACTTTGATTTATAATGTTTTAGTTGCCAGAAAAGCATACGTAATGATATAAATAAATGTTTTAATACATACTGCTTTTTTTCCCTAATCCTGTCCTTATTAACTTCAATATCCTCTTCTACCAGAATTGCACACAACGCTAATACAACAACACAACTCTGAAACAAGTTAATTCCGCAATAAATTGCCACTCCCAAAATTATAATTGTCCAAATCTTCTACACCTCCCTTCCACCAGGCATACTACCCCTTAAAAATCTTTACCTGATTATATTTTTGTGATATAGTTAAGTGAGAACCTTAACTTGAACTATACTCTCTATAGAAAGGGCACTTATAAATGACAGATGAAGCTTTAAAATTACTAACCCTTTATTCCCAACGTGTCACAATTTCTCTAATAGAACTTGGAGCCATTTATAATAAAGATCCAATAAATTTTACCAGTCCTATCGCATATCTCAGAAAAGAAGGTTACCTCGAAATTCTTCCTTCGCATGTATCTTTGCATGGAGACGACTTTACATCAGATGCCCCATTTAGAATTACCTATAAAGGAAGAACTGCTCTTGAAGCAGAATTAAAATCCCGTAGACACCTCAATTTTAGTGAATTCCGAGCATGGATCACATTGGCAATCGCTATCGCAGCCTTTATAAAGAGTTTCTTCTTTTAGATACAATCATGTATCAACGACACTAATGCCATCACAAGTATTCCCCAGCAAACCACCTCATAAATGATAGGGTGGTTTTTTTTCATGTTATTCCAGATACATAACACCTCCCTTCCACCAGGCATACTACCCCTTTAAAATCTTTACCTGGTTATATTTTTATGGTATACTCAAGTTAAATACTTAACTTGGTAATATATTATCCTAAGTTCGTAGGATTGTAAATATATTTTTTCCAATGTACGTATGAAATTGTCGTTATGCACAAATTTATAGGAGAATTTTTATGCAAAATTCACAAGATGTTGCTATGAAAATAAAAGAGATAGCATCTTCTCAAAATATAGCTATTGGAAAAATGCTATCTGATTGCGACTTAAGCAAAAATACACTTTCTACAATGCAATCAAGGGGGTATCTTCCACGAGCTGAAACCCTCTTGAAGATAGCAGATTACCTAGACTGCTCAGTGGACTATCTCCTGGGGCGTGCAGAGTTACCAGATGCTATACACCCCTCGGATTTGGATGCCCGAAACGGAACTACTGACTATATCATGACATCCAGTCGATTAGAGACATCGCTGCTGATCGAGTTCCGTAACTTGAACTCGCAAGGACAAGATTACATACTGCAGACCATGGACATGGTCAAAGATAAATATAAAAAATCTGATTCTGTTTCCCGGATGGAGGAGATAGGATAAATCATACAAGAAGGGAACAATGCTATGAAACTACATAAACCATTAATTCTTTTACTATTTTCTTGCTGTATATTCATTACCTCCTGTTCTTCGGAGAAAACCCCAAAAGAATCTGAATCCAAACCAGAAAAATGGATAGTAGAAGATTTTGCTTTATATGACGAAAATAACAAACTATATAATTATCCAGAGAACGAACAATTGAGTTTGCAATATAATGAGGAAGACGATAAAAAATATCAAACAAAAAGAGGAGTAAAACTATATTCTCCCGCAAAAGTATCCTTAGCAAAATATGATTTAAGCAATTTCTACTGTGCTGTTACACGTTATCCAACTTTGGGTTCCAATAATGATAAGCAAAACGAAATAGAAAAGAATTATTTAGAAAAATATGCAGATGTAAATGAGGCTATCAAACATACAAAGGAATTAGAAAAAAACAAATTAAGCCTTTATATTTCTGGAAAATTTATACTAAAAGATGATACATTAGTTCAATTAGATCTAGATGAATTAGGTCGTCCTATTGACAAGAATTATTTTAACTACGAAAATTATGAAATTAGTTTTCGTATTAAAAATGATGAAATTATAGAAATTACTATTGAAAACCAAGTACCCCGATAATATAAAACCATCATCTTTTCCACTTATTAAAAAATGACCTACAATATGACATCCAGTCGATCGGAGACAACACTGCTGATCGAGTTCCGCAGCTTGAACTCGCAAGGGTAGAACTACATACTACAGACCATGGACATGGTCAAAGATAAATATAAAAAATCTGATTCCGTTTCCCACATGGAGGAGATAGGATAATGAAAAAATTACCAAGCATGGAAAAAGATAATATTCCATAGATAAAATGAAATTATGTACATATATTTATGATTCAGTGGTATAATAAGAATATAAATATCAAATTGAAAAAATAGGAGGCAAAGTATGGTAAATGTATTAGATGCTGCAAGTTATGTATATAACAGATATCAAAAAGAATATGGGAAAAGGATTGATGAAATGAAACTGCACAAATTACTGTACTTTGCGCAAAGAGAATCCATCATCCAGACAGATAGTCCTTTGTTTGACGCAACTTTTTATGGATGGAAATTTGGACCAGTTCTTAAAGAAATACGTAGAGTATATAAAGAAAATACTTTTTTAAAAGACCTTTGCAGAACAGTGGTAAATATACTTGAGCCCATAATGAATAAAGTTTTCAAAGAATATGCAAGTAAAGAATCTTGGAGCCTTAGCAGGTTAACTCACGGAGAAATTTCATGGAAAAATTCAAGAAAAAATATACCAGATGAGGAAAATGGCGACAATCCTATGGATATTTCTGATATAAGACTTGATGCTGAACGAATAAAAAATAGGCGAGAAATGCTTGCTCAATTAGGACTATCGTAAAGGTAGGAATTTTATTATGAAAATTACAAAAGATCAAGAGGACATTTTAAGTCAATTTAAGTGTGAACGACTATCATCAAATAAGCAGAATAAAGAATTGATAAAAAATTTTATATGTAAGAATGGGCAGGGACTAGTTGATTATTTACAAGGAGATGCATGGGAAGATGATCGCAACGGAAAAACTGCATGCTACTTGATAAAATCCCCTAATGGGAAACCATGCCTTTTTTTCGCATTGAAATGTGGCGCTTTATTTAAGCCATTGGATGAGGACGAGATACAGAAGGAGTATGAAGATGCAAAAGATTTTCTTCGCTTACTTCAAGATCAAACTCCAGAAAATCCAAATCGTGATAAAATTATGATTCGATTAGAGCAATTACGAACAAAAAGAAATATGAGCTTTGAGGATGCAAAAAGAGAACTTACATATGATACAAAACATCAAAAAAACTATCGGCATATAATGCTTGATTTAATTAAAAAAGATAAAATAAGAGAAGGAACTAGACCAATTCAGCGTGTCAGGCAAACATTCCCTGGAATAGAAATGACACATTTTTGTACAGATGATAATGAGAAAAAAATATGGAATTCATTTAAATTTAGATTTCCTATGGGTGAAGTGTTGTTTTGGAAATACATAGCTCCAATATTTATAGAAATTCAAAAATTTGTAGGATGTCAGTACGCTTTTTTATTTGCTGCAGATAGAACTCCAGATGGTACTTTAACGAATTATTATAATGTCGAATTAAAATTTTCAAAGTTGCAAGATGTTGGCACTAACAAACCATACTATGACTTTTGCTGTGAGTTTATGAGTCAAGAGGTTGCTAATTTAAAAAAGAACATGAACGCTTTTTTTGATGGTTTTAATTTGGATAACCAAGAGGAAATAGTGTAAATTAGAAAGTATGTATGATATCTGATATTTAGGAGAGCGAATATTATGAAAGAATGTCCAAATTGTCATGAACTTATTGGAGATACAGCTGACAACTGTTTTAATTGCAAATATAGTTTTGTGTTAGGTAAGATCCCGAACCAAACAGAGCGGGAAAACATAGTAAAAGATCAAACTGCAAAAGCAGAACATGAACAAAACTTCCAGATGCACTTACAGCAAAAAAGGTATGCAGATGCACAAGTTCGTTCAAAATTACAACAAGAAATCCAAAACATCCAAAAAAACAAAAACGATAATCTGCTGAAAAACCCGTACTACGAATACCAAACCGTCCAATTATCAGATACCCAAAATGGGTATCTGCCAAAAGAAAAACTGCAAAGTGTATTAGATCAGTACTCCCAAGAGGGCTGGAGATTACATACAATGAGTACCAATGTTGCATCCACTTCCTCTATTGGTATAGCCGCTAATCATGTTGGAGCTGCAAAAGGTTCAACCATAGAAATTACTACATTGGTATTTGAAAGATGTATCAGACCGGCTCAGTATTGAATCTACACTCAAAAAGCATTAATTATAATATGTATTCTTTCTGAGTGTAGAAAAACCAATTATATTCCTCACTTTGGTAAATACTTCATTTTGAATTTACTATCCCATATACGAAATCACCTTTATTTAATGTCGCATTTGTTACGATTACGATACTGTCGGCATCTCCATAATTAACTTTAAATGGGAATGATTTTGTCGTTTCACCATCAATCTTTCCTGTGGAAAACACCTTTTTATTATTAATTAATATTTTAATTGTCCCTCTACTCTTGCTCCCAAACATAGAATTATCTAGTACAATTGTCCCCTCAAATGTATGATCCCTTTCAGGTTTCTTGTATTCACTCGTAAGTGGTATTGTTATTCTCGATTTTACTTTATTATCAATACTAGATCCCATTGAATTAAACATATTTGATATTATTACCTTGAATCCTCCTTCATACCTATTTCCATCAATCCCAAGATCTGATTCCGCATCCCATTGTGGAGTGCTAACACTAGTTGCTACATCATTAGGAGAATGATTTTCTGTTAATGTTAAAGTTTCATCAACCACGGCTTCTTCTTCAGGTATTTCAGTATTATTAGGTAATTCCGTTGCCTTAGGCGATTCAGTTTCTAAAACAGCCTGCTCGAACGTTGGTGCTAAAGTAACATCAATACTTTCTTGGGGTAAATTACTAGGATCTGCTACACTTGTCGGAGCAGGAGTTTCCCCTCCAAGCATATCAGGTATTGATGTAAAATTGGGAATTAGAACATAACCTAAAATTGTAGTAATAAGCCCTCCAACAATAAGAGAAATAAGTTTAGGAATAGGTTTTTCGTGTTCAACAATCTTACAAAAAATAATTATACAAACGATCAAAACAACAATAACGTATACAATTTTCACATTCATAATTTATCCCCCTTTATTTATTTTTAATAAATTTTATCACGAACAGATACTTATTTACAATATAATTAATATATTTTCAGCACTATCGACAAGTATTAATTCTAATATTATACCAATACTTACAAAACAAAAGTTCTGTATGGTATTATTTTATTTTCTGTGCTATACTATAAATATTGATTGTCAACTTTATAATTACTTTAAGTAATTATCTCACATTTTGCCCTGCACTACTATTGATCAAATTCCGCAATCAGAACTCTCAGGGACAGAACTATATACTACAGATCATGAATATGGTCAAAGAAAAATATTAAAAAAGTTTGGATGATAACATCTATGAAACCAACAATTTCCTTGTCCTTTTGCTTTTTCTTGCGTTTCTCCGCTTTTCTCATACAAATCTCCTCCATTGTGAAAAGTTTTTTCTTATATTTTGCCGCAATGGAGGAGATTTGTATTGTTTATATATTTTTTATTGTGAAAAATTTTTATTCCATAACGCTGTCCTAATCATGTAAACGATACGCCAATAGACGATAACTTTTCTCTGAAAGCTGCATTTGAAACAATTTAATTCCTCTTTCTTTGCATATCTCTAACAATTGTTTCCTAACTTTTGTATCTATATTTACCCCCATATAAATACAAAACGGTTTTACCATACCAATGATTTTCCCTTCTTGATATGGTTCATTTTTATGATAACCACCAACTAATCTCCACTCTTTTTCATAAGACCATTCCTCAGATTTACTTCTCCATTCTTCCAAAAAAAATCTATCATAATCAATAAATGTTTCATACGATTGAATTGCAGAGTATTCTTTTGAATAAACAACAGGTAGTATATTAATACCAAACTTTTCTATTATATCCTCAAATTTATATCCTATACAAAAACCCTTGTGTGAATTCGCATAATGTGCCCACATCAACAGAGAAGATTTTTCCTCACAAAAACATGCTGTAAAAATTCGAAGTTTTTTCATTGACAATGATTCTTGAAGTTTTTTTCCACGGACTTTTATATCTTTTATAATCTCTTTATAAATAGGATGATTTTTATCAATATGTTTTAGGCGCATTTGTGCTATTACTTGTGGATCCATCTTTAAGTAGCTATCGACCACACCTTCAAAATCAATACAAAGCCTATTCTCAAAAGGATCATTATATTCTTTCAAAGTAGATAACCATATAGTATCATTTTTAAGACCATCAATATCCCAACTATTACCTGATCGATATCTATAAAGAATAGATGGACCATATTGTAAAAGATAATTTTTTATTTGACTATATAATTCTTTATTAAAGTTTGAAGAACGTGGTACACCGTCTTTATCATATTTCACTTTCTTTATATCAATACTCTTTTGTGCCGCAAGAAACATATCATTTAAAGTATCTATCTGTTCTTTTTCCATTACACCCTTCTCCTCAATAAAATATTTTCATCGGCAATTTCTACAATATCAATATTATAGCATACTTAAGCAAACTATTGCGACCAATTACCAAATATGTTATTTTATTGTTGTGAGAGGATGTGAAAAATTATGGAAGATGTATGTGCTTATGTTCGTGTTTCTGATAACAAGCAAACAGAATTGTCCCCGGATGCCCAGATCCGATTACTGCAGGAATACTGTGATAGAAAAGGATATCGCCTTATTCGTATCTACAAAGATCTTGGCATCTCTGGTCGTGATGCAAAAAAAAGACCTGCTTTTCAAGAGATGATCGCAGACTGCAAAAGCAAAGAGCATCCTTACGATGGAATTCTTGTATGGAAATTTTCCCGATTTGCACGCAACCAGGAAGAATCTATTGTATTTAAATCCATGCTTCGTAAAGTAAATGTTAATGTCTACAGTGTTTCAGAGGATCTCCCAGATGGAGAATTTTCCGGATTAATTGAACGAATTATAGAATGGATGGATGAGTATTATTCCATACGCTTATCTGGCGAAGTGATGCGTGGGATGTCGCAAAATGCAATGAATGGAGGATATAATGCTATTGCTCCATTTGGTTATACCAAAGAAAAAGGCGAAATTCCTGTGATACAAGAGGAAAATGCTGAAATTGTCCAAATGTGTTACGATATGTTTCTTTCAGGATCTTCCTACGCCAGTATTGCACGAAAAATCAATGATATGGGTATCCGGACACGACGTGGACGCAAATGGGAAAACCGTAATATCAAATATATGATCCGGAATCCATTCTATATTGGCAAAATCCGATGGAATTATTACGACAGACAGCATAACCAGGAAAAGCCACGTGAAGAATGGATTATTACTGACGGACAGCATCAGCCCATTATATCCCAGGAAAAATTTGATAAAGCACAAAAATTAGCAGATGCACAAGAATTACGCTGCAAACCAAAACGTCCCAAAACTTCTGCTGCAGGATCCTACCACTGGTTATGTGGTATAGTTAAGTGTGATGTATGCGGTGGTACCCTATCTCATGTATCATGTGGAAACAGCAAAACCGGACAAAAGTGGCATTATCTGAAATGCTGGCAAGCAGATAAAGGGAAATGCTCCAACCGCAAATCACTGCGTTTAGATAAGGCAGAACATATGGTACTTGATTATCTACATGACATGTTTGTTTTGAAGAAAAACGTCGATTACCATATTGTCCATATTGAAAAGAATCCCGTGGATCATAACGACCTCATCCAGTCTGAACTGACTAAACTGGATGAACGAGAAAAACGAATCAAAGCAGCATATATTGATGGAATTGATTCGTTAGAAGAATATAAATATAACAAAAGAACTTTAGAAAAGCAAAGAAACGAGCTAAAAAAGCAACTTACCACACCAACTCCATCTATTAGCAAATTACCGCATCTTGCCATCGACAATGGCATTGATTTGTTTGATGGATTCAAGGACTTGGATACAGAACATAAAACAGAAGTCATTCGTTCATTCTTTGATCATATCGTATATCATTATGACACTGATTCTATGGAATTCTATCTACATGACTAACCTATTGAAAACATACCCAATTTGGGTATCTGACTATGCCTTGTTATATCATTGTAGGTATTCGTGTATGGCGGTCCAGACGGTGAAATTGGTGCGTCCATGCGTTATTTGTCCCAACGTTATTCCATGGAAAACCGCATCGCTGCAGGTACACTGACGGATATAGGTGTATCGGTGGTGAAGTTGCGTATGGGGATTGTCCTGGGAAATGGGAGATCGTAGAACACCGCATGTGAATAAAGGCTAAGCTAACAAGCATCCCTCCCGATAGGAACATTCCAGATAACTGGGGTTTTCAAAATAGATGCCCGTATTAAAATCAGATATTTCATCACTGATAAAGGAATTAAAAATTTTAAGTAATTCCGTTACTTCTTCTCCGCTTTTTGAACAATCAAGAATCATATGGCTGTATAATTTCCCAATAGCAGTAAAACTTGGTACTTTATATTTGCAGTCCGATATGGTATCAAAATTACCATTCGGTATCTGATACTTCTCAATCAATTCTTCGGATACCTGTTCAAAGGAAAGGCAATGATTTACCTGTGCATCATAAAGCTGCTTTATGATACCCTGCTCACCTAAAGCATTTACAACTTCTTTTCGTTTGTTTTTGGTTTTGCGTCCGATAAATTCAATGAGTGAACAAACATAAAACAAATCATCCTTCTTGGTTTCTGTCATAGGCCATCTCGCTCCTTTCAAATGTCAGGCAATTTAATCCTGCTAATGTATGAAAACTAATTTGATGTGTCGGATATTTGAATTTGGCTAATTCCCAAAACTGTTCTCTGCTTATGTCTCCGTACAGGAAATCATTGACATAATTCCAAATGGTATCATCTGCCATTGGTCCCTCCACAATATCATAATTATGGATTTCTCCTTGTCTGCATTTAGCGATGAAATCTAACCAATCATTTGTCATTTCTTCAAATGTTAATATGTTTAGATTTTTATCAGGCTCATATTGGTATATGTTGACAATCGGTGTTCCCTCACCACGATTTGCCCATCTAACCGCTTGCTCATATTTATTTGTACAATAAAATCCTTTGTAAACTTTGTTTTTCGGATTTCCGGATATTCGACAACCTCTTTACTTGCATGGTATAAAATCAAAACAATATCATCCTCTCTTGAACATCCTTTTGCTAATATTTTACCACATGTTTCTCAAAGTACAATGCAAATTATTTTTTGACTCCCCCTATTTTAAAAGCTTTAAAATTTTTTTCTGAAAAATTGCTTTATCCATTCTTAACAAAAATCTTGACAAACCCCATCTGCCATGCTAATCTTCATAGCAGAGAAACGAAGTTTACTACCGTACAGCTTATGGCTCATGCGGTTTGCTCGTTTCTTTTTTTGTTCTCACAAGGTCGTACAGATATAATTTCCCATCCGAATCAGTAATTATATTAACACTCTTATCCATATGGCTTTCCTCTTTTATCCCTCTGTCAATAATCAATGCACAAGTTCTCTATTATTTTATCTGCTTTTATCCTTCTCGTAAAGATAAAAGCAACAGATTCTCCTATCCATTGGCTATGTATCGTTAAGAACACATCATAAGTATTTTTCCAGTTGTAATTTTTCATGCCCTTACCGCATAACTTAATAAGAGCAATGAAGCAAAATCAATTGCAAAGAAAAATTCAATTCTCTTTGCAGAAATGGAGTGTTTATGAAACGATGTGTTGTATTGGAGCCTGCTGCTGAAGAAGTATGTAATCAAAACTCAATACCTCCATTGATTTTTCAGATACCACCTGAAGAAGGACGTCAAAAACTGGAAGATGCCCAAAGCACTCCGGTTTACAAATATCCTGCAAATATCTGTGTCCGTCAGATCGACACCGGCGAATGGGGGACTATTCCTGTTTATCTTGCCACGCCTCAAACAGCAGAAACCATCCGAAATGTAATTTTTTACATTCATGGTGCAGGCTGGGTATTTGGCAGCTTCCATACTCATGAAAAACTTGTCAGAGAACTTGCAGCCCGAACTAATTCACTAATTATTTTTCCAGAATATTCCCGTGCGCCAGAGGCTAAATATCCCACAGCCATTGAACAGTGCTTTTGCATCCTTTCTTCTCTCCCTAAATTATTGGGCGACTGTTATCCTGATATTGACTGGAGAACATTAACCGTTGCTGGAGACAGCGTTGGCGGAAATATGGCTATTGCAATGTCGCTCATGACGGTAATGCGTTGCGGACCCAAAATACAAAAACTTCTTTTATATTATCCCGTGACGAATGCATGCTTTAATACACCTTCCTACTGTCAGTTTGCAACCAATTATTATCTGTATCGCGCCGGAATGCAATGGTTTTGGCAGCAATATGCCCCTCGTATATCAGATCGCAGGCAAATCACGGCTTCCCCTTTATGTGCCAGCATAGAATGTCTCTGCCATCTTCCAGATACAATGATTATCAACGGTCAGGCAGATGTTTTGCGCAGTGAAGGAGAAGCCTTCGGAGAAAAACTTCGCTGTGCAGGTGTGAACGTGACCACAATACAAATTCAAGGCACAATTCATGATTTTGTCATGTTGAATGCTCTCGACCAGACGGAAGCATGCCGTATCGCTATGGATGCCTCCATCCAATGGATTAATCGAAAAAATGATGTGTTTAATCAAGATCCCTATGTTCTTGAAAACTTTTCTTGACTTAAACGTATTTCCCCGCCATCATCAAACAGTTTTTCAATATAGGGATATCGATTTTGCAAATTTGACATATAACACAAGAAAGCCGGGTTTCTCCGACTCTCTCAAGTATACATTCGCAAATATATACCTCAATTAATATTTATCGTACTACGCATCAAGATAAGATAACATTTCGGAAACCCTATCTACCGTTCAAAATTATTTTTCCTTTCAGAAGATTCTTGCTGGCAGCGTGCCAAAATAATCGGGGTATATTTTTCCATCAGTTGTTTTGTAATCTCTTCCCCTTTCTTCATCAATTCAGCCTGCTTCTTTCCCCATTCCGCTGCTGCTTCGTTATCTTCTAATTTTTCGCTTAAAATCGCATGATCTGCCATAAAAACACCTCCTAACGCTCCTCATATACTATATTTGCTTCATGACATTTTGACAGAAAATATGACACCGCTTTCTGAAAATCTCGCACCTTACTTCCTTCATTATGCATGCTTACAGCCTCATTATAAATATCGACAGCACCTTTATGACCATAATTATCCTTTTTTACCAAATAAGAAATACTGCCAAGATTTGTTATTACAACCATCATCTTGACTGACCTATTATGGAGAAAAAATTTTATGTCCTCCAAAGAAAATTTTGAGAGTGAAGGATGATTATGCAATACAATTACCACACAATCCAATGCCGCAGTTATTAAATGATATGCCACAGTATTCATGCATGGATCTACGGAATGTTCATCTCCTAATGTTATTCCCATATACTCTTGCCCTTGAGCAATTAAATCACGATAATTCAAGCTATAGGTTAAAGCAACCTCATTAGAATCATTTTTCTCCATTGAAACTCTCAAAACTTCTTTTGCAAAATCCTGTATCATTTGATATTCCGTTTCTGGTATTTCTTTGTATTTTACCAAAGGAACTTTTTCAATAGCCTGATTCGTAATCATAATCTTATGATCACGCTTTTTTGCCATTTCTAAGTCTTGCATTGTATTATCTTCCACTACACCCTCACTTCCTATCTCGTTTTCTCTTGTCCCCATAAAAATATTATAACCTGATTATACGTTTTCCACAATATTTTTTTACCATCCGAAAAGCGTTACCCAAAATGCAGCACTTCCAAGTCCCCTCAAAAACACCGCACATAGATTTATGCTACAAATTCTGATTCCAGTATCTCCGTATGATATTCTTCCCCCTTACCTGTGGATTTGATTTTCAAACGTATGCCAAAGGGCAAAGATCTGAACCACACAACAAGACGATTGCACCCCCGTTCGGATTCCCGGTAAACGATAATTTTTTCCACTATCTCACGATACAGCATTTCATTTTCCTCATTAAAAGACAAAATTTCATCCAGCGTTTTCTCTAAATCATTCAATTGCTCCTTTTGTCTGCTATACTGTTTATTATTCTGCTCATTTTCTGCAATCAGAGATTGCAGGTGGGAAAGCTCATCGTCATACCATTCTGTCTGCTTTTTCAAGTCTTCCTTTGTGAGCATCCCCTCTAACATGGCGTCAAAGGATTTTCGCTTCTTTTCCTCAATTGCGTCAATCTTCTGTCGAATTTTATCTTCATCGATCGCCGCAACCGGCTCTCCACAAACGGCTTGTATATCAGAAAGAATTTCCCTGCGCAGTTGTTTCCGGTTTTGGCATATGAGATTGACACAATATTTCATACAGGTAAGCAATGCCCTTTCATTGATGGAATTATTGTTACAGCCAATCTCCTTTCCGTCCGCATCCATTTTTAATATGCCATGATTTGCAGCCCGATAACACCGCCATGCCTTATAAGTACCCGTAGTCAATTTCTTTGTTCTGCTGACAAAGCGACTGTCACATTCCCCGCAGCAGATTTTGCCACTGCACCAGTATCGGTTACTATGTCTCGATTTCTGAGCGTCAGATGGGGAACGTCGTTTTAACTCCGCCTGTGTCCGGTCCCACAAATCACGGTCAATGATAGCCTCATGATGATCTTTTAGGTAAATTTTTTCTTCGTCACCACGGTTATACTTCTTTTTATGGGTCAGATAATCCGGCGTAAATGTCTTTTTCTGACATAAATCCCCCACATACTTTTCATTTCGCAGAACTCGGAGAATTACTGTATTCGACCACAGGGAAATGTGTTTCGGTCTAAGCCCTTCCTCTATGAGCTCTCTGGCAATAACATGCGTACCTTTCCCCTCATTTGTATACTTGTGAAAAATGGCTTTAACGACAGGGACTTCTTCCGGATTGATGGAAAGAATACCATTTTTAACTGTATAGCCAAGCATATCTCTGCCAAAGACCACGCCCTGCTCCATGCGCCTTTGCTGCCCCCACTTTACACGTTCCGAGGTTTTCCTGCTCTCCTCCTGCGCCAGACTAGCCATAATAGTCAGACGCAGTTCACCGTCACTGTCACGGGTGTCAATATTGTCAATCGTAAAAATGACACCGACGCCTGCCTCCTTTAGCTTTCTGGTATAGGAAAGGGTATCAACTGTATTTCTTGCAAAACGGGAAACCTCTTTGGTCAGAATCAAATTGAATTTTCCACCGAGAGCATCCTGTATCATTTGATTGAATCCAGCACGCTTTCTGGTCTGGGTTCCACTGATTCCCTCGTCAAAATATACTTTGCTTAGTTCCATATTACTTTGATTGCTGATGTAATTTGCAAAATAAGTTTTCTGACTGGCTAAAGAATTGGCTTGGTCATCCTTATCCGAAGATACTCTTGCATATGCCGCAACCCACAATTTATTTTCCATTTGTACTACCTCCGCTTATGTCACTTCGTTTTCAGTAAAATGCAAAGTTGCCCATCGGATAGCATTTTTCTTCGATGTAATTCTTTGTAAATTCCCCTTTTCAGAACCTCATAAAAAGAACAGCTTACTTCTATTGGTATCTGATTATTGTCAATGTATGTAGCCCCCCTGTCAGAATTTTCTTCCTTCATGACATGCCCTCCCGTACCTGCTTTTTATATTATATGCAGGTCATTTTCTGTCTTTCATTTTAACAGCAATCAGAAGATGTACCTTTGTGATTTTGGTTGGATTTTATTTATTTTTCAACCAAGTTTTATTGACGCATACATTCTATGCAGTATAATAGTAATAGAGGGAGGGTTGTCCTATGCTAAATTTCACAGAACTGCTTTACAACAACATCGGTTCCAGAGTAAAAGCCATGCGCAAAAGCCGGAAAGAATCGCAAGAGCGGTTCTGTTACCATACACTTCAAAATCAAATCAATATATCTACCCTGTCAAGAATTGAAAATGGCAAAAATGATAAGCATAAAAATCCCTATCTCCTTTCATCTACCCAAATTGAGATCTTATGCGAATATGAGAAAATCAAACCATCCGAACTAATCTGGGGTGAAGATGGAGAAAAAGAGGATTTAATCAAAATGTTGATTTTAGCCATATTGATGAACAGTGATAAGATAAATCCATTTGAAAATAAAGAACTGGAAGAATGGGCGGCTTTAGAAACCAAGATAAATCCGAACTGGGAGAATGAAATGAAAAATGAATTATCCCAAGATGAGGAGATGCAGTATCTGAAAGATAAGTATGGCTATTTTATCAATTCTGCTAATGCGAACTGTTATCAGATGCTAGATAACCACTTTGAGTCTGCTTATGAAAAACTGTCAAACCTCATATTAAAGTTACTGCTGACGGATTTTAAGTTTTCCAATGGTTTCATTTCCCATCTTATTAATTATACACAAAACATGGCAGGAATACGACAGGAGACTACGCAAACCGATTCCGTCAAAGAACTGATACGGAACTTTGTTACCAACAAAGGCGAATACAGCGTAATCCTGTTGGATAACAAGTCAAAGGACTATTCCCTTTTCATCACTGCCTTTGAAAAATTCTGGAACAGATACAAAAATGCCTATCTGGCATATTTCGATGAAAACCTCTTTTCTTTGATTGATGATACTGTGGGAGCAAGAAATGATTTGAAGTTTATTCAGAATCCGGATTTTCATTCTGCTTTTACTGCCAATGAATTTATTCAGATTAACGAAGAATTGTTACTGTTGTCAGATTATGATGACAGTAATACCATCCTTACCAATATGAATTTCCGTTTGCAGCTCCAACAGGCAATGCAGATGAACTTACTGGCAGACGGTGAAACAGATATGGAATTTTTGCAATGTCTGAACAAAATTAGAATTACTACATCAGAACAAATCAATCAATACTATCAATGGCAACAAAGGGAGCCATCCCGTGAACCGACTTCCTTTGATTGACACCCGGCAGGTTTCACCTGCCTTTTCCGCTTTTATATGGACATGCTTTTTAAGTGGTGAAAGCGTGAAAATTATTTTTGACTTTCCTCATGAATGAAATCATATATATGTTATTAAATAATTATCACAAATAATTTTCATTTCAATTGCATGATTTATCATGCAGTTGTGTCACAGAGTGACACGTCAGAGGGGCACCCGCCGGAGCGTCCAGTGGACGTTCCAGAGGGCAAGGAACGAAGTGACGCAGTAAGGGCTTTTCGTAGCGTCAGCGGAGAAAAGTGGCTGCGAAGCAGACATCGGTCTCGGCTATGCCGAGCACACGTAGCGAAGCGGAGTGTGTCACCGACCCTTATGCCCTT
>CAYPEW010000001.1:135829-168027 GCA_964409845.1 uncultured Jutongia sp.
GGCTATGCCGAGCACACGTAGCGAAGCGGAGTGTGTCACCGACCCTTATGCCCTTGTTGGTTTTTGCGTCCAAAAAAGGAATCGTGGATGCAAAACCTGTGCAAGCCCCTATAAATAGTGCGCTTGCGCCTGTTGAAAAAGAGGGAAAATCGAGATAATTTTTTGTGTAATTTTTCAATTTTGTTGAATCGTAGCTCGCAAACCCGTATAAATAGGCACTTTATCTTTGAAGATATTCAACAAAAAAGAGTGCCAGATGACACGCTGTTGAAATGGGTACGGGATACCTGTTTTCACACCTGTAAAGACAGATTTCGGTGCAGCCGGTTCCGGTGTGGAAGTGTGTCGGTATTTTCTTCTTTTGATATAAAAAAATCTTTGAGGAATATTCGGATGATGTTTTCTGTCTCACAGATTGTGCCAATGTTTTTGGTTGCAGATTGCTGTTAAATTACGATTTTATATGTCCACCGGAAAACCAATCATTACCCGATCCGAGACCAATTATTACCCATAGGGAGACCACTTGTCAGTAGAATGACCAGAACCGGTCTTTATATATGAGACCATATTTGGTTTCAAAATGGGTATGTTATTTTCAGAATGACCAGTTTTGAACACAAAATGGGCATACAGCATCCTAGGACGAGCGTTTCAAAGAAAAAAAGGGGAAGTTACCGTCGTTTGGTAACTTCCCCTTTTTCTCTTATCCTGCGATTTCTTTTGTCTGTGATTTCCGGAAGAAAAACGCCTTTGTCATGAACATTCTTTCCTGTTCTTCCCCGTCTTTGTCCTTTGGTTTCTTTACTGTATGTTTCCATATCCGGAAAGCAGCAATGGCTTTCTCGCCCTTTTGGACTTGCCGGTTCCGTTCTTTCCAGCCCCGGTAGGTATGTATTTCTTCCGGCTCGAAAATCTCTTCCTTTTCCCCGTCTTCATTCTCCAGAATTATCTTTCTGCCAGTGTTTCCAATGCTGCCGGATTCCATGAGCTGAAGCCTCTCATTAAAAATAATCTGTTCGTTTGTCATTGTAACTTCCCCCTTTTATCATTATTTTTCTGTCTCCACGCCAGAGCGTTAAAAATGTGTTTTCTTCATTTCCTGCCATCTATCGGGTTTGCGTGCATCCGCAAACCGATGACAGCAGGTGGAACACATTGCATAAAGAGAAGAAGAAGCACGCTCCGGAGAAAAAAGGACTTCCCACCGGGAAGTGGTTGGCAAAGGGAACTTTTATTTTCCTTGTCTGTGCCGTACAGGCACAAGTGGTCTGTGGAGTTCGGGCAGACCAACGCCGGAGGCGGTGCTAGGAATGGTAAAAAAACACCGCCCCTGATTCTGCTTTATACCAGAACCACGGGCGGTAATATACCTTTTTATTTATGCTGTTACCTCATGAACTGCTTATAATTCTATGCCAATGATTTCCGGCTTTCCAACTAAATCATGCATATTTCCTACTCCCATGCTTTCCTTTGATGGAGTATTAGGAGCAAAAGACCCTAACAATCGAATTTGGATAACCAAATTCAGTGCTTGGTATGACATAACATTCTTTTTAAGCGGTGCAGAAAATTCTCAGCGAGGATGTTTGTCTTTTATCTTTTTTTCTTCTTCTTTCCATGCTCGTTCACACAATTCTTTGTACTTATAATTACCCCTGCTTGCATATTTTCTCATTAAACCAACCTCAAATAATCCATCCCACCGAACATGTATATGGTCAAATCGATGGTAATTTAATTCGTCTGTACATATTGGCAATACTTCTTTTGCATCATTTTCTTTCATTAAATAGTATGGATATTGGCATTGCAAAACCATACGGTTTTGTTCAATTTTATTTGATTCTTTGTCCCAACATAGCAATAAAAATTGTACACTATTAAACCTAAATACATAGGAAACCTTTAAATCTGGAAAATTTTCTTTTTCTATATCTTCATTGAAAATAATCTGTCCAGTTTCATAGTTTATGTTTCTTATCGTACTATTTGAATAAAAAAATGGGTTTTTACCCCAACGTAATTTAAGGTTTCCAAACATAGCATCTGGAACAGGAGAAACATTAACAGCAATTCCACATAAAATAGTTATATTTACTTTAGGGATAGTATCATTGGAATTCATAAGAAATTGTTTTATTTCTTCATCAAAAAATGAGCAATCTTCTTTATGTGACCGCATATCATTATAAGCATATTTCAATAGCATTTTTTGAATCATGACATAGTCATATTCTATTTCAACCCTGTCATTTTCACTATAGGTTTGAATAAAATATTTCGCTATAAAATCCTTGGCATAACTATCAATATATGAAATTCGATTATTATTGCAATCAGCACAAACATCTTTTACCATAGGATCTGACTCATGAATTCTATTTCTCGTTTCATCAAAGGTTAGATAACATTCTGGAAATAAATCCAATATGGCACATGAAACAATATGTTCTTTGGTTCCTTTTGCTTCTTTTCCACAATATGCGCAAACCATATTTATAAATTCCTTTCAATAATTTCAAGAAATATTCTCAAATAAATGCACAATAATTTCTATTCGTTTGATTCACTATTCTCATCATTTAAGCATAATTGCCTTATAGCATATAACGAAAAAGTGTTTTGAATCAAATGTTTAATCTCTCGTGCATTTGAATATCCAATCGCCGATTTCTGTAACCGTAACAAAGTATTTCTATCCATTTCAATACTATTTTCTTTATATTTCTCAATAGTTTCATGGATAAAATTATTCGCTATTTTTTCTTTTGCTTCATCAGACAAATCCTCAAAGTGGATAACTGCATCAAAGCGGTTAAAGATAGGAGGTCCTAATTGTTCCTTTATTTCACTTTCCGTTTTATAATTTGAAGTACAAATAATAATAGCATAATCCAGATTGACCTTGTAATTCCGGTCTTCATAAATGCCTTCATCAAATAATTGATAAAAAGCACTATGAAAAACAGGATTTGCTTTATCAAATTCATCTAATAGAATAACATTAGAATCTCTGTCTAATAAGTCTTTTGCAAAGCTACCCTCTTCATAACTTCCACCAAATAAATACGTCCCAAACTGGTTATTTTGATACATAGAGAATTGTTTTCTCATCAATTTTCCATCAAGCAGCTCAGCAAGGTAATGGGCTGTTTCGGTTTTGCCAATCCCGGAATCTCCATAAAACAAGATAACCATAGGTTTTTTCTGTTTGTTATCCATTAATGGATATAAAGCTTGAAGAACTTTCATTTTTGCTATTTCTTGTCCTATAATTTTATCATCATATCCGTTGAAAAACTGTTGTATAACAGATTGGGTTATTCCGTTATAAGGTTGCTGAATTTCTTGAATTATGTTCTTTTCGTCATAAATCCGATGTAATTGCTCGCTAATATGTAATGGTGGATTTTGAATATACATATTTTGTATGTCCATTTTTGCTATAAAATTAGCAAAATTTATTATTACATGTTCTCTAACTCCAGAATATTCATCCGAATTTATCACAAAATTAGGAACTTTCAATTTCTCTTTTCCAGTTTCTTTCTCATTACCTTCTTTCTGGAGCTCTGGAATATGTACAATCATATTTTTATTGTCACTGTCTAATTCCATTACCACATCCGTAAGATTACGACTATCTTTTGGTATATATTTATTAAATGCTCTATTTGAACCATAAAAAATAATAATTTTATTCACACACAACACCTGCCAATACTATATCATATACTTCCAGAAAATCACTTTCGGTTGTCGTCCCATCCAAAATGTCTTCTGGTTTCGGCTTTGTATTCTCAGATTTTATTTCAAATTCTTTCTCAATGGATAATTGTTCTTTCTGACATGTCCCTACTTTCACACCATAATAAGTTAATTTCATTTTGGATAAATCAGCAAGGTTGTAATTGTTTTTGAAGGCTTTTATATTAAATCTCAAAACGCATGTAGGCGTTTTTTCACTTACTAATAACATTGCATAATATCCACGTTCTCCTAATAAAGCTTCATTTAGCTTTTCCATATCAATAGGCAATTGCTCTTTGGGGACTATTGTCAAATAAGAGCTATACATCTTATACATGGAAACTGAATTTTCTGGAGCATACACGCCATCATTTTCAAATTTTCTTACATTATCATCTTTAAATGCTTCGGATATATAATCTGTCAATAAAGTGTTTTTTAAAGTTGTATCCAACATTTTAGAAATCTCACCAGAAATATTACTACTTACACCTCCAGTGAAAGATGCCTTAATAAAATTTAGAATGTTAAATCCACTTTCCGCTTGTGCTTCTATTTCTGTAAGAATTTTTGCTGCTCTTTCTTTATTTTCTTTTTTACTCCAATCCAATCTACCGCCATTAACTATATCAATATAATCTTGTGCGGTAGGTTCATCAAAGTATATGACCTTTATAAATGTTGGCAATGAGTCATTATTGTTTTTCTTTTTCATATGCTTTTTCCTCTCATAATTAATTTATTCAACCTATACAACATGCTTTTTTAATTCAACATAATCTTCATATTTTATTAAGGCATATAGCTTTTCTAATCGTATAAAATAATTATACAACAAACACATTAAGATTTCTACTCTCAAAAGATTAAAGGCAACATCAGCTTTTGATGCTAATGCTGCCTCAAATTAACAATATATTATTTCTTTTAAAACGATATCTTCTGCCTATTACTTAATGTATTTATCATTCCAATCCATTTTATAGGATCATTCTTACAAATTCATCATATCCAACCATCATTACAAATCCTTTAAAATGCTGTGGGGGACACTTCTTTATACGAAGTGTCCCTTACAAACAGCTATTCCGATTACCAAAACACAGCATAGGATTTCTCTATCCACATCCTTTTTCTTCCTTTCCTAAGACATGATATATCCCCATCTTCCCTCTGTAGAAAACCAACGCCAGCATACTTATCTGACTGCTCTGACACAGCCATCCTCTACATGGTAGTGGTACACGTTATCCGACAGAAATTCCTCCGGGGCTACATACCCCGCATTCACCTCATGCACCATTTCCAGCAGTTCCCTCTCTTCCACGTATGGCAGTGCGGGCATAAATAGGGTTTCATGGATACTGGAAGGCAGGATATAGAAATCACCACCGATTTCTCCTGCAAACTTTTCCAGAACTCCATCATAAAGCATGGCAATAGCACCATTGACACGGCAGTCATTGCTGACAATGTAAAGCGGCAGCCCGCCATCTGACAGCTCTGCCTGTTCCATCCCGGAAATTTCTTCTGTCTCCCCATCCGGTATTTCTTTTGACAACTGCTCCATTACTTCCGTCATGGGCATGACTTCACTCCCAAAGAATGACGGCGTATTCCGTCCGGCAGTTTCATACAGCGTGTTTTCATCCACATCCCACAGTGAAGCCATATTATTTTTTATTGTGATACCGGAGATGCCCTCCGGTTCCTTCGATACCAGAATATAATAAATGACTGCCAAATCCTGCCAGAGCCGGTGGGGAATTTCCTGCAGCAGGGCAGCATTTTTCTCTGCATTGACCAGCTTATAGCAGATTCTTTCCCGGGCAACAGAAAAATCGGCAAAGGTGCTTATATTTCTATATTTGTTACGCCCAGGGCTCTGGCTGATCTCCGTTACGACATGGCATATCTCTGTCAATGGCTTTCCAACTAGATATTGCTGGTATAATTCCTCCAAATAAACAATGGGTGCTGCATTGCACCCATCTTCCCGGACGGAGATGCCTGTCCGTTTCAGACCATTGTTTTTTGCCTGTTCATGAATTACCACTCTGCCGGACGGGTATATCTGTTCCAGAATTCCCTTTATTATTTCAGCAAATTCCCGGATATCTGAAGCCCATGCTTTGGTTGTAGGTATGTTGATTTTTGCAGCTATATTTTCCATAAGATTTCCTCACTTTCCATTTGTAAATTTTCGTCTGTGCTTTATGCGTATGCCCCTTCGGACAGTGAAACATTTTCTCCGCATGATTCCATTTGATACTTTCTGACCTGTCTCGGCTTGCTCCCTCTGGTAAACAGCCATGCTTCGTCTAATGGCATTTCCAGAATCGTGTTTATCCATTTGTTTGCCCTTGTACTTATATACCGGGCAGTTTCCACATCCTGTCCGCCCAGATACAGGCAGTTGTCGCAGTTGTTAATAATAGTCATGGCTCTTGCATGACCGTACATGCTTTCCAGCTGGGAGATGCTCTGTAAGATGATGCTGACCGAGATTTCTCGGGAGCGGATGACGGAAATGATTTTATCAAAGTCCGGGATAAAGATACCTGCCGCAAAGTCATCCAGCAGAAAACGCACCGGTACTGCCAGTCTGCTGTCCTCATAATCCCGGTCTGCGCTCTGGCATAGCGTATGGACTGCCTGTGTGACAAACAAATCTGCCAGCCTGTCCATGGAACGGTCGGTATCACTGACCGTCAGGAATACGGCTATCTTTTCCCCGCCCATCCCGGCAAACCGAATGCGTTCCTGTTTGTGGAACATTGCTTTTGCCCCGTCGAAGGAGAATACGGACAGTTTTTCTGCCAGAACCCCACGGATGCTTTCGTGCATTTTCTCTGCCCGGACGTTGTTTTTGTACAAGTTATAACGGCTGAGTGCAAAGCTTCCCGGATGGATTTCCTGTAGTTCCTCCATCAGCTTTTCAAACCGCCCAGTGCCCATCTCCGCTAACAGCCGGACGGCAAAGTCAAGGGAATGTTCTTCCTCCGGTAGACATTCCAGAATGTAGGCAATAAAGCTTTCCAGATAGAATCTGGCTGCCAGTTCCCAGTAAGGGTCACTATAGCCTTTTACCGGCACGATACATGCCGCCATCGTCAAAATATCCTGTTCCGCATAACAGTCCCTGCTGCTGTCATAGCGGATAAAGTCAAAGGGGTTGTAGCCATAGGAAGAGTGACAGTCCGTAAAGTCGATTTGGATGATCCGAAATCCCTTGCGTTTCAGCACCTTCTCCGTCTGCCTTTTTAAGTTCCCCTTGGTATCACCGATTATCATGCTCTCATTCCCCAGCAGAATGTTCGGCAGCACGTAGCTGCGTGTCTTGCCGGAGCCGCTGGGACCGATAATCAGGTCATTGTTGTTCAGCCCGGTTTTCCAAGTGTCGTTGTTTATCAGGCATCCCTGTGCCAGAATGCGACTTCCTTCGCCCATACTGTATCACCTCTCATATCCTTTCAATAATTCTGTCTGCCATTCCAAACTCCACGGCTTCCTCTGCGTCAAAGTAACAGTCGGTAGCAGTCCTTGCCAGAACCTCTTCCAGATTTTTTCCGGTATGCCTGGCAATGATTTTCCCCATGACTTCCCTTACCTTCATCAAATCCCGGCTGATGCTTTCCACACGCAGAGCACTGCCACTGATATTCCCTGCCACCAACGGGTCATGTATCATCACTCTGGCGTGGGGCAGGATATCCCGCTGTTTCCCACAGAGGAACAGAATAGCTGCCATGCTGGCGGCAAGCCCCACACAGACCGTACGTACCGGACAGGAAACTGCCTGTATCACATCGTACAGGGCTAGCCCTGCGGACACTTCGCCACCGGGACTGTTTATGTATATGGTAATGGTTTCCTCCGGATTTTCCCGTTGGAGATAACGGAGCTGTAAGATAAGTGCGTCTGCCTGTTCTGCCGTTATCTCCCCGGTACAGTCAATTTCCCGGTTCTTAAGCATCTCATCGGCTATGTTATAGCTTACCAGCCCGGCACTGGTTTCTTTCACAATAGCGGGCATTGTTATTTTCTGATTCATGTTAGGTTCTCCTTTCGGTTCTTTTCTGACCATGCGGCAAAGGGCTCAACCAGTATTGCGGCAAGCAGTTCCAGCCGTTCTATTGGCGGCAGTTCATCCGAAAAAGCAACTGCTTCCGACAGGGAGCATCCTCCGCCAAAGAGGGAAGCGTATTCCCGTAATTCCTGCTCATATATCTCCGCAAAACGGGAGCCTCCGAGCAGTTTATCCCACTCGTAGAGGTAAGTGTCTAACGGCAAAAGAAAGATAACGGAAGATCCGTAACTGTCCCATCCTGCCTTTCGCAGCCTTTCTTCAAGGGGTATCTGATTTGTTTTTCCCATGTGTTCCATCCCTCCCTTCAAAGTAGTCCCAAAAAGGAACGGACAGAATAGCGATTGCTTCTACCATTGACAAATCCTCTCTGTTTTCCGTCCGGTTCCGGTGGATGAGGGCAGCTGCCTCCTGATAGGTCAGCCTGTCTGCGTTTTCCGTAATTCCCAGTATATGACACAGCCTTTCCCATTTTCCTTCATAGGGAGCAAGGTAATCTGATACTGGCATGGATGCGAAAGAGCAGAGCACACAGGGGATATACTCTGTATAAGCAGCATAACCGTTCAGCATCCTCGCCAGCCGGTCATCCAAAGGCATTTTTTCTATCTGCATGGTTCTCCTTTCCGGAGCAGACAATTTCCACTCCTGATTATGTTTTTTCTTCCTGTACCCGGAAGAACAGGGTGAAAGAATTGCAGCAAAAAGCAGCCATAAATGGTTCGTTTATGACTGCTTTTTTCCTGCGGCGTCTGTATCGTCTTATCAGATACAGACGCCAACCCCCGCTTTGAGGATTCGGGTTCTTTCATACTTTTTCCCGGAGCCATACATGGCTCTATTGGTTTTGATATCAAAATATTTCGCAGAGCGAAACGGTCTGAATGAAACTATTTAACAGAAAATAAGCAGGATCATTACGTTTCTCACATAACGATCCTGCATGCTTCGTTGGTTATCTAAATTATTTTTTACCCAGCCAACCCTATCAATTCGTCCACGATGGTGCCATTGTTATTTACGTCAAAGTATTCGTTGCCGTTTTCGTCAAAGTAACGGATTTCGGTGCCAATAACATGCTGGTAAACTGCATAATCCTTATATGTTGTCTTGCTGTTGGTGATATACGGGTTGGTGGTGCTGGTATGCCTTACCGGTGGTGGGTTTAATGGGCTGCACCCGGGGCAGGTGTAGCCTGTAGACGGAACCACGAGAATTTGTCCGTCAGAGTTTACCACTGGCGCCGTTATTGTCGGTGCGGATGATGTGCTCGCTGGAACAGGAGTTGGTTTTGTATCTGGAACCTTCGCAGGTATTTTGTTTTTTTCATCAGACTTTCTCCGCATTATAATTCTTGATTGACTGTGTGGTCTCCATTTATATTTAGCAAGCTGACCTTTTTTGAGTGTACACCATCTATATCGCACATGATCATCTGTTTTAATAGATGATTTCAAGTTATACGCATGTGCTGTTGCATAAATCCCTTTCCAGTAAGTCTTCCCATTTTTATCTGTTACCCGCATACAACACCAGCCATGGTTTATTTCACTGCAACTGACATATGCTGCTTTGAAACCTAGTAATTTAACAATATATGCAGCTGCCTGTCCTCCATCGCCACATACCCCCCTAAACGTACCCTTGTATATTTTCTTAAGTTGTGTGTTGCTTGGAAGACTACTGTTTCCTTGAACAGAACCTTTATATTTACTATCGTAGATCATATGCATTTTGAAATATATTTCCATAATAAACGCTTTTTTCTCAGAAACTGTATAGTTTTCTATTGTTTGATATGCAACCATATCATCTTTCGAGTCAAAGCATCTCACTTGCCATTCATATTTGCTTGCATATGTTCCTTTTTTCTGTATCAACAGGTCTTTCAATCCTTTATCCGGGTCAGCCAGAAGTGGTTTCAACTCATCTACGATTTTCTGTGCATAAGTCGGCGGTATTGTCTTAATCTTGAACTTCTGGGTATACTTGTTCGTATACGTCACTTTGACTTCATACTTTCTGCCATAGTCTGTTCCCCATACTGCGAATTTCTTCTTTCCCTTTGCAGCATCCGGATTGTCCCAGACGCTGCCATCTTTGTACACGAGACCTACGCCAAGGCTATTCTTTCCTTTCGTAACGACTATCTTCTTAATCTTCTTTTTGGTTTTAATCGTCTTGTACTTGCCGTCCGTGACCTTTATCGTCTTTGTCTTATATGCCTTTGCTTTCGCCTCTGCCGTGTTCGCTGTCCCCATGCCTATAATAAGCGTGACTACCAGAATAGCCAATATAATTTTAATTGTGTTTTTCATAATAATTCACTCCTTTTTCTAAATGTTTACCATTCCTTCTTTTTCTATTTTGATTCTACATTTCATAAAATCTTTGAAAGTTATTGCATCATTATATCCCAAAAGCGCCAATATAGTCAATATATTAAGTATGTTCAAGTCATTAAATATGTTATTGTCGTATTAAAATAAGGAGAGTGTTTTATCATGATATCATACAAGCCGTTTTTTGACACGTTAGCAAGAAAAAACATATCTGAATATGAATTGATTTTTAAGCAGGGAATATCCTCAAATACCATACACAGGATGAAGAAGGGGGAAGCCATTACCACCAAAACGATTGACACCCTGTGCTTCATTCTTGACTGCTCTGTTTCAGAAATTATAGAACATGATAAAACCAAATGACTTTATTTATTCGTTCCGAGGCTTTACGCTTTCCAATTTCTTTTCAAAGAACAAAACGGCATCATCCAGATTATTTTCCACAAATTCTTTTGACCAGTCTAGAAAATCCAGTTTATGCTTTTGGAAATATCCCTCCGGAACACTTCCCAAGGTTTCCAGTATGCCAATCATTCTTGAAAATTCCATTGCAGTTATAATAGATTTACGGTTTTTGCAAGTCTGGTTCTCTGCCGGGATTTCAAATTCTAAAAATCCATGATTCCCCAGATTGTCCTTTACTTCCATTTTTTGTTTCATCACAAATCCTCCTTTTCCTTCCTTGATTAGATTAATTACAAAATTGAATTGCATAACTTCAACTTCAATTTCTTACCCGGGCATCGTAGATGCCCATTATTCCAAAAGACTGTTTTTTTCGGTGTCCAAAATCTGGTGGGTTTTCTTTATCTGATTTTCACATAAATAATAATAGATAGAGAGAAAATGAAAATAAAAAATGGAAAATAGAAACAACATTATCCCATATTTATAGCGTTTAGCCGATTTTCCATGCAATTTCTGCCATTGTATTTTTTTGATAATCTTGATATAATTTTTTATATCATGCGATGCTGCTATTTTTTGATTGCTGGAATCATAAGATAAAAAATCAGGGAAAGGACAATTACGATGCAAAAAAGGAATAAAGTAATAGGCACTACCTCTTATATCAATAGAGAAACCGGAGAAATCAAAGAAATGCAGGTTGTCGAAACCGATGTTTATGAGAAGGACAGTAATTTCCATAAACTGTTTTTACAGGATTTTATATCCGCATTAGAACTGGTAGCAAACCAAAAGACGAAATTGTGTTACTGGATTATCACCAACATGAACCGGGACAATATGCTTCTGTATTCCTACCGGCAAATTGCTGACAAAACAGGAATTTCGTACGGCACGGCAGCGGACACCATGAAAACACTTCAAGAGGCAGATTTTCTACGCAAACATAGTTCCAACTGTTATATCGTAAACCCCGGCATTCTGTTTAAGGGAACCTACCAAAGGCGCTCCATTGCATTGAGTAAATATTACGAATCTGAACAGGGGGAAAGATTAGCTTCCGAAGAAAAAAGGCTGCAAGATATCCAGAAAAGCATTGCTAAATTACAGCGGCAGGAGAAACGGATTCAGAAGGGATTAGATATGGCAAAGGCTTTTGAGGAAAATGAGACAAAAGAATAGGGAGGCTTTACCTCCCCTTGGTTAGTTAAAACATAAAACGAAATTCTTTTTACTTTAACAACTCTTTCTCTATATCCGAAGCGGAAACATCTACATACATACCTTTTGCATTTGGTGAATCCAAGCAAAATACCATTTCGTCATTCGTCCTTGTGACAAAGAAATATTCCTCTTCGTCTGTTGCAAACCCGGCAAATTTTGAATCATATATTTGTGTGCCACCAATAGGAGTCACGCATTTAGCGGCACTTGAAATAGAGGCGTATGGATTATTAACTGTTTCTTTGGCTTTTTTAGCTTGTTCCAAAATATAATCATCGTTATTAACCTCATCCTCGTCCAAATCATGATAATTATTCTCATCTCTTGTATCAACGTAATAAACTCTTTCCGTCTGTGTTACATTACCTGTTTCATCCGTCTCAATTCCAATTGCATATTTATTGGGTTGTGAGCCGATAATGGTAGGTGGTGCTGTTCCCGTTCCTTTATCTTTGACTTCTATTATTATTTATTATGCAGATTAATAAATAAATGATCAGCCCTATAGGACATATAATAAGAATCAAATCTATATATTTCGGCAAGTTCTGCATATACTTTGATGTCAGCAACGACAGAGATATAGGCAGAAATACCGCAAACATACCAGATACAAGAGGTTGTTTCTTAATTTGTCTCCATATGTCAAAGCTTAATTGTCTTTTTATCCTACCTAATTCTTTCTTTCGTATTCTTTCAATTAATTTCACATCAATTTGTGCCAGTTTCCCATTGCATTCATTACATATAATTGGCTGAATACAACTATAAATCACTTCTTCATCATCTGCAGACAAATCAAATAAACATCCTCTTGTATCACCATGCAAAAAATTCGCTTCTTCTTCTATATTTGGTATTTTTCTATTCTTTTTATACATCAATGCATATGTATATAACAACATTACAACAACGTTTTCAGATGGTATGTATGCTCCTTCAAGAATACTGATAATTTTTTTATATGACATTATAACTATATTATCCGCCAATGCTCTAGAATACCAGTTATCTTTCAATTTCAAATTGGATATCACAAACAGAAAATCATATTCATCATTAAATGTCGTTTCAATTTCCTTAATTTGATCTTTTAAATAATCATCAGTATAAAACTCTTCCTCTCTAATTGTTTTAATTGACTCTTGAATTGTTATATCACCGACAATCTCAAAAAGCTGTGACCTCCAACGACGAATCTTTTTGAGATTTATTTCGAATGGAAAGTATCCTAAACTTACTACTTTTATTCTAATTTTATGCTCTCGTCCATGCCTCATACACTACCTCCCTTATCAACAGGTCCAAAAACATTTTTTGTATAGGAAGAATCCACTACATATTTAGGAACCCCTAAACCACTAATTTTTTTCTGCACCTCATTAATTAATTTAATACCTTTATTAATATCCACCACAAAATTTTCACACCCTACCTCATGGTCACACTGAAACAAATAATACGGACGAACTCTGCATTGAATCAATTCTGTAAAAAGCTGCGAAAGTATTTTCGTATCATCATTAATCTCTCTAAGTAAAACTGTCTGGCTTCCTAGTACACAGCCAGCTCTTGATAAATCAAATAAACATTTTTTTACTCTGTCTGTTATTTCTTTCGGATGATTTATGTGAATATTTATATATATTACCGGAAACATTTCAAGTATTTCAAGTAATTCCTTTGTTACTCGCATAGGTAAAGCAATAGGAACACGTGTACCAATCCGTACGACTTTTATATGATTTAGCTGCCTTAAACTTTTTAAAATAGCAAACAAATTATTATCATCCAGTAGCAAAGGGTCTCCTCCCGATAATATCACCTCATTTATTTCCTTATGTTCGGATAAATACCTAAAAGAATCTTTGAGCAGTTCTATACTAGGTGCTTTTATGTTCTTAATACGGGTTCGTGTACAAAAAGTGCAATTAAAAGCACATTGATTTGATATAATAAATAGCACACGATTTCTAAATTTATGCACTAAATATGGAGTCACCGAATAAAGCTGTTCATTAAGAACATCTTGCTTGAAACAATTCAGGCCCACTTTGGGAATAATCTGCTTTCTGATTGGACAATTCTGATTCGAAAAGTCAATTAATGAATAAAAATATGGTGGTATTTTAATGAATTTTTCCCCTTTGATGGCCAACAATTCCTGTTCACTTAAACCTCCTGTTCCCATAATATTCTGTATATCAACCCAGCTATTTTCTATTTGCCATCTGTAATCTTCCCATTGCTGGCAGTGTTCTCTTTTATTAATAGTATTCATATTTAATCACTCACATTACATTTTCAATTATACTTTTTAATACATCGGAAAAACTTTTACTTATATTACATGCACACCACTCAAAGCAATTTCCTACATCAAAGGAGGGAAGAGGCGTTGCCTCTAAAAAATATGGAACATTGTTCTTTACAATCCAATCCATTCTACAATATGATTTTAGTTTTAAAAATTTAAAAATATTAATAGAATCTTTTTCAATCTTATTTAATACCTGTTTACTCTGCATTGGTGAACGCTGCAAATGCAAATTATTATTTTTCTTTTGCGTAGTAAAAATACCTAATTCTTCACCGTTGCTTTGGCTGAAACCTACAATTCCTAATATTTTGATTTCTTCTTTTGTTTCAATCATGGGAACAGACATTTCTTCGCCTAATATATATTCCTGACATAAAACTTGTTGGCTATAATTTCTATAAATATTTTTAACGGCATTTTCTAACTCTTCCAATCCATGTACCAATGTTACTCCCATGCTTGACCCTTCACGGTTAGGCTTTACAATTAAAGGATACATCATGCCTTTTCTTTCTATATTATTTACCAAGTCATCAATGCACTGCACTTCAAAATCGAACAGAATGCTTTCAGGCGTACAAATCCCCAAACTTTGAACGAGTAAGCTCGTATGAAATTTATGCAGTGTCAGAGACATGCCAAATGCATCTGTTCCGATATATTTAATTCCTAATGCTTCACAAATAGCTGGAACTATTCCTTCTCTATTCCTGCTCTTAAACCCTTCAATCATGTTAAAAATCAAATCTACTTTCAAGTCTTCATTAACTATTCGCTTTTGGAAATTTTCCATATTTCCTATATCACAAATAATATAGCCTAATTGATTTAGAGCATTTTTTACATTTTGAACCTCTGTTTCATACGAGAAGTCAAAATATAAATTGTCTTTTATCTTGTAATCACTTTTATAATCATATAACAAACCTATAACCATAAATGGTCTCCTTAAAAATTTATTTTTCACTTTTCCAATATATTCACAAATATATTTTGTCGTTCAAATCTATCTACTCTTTATTGGGGGCATCATACTCATGGCGGTTCAAAAACTTCTTTGCCCCCCTCTTATGGATAATATTCCCCACCTTGTCTGAAGTATAATGATATATAGCTACGGATATGCTCCGCATTCGAAGCTAAGAATCCGTCACAAAATCTCATTTCAAAAAGGTGTCTTTAAAAGGGACAAGTTATTTCTACTATCGTAAGCATTTCCCATTTATAAGCTTTCCCATTTTTCAAGTTCTTTATTCTGCTATTTGAATAATAAGGCATATTCTACAATTCTCTTCTCATTATCAAATACCTACATAAACTAAGTCATAGAACCATAACAACACTCTGTTCCCTTTCCCGTCCTTAACATCAATGATGTTCCCGGGGCGCATCCTGCTTATGCTTCTGGGAAGCCTGTCCCATAATACAGATGATCTGCCAGTCTTCATCGTACACATTGCTCTCAGCAGTCACCAATTACCAGTTCAACCGATGGTTTGGTATGAGACCTCAAGAGAGATATTGTTACTGCTCGTCCAAAAGGGCGGTGTCACAAGCATTATTACTGGTCCGCTATAAAGCGGTACTTCTTGGGTTTTCTTTCTTTGACTCTTCTGCCTGCTCCCTTATATATTTCTTTATTGATTCTTCTGTTATATTACCAATTGTGACACATAATATCCTCTAGCCAAAACGCTTTGTCCCATTTGCTCTGCAGATATAGATGGCTGTCATATATCATTAGTGTACTCTTCCCTTTCAGATATCCCATAACATTCGATATGATTCTCGCATACTGCTTATCTATTATCTCTACGTTTTTATATCTACACAGCGTCTTTATTATTTCCCGTATATCTGTTTTTACCTGACCAAACAATACTTTTTCTGGTATTTTGATATAAATACTATGTGATATAGGCATTTCCACTTAACATGTGATAAGCCTATACTGCCCATTTGAACTACCTCCTGTGATTTTGAGTCTGGCTTGCAACACCATTTTCATTATATCACAGGAGGCTTATTCATTATCCTTATCGCCTCCGCTTACTCCATTCTCCTCAGCATAGCTGGGGGATTAAGATTTTTATTAAAATCACATTGACAGTTTATTGCTAAATTGTCAATACACTCTGCTTATTCCTACAGCCTGTTTGGATAATTATACCATAAAATATATTTAAAATAAAGATGTTTTTTCGTCAGTTGCAGCCAAGTGTAAGCTAATCGTAGAATTTACACTTATTTTCTTTATATCAACTTTATCTAACGGTGATGTGCCAATTATACAATACTTTCAGATGTGCAACACCGGCACCGATATAGGCACAGAAGAACTAGCACACCTAGAAATGGTCGCTACCATCGTACACCAGCTTACCAAAAACTTAACCCCAGAGGAAATCAAAGCATCCGGCTTTGATAAATATTATATCGACCACACCCTGGCTATTTGGCCACAGGCTGCCAGTGGCGAGCCAAACAGTGCGAGCCAATTCCAGAGTACTGGTGATACCATCACCGATTTATATGAGGATATGGCGGCAGAGCAAAAGGCACGTCTGACCTATGATAACATTCTGCGTATCGTAAAAGATCCGGAAATTGCAGATCCAATCCGTTTCCTGCGTGAACGTGAAATAGTACACTTCCAGAGATTCGGTGAAGCATTGCGCAAGGTATTAGACGAAAGAGATGCTAGAAACTTCTATGCTTTCAATCCTCAGATTGATAAAAAATCTTGCTAAAAAAATATTGATTGAAAGCCTTGCTTTTCAATTCACCCCTCCTCCACGGGACTGTTTCTAATACAGTCCCGTGATCTATATGATTATCTTCTAGGAAAACTTAAACACATCTATAGAATTTATTCCTTATGCCAGTTGAAGGTTTGATGCCATGGTCGGAGCAGATATAGACAAAATGTAAATAGGTTCAATTTTCCAGGGTTGGTATTATACTAGTTCTGCTTTTCTTGTTTCAGACACCTTGTTATAAATCGCTTACTGTCATTGATTTCAGTTTGTACGCATTTTTTCGTATTTTTAATAAAAGTTCTTTTTTAGTAGGTAGATTTCATCATAGAAGGTCTTTTTGGTACATTTATTATTTACAGAATTTTTTAAATCTCACGATTACTCTACTATCCATTTGGTTTGTCTTCTATCCTATGCGTTTGGTTTGCCACGCCATCCTCATTCTAACAGTATTTATTATACCATCCTTATCTCTTTCCATTCCCCTCTTTATAGCTAGAAAGAATGGCATTTTCAATCATTAGGCCAATATTGCTTTTTCAATGTTTTAAATACATCTTCAAAATATGTATCTTCATTATCATTTCTTTGCCAATACTCTTTTCCTATTACATAAAAAACAACTACTGTGCTATATATAAGCATTGCAAAAAAACACATGAAATTTTGTATTTTTAAATGCCGAGCAAGAATATTTATTTTATAATCAATAATCTGCTTTTTATCAAAATTATTTTCATATATCTTTATAGCGTTTTCTTTCCTTTCACTAAAATGTTCTACATTATTTTTTAAACAAGTTAATAAAATGTTAATAAATAACCCAAAAATTGAAATAATAAAAAGAAATTCGTTTATATATGAATGTATAATATAATCAAACAAATCAAGCATTAATCCTGCAAAGGAAAAAATCAATAAATATAGAATTCCATCAACAAACAAAGTTTGTTGATATTGAACCAATGTAACAGAAACCTCTTCTTGATTATTAAGGTTAATCATATACCCTATTATACTTGGTAGTATTGAATAAGTACATATTGATATTAACACATAAAATATAATAAAATGATGATTCCCATTGTATAACGACATTTCAATTTTATTTGAAAACAAAATTATAAAATTACATATAAAAACACCGATTCCAATTATTACACTTAAAGATAATGCCATAAATTTATTTATTTTAGAATAAATTAATAAAGCGTTAGAGTAAAACCCTTCTGAAATTAAAAATGCTGTTCCTATTGACATACAGAATTTGGAAAAATATTTAAAAACTGCTAATACACTTAATCTATTAAAAGTATATAACGGTTTTGTATAACTTATTATAAATACAATAAAACTTACATATAATATTAGAGGTAAAATAAGAAACCATATCAAGATATAATTCCTATTAACTTTTTTTGGTATTTTAAAAACTTTTGAGTATAACATTATCAAGAAGATCGACAATAAGATCAATAGCAAACAATCTATTGATGTCGTATCCAGTCTATGAAAATACAAAACAGTATTCATAAGTTCCTCTGTATTTTGTTCAATAGATAGCAACAAAACAATTGTGGCACCAAAAAACAAAGCAATAATTGTTGTAAAAACATGAACCTTAATCCTTTGTAACTCCTGTGTTCTTTCTATCTGATCTTTCTCATTTTTTTTTATAAAACTGAAATAATTTCTTACTGTATGCAAGCCAATTATTTCTATAATAATAGAAACTAATAGTGATAGCATACCTTTATACTCATTATGATTGACAACATATATCATAGCTAGAGTTGAAATCATAAAAGCGGACCCAAATTGAATATTTAATTTTATAATTTTTTTATTTTCAAAATTTGAATTTCTATAGTCTTGAAATTGAAAATTTGCAAGAAATCCGATAATCAGTATATTTATAATTCCAACAATAATCAGATGCAACAAAGTTTGATATGTAGTTAATGCTAATGTGAGGGTAAATGTTGGGATTACTATAAACAATCTTTTAAAAATTTGTGTTCTAACATCCTCGTGAGATGGTGTTAAATAAGAAAAAGATAACAAAAAAGCAATAATGCCAAACAATACATCTATTTTATAAGCATATATATAAGAATAGATACCGCCTAAAAATATTGCCACTGAACAAAGAGTACAAGTTACATACATTAATAATGATTTAACAGGATAAGGTATGTTTTTCTGGAATAATGAAATTGCTAAAACCGCAAAAAATACCAAGATAAATACTCCTAAAACCATATACATTAATAATAATTCCATTTTGTATGACAAGTTTTTTACATTGTCAATAACAAATGTATAGACAAAGCCAGCACCACTACCCCATACTAAAGAAGAAACAATCGCATCATTTAAATTATGGTTATTTTTATAATGTAGAGTAATTACCCATCGAACAAGGGAATAAGCAGTAAATGCAAACATCAAAACAAGAAAAAAAGCATGATACCAACCTGCCATATTAAAGTAATGTGGTTTAGGAATAGTCCAATTCAATCCAATTTCAGGATTTATCAGCCAAGATGCTTGAAGAACAATTCCACTCAATAAACCTATGATACCACCAAAAAAAGTAATACTTTTTTGTCTTTTTGTAAGCTCATAATTAGAAATACAGAAATAAAGCAGAAAGTTTGCACTCATAATAGGCAAAAATATGCTATCCCCTATTCCAGAAGAATAATATGAAAATAACCCTAACAGTTCAGATGGATACTCCCCAAATGTCCAGAACAACCACATTACTCCAAACCCCAAAACAAACACAAAAAAACCGAATATAATACTTTTAATAACTTCTTTTTTCAATGTAATATCCTTTCCACTGCCTCTATTGTCATAAATAGTACTAAAAGGCAGATTAATCTTTCCTCTTTTAGTTTCAACTTTCCCTTGAGAAGCAATACTACTTCACTATATAATCATTCTATGGAATATATATCCTGTTATCCTTATTAAATCTCTGATATTACATACCAAACGGTATTTTGTTAATTATGAATGTTACTCAATATAAAGATTTTTTAACATATTTTTAATATATTATAATATATTATACTTAAAAAAACAAGATATTTCTTAAGTAAGCTAGGTACTTTGCAATCTTCTTCACTGAATTGGTCTGGCTCAGAAGTTAATCTCACTCTGTTTTCTTTTACAAGACAGTCCCGCTTAATATATTTTTTTAACAATTAACTTTCTTCTATCCCCCAATAGTTATATTAAAAGATTCTCAGCCCCAATCCTTTTCTTAACATGATAATGTTCCTGACATACTCTCTTACACTCTTAAAACTTTTCAAAAGTTTTTCTAAAAATTAACCATCTTTTTCAATTAACATTCTACTATTTTGATTGTTTGATGATAATCAAGACAAATCAGACAAATTTCCCTCACATCATTATATATATATTATTTTCCTCTCCACAATCTCCTCTGCTATAATCCTAACAATATTCATAAATCCAACCAACTTCATCTGATTGGCCACCTTTAAATCCCTGACCCTGCCTTTATCTGCTTCACAAGCAGTTCCACTCTCGCATGGCATTCCTGATCCACTTCATGCAAATATTCATTCAATTTCCCGTTCAGCAACAGTTAAAGATATTACCTTCTGCAGTTTATTCGCAGATATTCCCACCGCATCAGTCCATATTTCCCTATATTGTAGTGTGTTCTCTCTAGCAGTTTTAAATCAGGATGATGGCATTCATACTATAAAGCAGAAATCACCTCTGATTCCTCGCATTACCCTACCGATTCTTCTATTCTAACTGTCGCTCCAATTCATAATCTTGTCCATAACATCCGACATTCCAATAATATTCGCCACTCCACCTTCTATAACTGGTTCTGCCGCTGGATTCCTTATGACAAAACCATCATAAAGTTCTTCCCTACCATACTGTTACCAACAAAAATATGGAAAAGCTCTCTCAATATTTCTCCCTTACATTCTTATTTAAATTGCTCCAGACGTTGTTCCAGAAACTGTTTTTTGATCAATTTATCCACTTTGGTGTCGTTACTATGTTCCAATGCATCCATGACAACCTGTTTTTTTGTTTTGCCATCATGCAACTTTTCGTCATTAAACTTCTGCATTATCTTTACATGTTTCTTGTTCCTAAGAGAAAACCACACCAAAAATGGACGAAATAAATTCCCGCTCGTCATTTCAATCCCTCCCTGACTAATTTTGTTTTCTTTACTTCATTGCAAAAAGTAATAAGACTAAATCATCTGTAACCTCATGATTTTACTGTTTTTTTCTGACATGTTCCTATTATCACACAATCATCATTCACATTAATACCATTTTCCCTGGTTCCATAGCCATAGCAATTTGGGCGAAACGGCATGGAAAAAAGGTGGTCTTTCATGCTCATTCCACAGAAGAAGATTTCCGAAATTCATTTATTGGCTCCAACACTACAGCCGGTTTGTTTGGCAAATGGATTCGCTTCTGCTATCAACAGGGCGATGTTATTGTAACACCTAGTGAATATGCCAAAAAACTACTGCAGAAACATGGCATATCTGAACCGGTTTATGTTATGTCTAATGGAATTGATCTAGAATACTATCAGAAACAGGCAAATGACAGAAAAAATTTCCGGGCAAAATATGGCTATTTCGAAGATGACAAGATTATTCTATCTGCCGGACTTTGGATCCGCCGAAAAGGAATTCTGGATTTTATCGAAATGGCAAAACGTCTGCCAGAGTATCAGTTTATCTGGTTTGGAGATTCCAATCTCTGGAGTGTGCCAAAGGAAATCCGGAAAGCGGTACAAACTCAATTACCTAATCTCCGTTTTGCCGGATACGTTCCCAAAGCAGAGCTGCGTCAGGCATATGCCGGCTGTGACCTCTTTTGGTTCCCCACCTATGAGGAAACTGAGGGTATTGTGGTTTTAGAAGCACTGGCAATGAAAACGCCGGTACTACTTCGGGATATCCCAGTATACCAAGGATGGCTTACCAACGAAAAAAATGTCTATACGTTTCAAAATCAAGAAGATGCTACTTCCCGCATCACTGATATCTGCAACGGAAAAATACCAGATCTGACTGACAAGGGATATCAAGTTGCCGTGGAACGGAGCATGGAACAGACGGGAAAGAACTTACAGAAAATATACCAGTTAGCACTGCTCTAAAACAACGAATATTAAATTTCTGATATTGAATCGAAAAACAGCTTTCACTTTGCTAATTTAGGTAAATTCAAAAGACAGGTGCCGCTATCAATAACGGCACCTGTCTTATTTCATTCTACAATCAAAAACAATATCTATTTCTGATAACCGGAATTACAAGCCAAGATCTGACTTTTTATCACTATCCTAGTTTGTGATAACTCTCTCTGTCTCTTTATCGAAGACATGGATCTTAGAAGTATCCATAGCGATCTTAATAGTATCACCAGGACGTGCTGTTGTACGAGGGTTTACACGAACTGTAATGTCATAACCCTCTACTGTGAAGTATAAGAATACCTCAGCACCTAACATCTCGTATACCTTTACGGTAGCATCCAGTACATTATCTGTACCTGCATTTACAAAGATCTCTTCATCTTTGATATCCTCTGGACGAATACCAAATGTTACCTCTCTGCCTACGTAACCACCTTCGATGATACGCTCAGCCTTCATCTCAGGAATCTTAACTGCATAGGATCCAAATGCTAACTTGATATCATTGCCTTCCTGTACAACTACAGCGTCAATGAAGTTCATCTGTGGAGATCCGATAAATCCTGCAACGAATAAGTTACATGGTTTTGTATACAGATCAATAGGAGTAGCAACCTGCTGCATTACACCATCTTTCATAACGACGATACGAGTACCCAGTGTCAGAGCCTCTGTCTGGTCATGTGTTACATAGATGATGGTTGCTTCCAGTCTCTGATGGATCTTGGAAATCTCAATACGCATCTGTACACGAAGTTTTGCATCCAAGTTGGACAACGGCTCGTCCATAAGGAATACCTTAGGGTTACGAACGATTGCACGACCCATGGCAACACGCTGTCTCTGACCACCGGATAAAGCCTTTGGCTTACGGTCTAACAGATGCTCAATATCCAGGATACGAGCTGCGTCATGTACTAACTTATCAATCTTCTCCTTTGGAGTCTTTCTTAATTTCAAACCAAATGCCATGTTATCATACACTGACATATGTGGATACAAAGCGTAGTTCTGGAATACCATCGCAATATCACGATCCTTTGGCTCTACATCATTTACCATGTTGTTACCGATCCAAAGCTCACCCTCTGAGATTTCTTCCAATCCAGCGATCATACGAAGTGTGGTAGACTTACCACATCCGGATGGTCCTACGAAAATGATGAATTCCTTATCTGCGATATCCAGATTAAAATTCTTTACTGCAACAAATCCGTTTGGATATGTCTTACAAATGTTTTTCAAAGATAAACTTGCCATTTCCTATGCCCTCCTGTTTGTCAAATATAATAGTTTCCTTTGATGAGTTTCAGTCTCCCGCCCATTGGCAATACAGACTTTATACCTATCTCAATCAATCTAATGCTTATGATACACTAAACCGTTTTTTTTGACCATAGCACAATTTTACAAAGAAACTTTTATCCTTTTGTGCAATGCGTTCAAAAAAAATTTTTTTTGTTCAGATTGCATACATTTCCAGGAAAATCCAACCTATTTGTATGTGCATTCTAACCAAAAATCTTATCATCCAATCTTAGAAAACATCACTATAACATAGAATAATTCTTACATCTATGAGATTTGACCAAAGCCTTCGCCTAATACCTCCCTGACATCCGTAATGATAATAAAGGCAGAGGGGTCTCTTTCTTTGACAATGTTCAACAATTTGCCCAACTGTCTCCTACCCACAATACACAATAATGCCGGTCTACTATTTCTGCTGTATCCTCCCTTTGCCGTCAGCTCCGTTACCCCACGCTCCATCTGACTGATAATGTCGGAACTAATCTGATTATATTGTGCCGAAATAATCATAACCTGTTTGCTGACATTGAGGCCTGCCAGTATTCCATCCATGATTTTTGTTGTCAGATAAACGGACACAGCTGCATAGATCGCTTTGTCAATACCAAAATACGCTGCACCAGCCAATATCACAATAGCATCCAATATAAATAACAGCTTTGCAACGGGATAATGTGGCAGATACTTCTGGATCAGGCTGCTGAACAAATCCGTGCCACCGGTGGAATAGCCTGCAGAAAATACCAGACCAATGCCGCTTCCAGTCAGGATTCCTCCCATGATAGAAGCTAAAAAGAAATCTTTCTGTACCACGGGCTGCACCGGAATTAGATATAACATAGAACTAAACATCAAATTGGTAATCAAAGACTTGATGATAAACTCCCGACCCCGTATAAACCATCCCCAGATAAATAGAGGAATATTTAAAAACAGGTTAAACATCCAGACTGGTATTCCCCCAGAGATCACTCTGTCCGAGAGACGTGCCAGCAAAATAGATGCACCAGAAAATCCCCCTGGTATCATCCCCATCGGATCATAGACAATATTAACCGCCAATGCCATCAATGCGGTTCCAAGCACCATACGCCACAATTCCTGGCACCAAAATTTTTTATCCCACATATTCCCTCCAAAATAACCATTTTAATCGAATAAGAGAAATTTCCTAATTCGATTAAAAAAGGATGTGTATTGTTTATACATCATCCTTTTCATTTTCTTCTAATTGATTATTATATTGTACTACTTGCTTCCGAAATATGCGTGCCCGGAAATCTTTCTTAACTTTTTGTTGCTTTACCAGTTTGTCATAAACATTTTCCAGATGCATTTTACTAACCCAGCTTGGGACTTCTTTTTCCTCTGCCAAAATCATTCCCGCTACGCCACCAATGGCAATACAGAGCTTTGCCCCCAACATTGCCTTATGTTCTATAATCCACTGCTCCTGCATTCCACTGTCCAAATCCACCAGGAGCATGTCCGGCATATGACTGTTAATTTCATTGACCAGCGCCGCATCCTCCATCTCTGGATCATATGCCTGAGAGCCGACAACTCTCAACTCTGGCTGCATCCGTTTACACCAGGATTCCAAAAGTTCCACTTCTGGCGCATTCTTGGCTATGATATACATGCTGCGTTCTTCTTTCCACAAATTTTCCAACATCATACCAAAGCTCTTGCAGCTGACAACCATGTCACCTGCCTCCAATACCTCTACATAATGAGCACTCAACAGAGCTTCCTCACCTGGTAAAAACAGATCCGCCTGATCTACTATTTCCCGATAACTCTCATCATTTACTGCACGGTTTAATACATCTGTAGATGCGAAAAAAATTACATGCAGTTTATCATCTAACAGGTATTCGTTCATCTTCAGAATAAAGACATCGTTAGTCATCATATCAACATCTATATCCATAATCTTTACTGAAGTTCGCATATTACCTTCCAATCGTTACTAGTTTGCATCGGCGGTTCCAACGATAATCTCTATGTCATATCCGTCATCAACCATCCCGACAGTTACAGTAGGATCCTTGAAATACTTTGCCAGATCCTCGCCCTGCCCCTCTTTTTTCACGATAATCTTGGTTTTTGTTAGTGTTTCTTTTGTATAATCACCGATTTCGCCTATTGTATACCCCTTCTCTTGTAGTTTTTCTTTCATCTTGCCTGCCAGACCGTTAATCCTGCTGCCATTCAAGATCGTGATATTTGCACCTTTGGAACTGACTGCCTTATTAGTCTTTTTCTTCTTTTTGTCGGTCTCTGCTGTCGGCTCCGGCGATGGACTAGCATCAGCCTTTTGCGTCGTTGTCAAATCCTGTGCCTCGGTATATGTGGGATTGGCAACCAACTGTTTCAAGAATGATTTTGCCGCTTTTGTATCTACCTCAAACACCTTATCGGTATTGTATTCTCCAGGTATCCCCCAGTAATGAAATAAAGCCACATCCATTTTTTCATAACAATCCAGATACCCCAATTTATTATATACTGTCAGATTAGAATTAATAACATCATATAAATTTTGGATATATTCTGCTATCTTCTCCTGGTTTCCTTTAATATTATTTAACTGCGTCGTAAATTCAGTGCTGGCAATGGAAATATTCATTTTGGTTTTTGTATTTGTGCTTGTCTTTTTCTGCTTTGGCACTTTGCCAGTCTCCGGATCTACCGTCGGTGATGGAGTAGGTGATGGCGACGGAGATGCATCTGGATCCTCTGTCTTTTTATAACTAACCTTCACCTTAGTCTCCTGACAATAACTTTGATAATTTTCCGTAGTAAGTACCGTATAATAACTCAGCTTTGTTCCCAGCATTTTCTGCACAATCAGCAATCCATAGCCATAGGCATCATCCTCATTTTCAAAATACTGCTTCATCCTACTCAAGCGGATAATTTGAGGAATCTCATCATTGATCGTACATAATTTCCGATACATAGTAGTCGGAATCGTATAATCTGTCTTGGTCGGAATCGTAACATAATCCATATTATTGGTCTTGGTATTACAGATCTCCAGAATCATATGCGTAATCTTATTTTTCTCATCACAGACATAGATCAGGTTTTTGGAAACTTCATCTACCTGTGCTTCATGCTTGATCTCCTCTAAGGTGTCCTGCTCCACCTGTTTCTTCTGCTGCGCAGCCTGCTTGGACAAAAAATGATAGGAAATCAGATAACTGACACATCCTACTGCAATCAGCAAACAAATACTCAACAAAGATTTCAGTAGATTGATTCCAAATATTTTCAATATACTTTTGCCATTCTTCATCTTTTATATCCTTTCCGCTTTCCAGAAATTGGACACATAAATACCATGTCTTTTGATTATATCAAAAAAGAAACCCTATGTAAACCCTTGCATTTATGGTATATTAAACGCATATAGCATGAATGCAGAATTATTACGATGGACTTTTCATCTGCCTGCAGAACGAAAATCCATCAGAATAATTCTATAATGAGAGTCAACAAACACCAAGAAACGCAGGTTTCTTGGTGCATGCTTATGCACAAAACACCATACTTAATCTTAGAAAGAAGAGGTATCATATATGCATCCAAAAACAGCTGTCGTTACCGGAGCATCCCGGGGAATCGGTCGTGCCATTGCCATCCGCCTGGCTGAAGCCGGATATGATCTGGCGATTTGTGCCCATACCAACACCACTGCCCTAGCCGAAGTCCGCAAACAAATCATGGAATTAGGAAGACAATGCAGTTCCTATGTGGGCGATATCGGAAACCCCACTCAGGTAAAGAATTTTTTTCAACTAATTTTGCAGAATCATTCCACCATAGATGTCCTGGTAAATAATGCCGGCATCTCCCATGTGGGACTCCTGCAGGACATGAGCGATGCAGAATGGGATCGGATTTTGCAAAGTAATTTATCTTCTGTATTTTATTGTTGCAGGCAAGTGATTCCCACTATGTTGTCCGAAAAATCAGGTCATATCATCAATATTTCCTCTGTCTGGGGAAATATTGGTGCCTCCACCGAAGTCGCCTACTCTGCTACTAAGGGCGGTGTTAACGCATTAACCCGCGCTCTTGCCAAAGAACTGGCTCCTAGTCACATCCAGGTCAATGCCATTGCCTGCGGCTACATCGATACCGAGATGAATCAACATCTGAGTGCAGAAGAAAAAAGTCAGCTCTGCGACGAAATTCCAGCTGGACGCGCCGGCACACCGGAGGATGTCGCCAATATGGTTTCATCCCTATTGACAAGCTCCGATTATCTCACAGGTCAAGTCATCTCCCTGGACGGTGGCTGGATATAGCAGAAGGGCTATATAGATTCTTAATAGATAACGGCTGGACATTCTTATCCAGCCGTACTTTCTATCAGTATTCCAACAAAATGCTACATATCCTTATAAAATCTCTGGGTTTCCAGAATTGCCTCTGGAACCTCAATACCATCCTTTTGCCAAACGCGGAATTTCAAGTCATATTCCTTTTGCTTCTTGCCATTCTCACGCTGATATCTCGCCATCGCATCCTTAAATAATGGCTGATCTGCAATGGATTCACGGATTTCCTTGGAGAATGGACAATAGGTTGCCATGATCTCACGTACTGGTTTGCTTAACAGCATACCACCCTTTGACTCATGACGAATCCAGTTGAGATAATCCAATACGAACACTTCCCTGGTATTATTTCTGCTTTTCTGGATCTGCAGCTTTAATTTTTCCTTACGAGTATCTGACAATTCCCTGTTTTTGCGATAAAATTGAATGAAATCACTGTATTCACTGGTCAGAGACTTGATCTGGACATTATTCCAAGCTCCACCCTGCATCGTCCGGCACAACTCCCAACGGAACCTGCCAAAGAGCGCAATCATCACAGCATCCAACTCTCCCTCAAAGAATATCGGCATTAGAAATCTACCCTTGGAATTACGCTTACGTCCACTCAATTCCTGCCACATCAGTCCCTTAGAGCCACAGCCTGGCATTACAATCACATCTGGGAATACATTCTCCATAATGTGTTCCTTTTTAGTGCCCCACTCTCCTTCAGTATATAGTATTTCCCGATAAAACACAGAATAATCAATCTGGCACAATTTTCGTATACATGCAGTAACTTTGTCTTTTGACAGATAGGAACGTGCCAGGGAAGACATGCATCCTTCCGTATACAGAAATGGTACAAAAATTGCAGTCTGCCCACTTAACAGTCGCTGATTGCTGCGGAACATATTCTGTATTTCATAATGCATTTTCGCCTTCAAATCCTGCTCCAAATTCTTCATCTCATCAGCAGAAATAGCTCCGGTCTTTTTCTGTTCCCGGAGATATTCCTGATAATCCTGGTCAAAATCATTCTTAGACGGTTCTTTCTCTCCCCGAATAATAGCTGTCAGCCATTCTTTCATATCATAGACCTGACACTCTCCCTGATTTGGTACACCACGCTCAAAACTGAGTAGTTCCTCCCGCATCTCTTCGCTGAGAAGTGTCTCGCTGAGATAACCGTAGCGTAGAAACAGATCAATGATAAGCGGAGTCTCCCCTTCTCTCTCATAATCCCGCAAGAATACACGTTCATATACATCATAGTAAATCTTCATGATACCCCGACGCAGCGAACGATCCTCATCAGCAGTAGAAGACTTATCTGGCATATCTTCAAATCGACGGATCAGATCACGGAATTCCTGCTCCTTGTCAGCATCCAGCTCTGCTTCTGCCAATATCTGGTTCATTGCCCCATCTAACTCTTCGATGGAAACAAAATTATCCTCTACCAGAGCAAACTCCTCCATGGAAACAGAAGGTCCTGCTGTTGCATTTCCACGACTCATCAAAGAAAAATACTGCTCCTCCATAGTCTCATGGTCAATCTGCATATCCACAGATGCCTTATCATATAATACAGCTTCCACTCCATTGATCTGGTCAATAATCTGATCAACCAGCTTCATGCTGTCTTTGTCACTGATATCCATATTCTGTAATGAACTTGTCAAATTCATAGATGCCTGATATAAATTCTTGGAAGACAACATTAATGGTTGCATCAAGCCCTGCAAATATTTTGCTGCTTCCTCACATTGCTCTAACAGCATCCGTGTCAATTCAATCTGCTCTGACAGATGATAACGTATAATCGCCTCTGAAGATCCATAAAATGCCTTTTGTACCTCTGGTTTTACCACAGCACATGCCTGATAGTACGCAATCTGTTCCGTATTAACCGCATGTTGATGAATGTCGGAGAGCAGTTTTCCATCTGTATCAATCGTCATTTGCTGCGTTCCATGCTGTTTGCACATATTATGGTAGCTCTGACAAATTTCCCCGATACGCAGAAAGGTATTTTCTGCCTGCTCCTCCATACTCTGATAAATCTCTCCCAAACCACGGATATATTTATTCATGGCGGATACCATCAATGCACCATATTCTTTGTTGGCAGACAAAATGCTGTCTAAGGTATCCTCCAGATTCTCTTTCGCCTCAAAAATATAAATAGCAGAATTCGTCGTCGCTGTATAGGTAACACAATAAGAGGCATCCTGTAAATCACAAATACCTAGAAAATGTCCAGAACCAATTTCCAGATTGACACCTTCTGCATGAACTTTTACTCTACCTTTTAATACTAAACCTACATAAAGAGCATCATCGCCCTTGACAAAAATATCATAGCCCTTGATGATCTGATTCACACTGGCTTTCTTCAGTTCTGCTTTCAATCCTGTTCCTCCTCTATTAGAGTAAAAAATCCGTGCATGCCTGCGTTGTATCCGTAGTCGACAAACGTTACCTCTGCAGTTAACTCGGCTCCGGCGACCTCACGGCACACGAGAGGTCTCACTTAGTGCTGCTAGGTTCCCCTCCTGACACGGTTCATGAGTTCTCATTGCGTAAGACCAAAGCGTCATCGCCACTTGCAAAGGGCGGCTTTGCATACCACAGATCCGAAACAGACCTTCGCCCCTGCTATAGCGGATTGCAGGTATAGGGAACCGCTATCTCCCCGGCTAGCACGGAAGTCTTATGACATGTTTAGCTGCCCGCATATGACAGCGTGGGTTTATTATATCGGTTGAGCCCCTCTCTGTCAAGTTTCACACGGACTTCCATCCGCAATTTTCGTCGGTTTTATGCTCTTTCTTTTTGTTACGACGCAGCTCCCGAAAAAACTCCTGCAGCATCTGCTGGCATTCCTCCTGTAACACTCCCTCTGTCTGCTCCACTTGATGATTAAAGCGCTGATTTTGAAGAATATTTAATATACTCCCCGCACATCCCGCCTTGGGGTTCATTGTGCCAATCACAATACGCGGAATTCGCGCCTGTAATATTGCTCCAGCACACATGGGGCAAGGTTCTAGGGTAACATATAAAGTACAGTCCTCCAATCGCCAATCCTGGAGTTTCCGGCTGGCTTTCCGAATGGCAATCAATTCTGCATGTGCTAATGTGCATCCCTGTGTATTACGGCGGTTGTAACCTCGTGCTATAATCTTGCCCTCCCTGACAATCACACAGCCAATCGGCACTTCCTCTAATACAGCAGCCTTCCTCGCCTGCTTAATTGCCTCTCTCATGAATCGTTCTTCTTCCATTTCATGACACCTCACATCTCTGATTCAGACAGGCGGAACTTGCCGATCTCTCCCTTTTTCGATATTTTAACCTTAGTATTATACTATTATAGCCCCATTTGTAAAAAAGCGCAAACGTAGTATTTTGTGCTGCAAAAACACTACATAGCTTTATGGACGATCCAGTATTATTTGAATTATTTTATTTATGAAAAAACATCTTCACTCAAATGGTTGCCTTTCCATACATTTTCCGTTACACTACTATACGGATATAAAAATGAAAAAAGTAATACAAGGAATGAGGAATTTATGCACATCATCTACCAAACCAATCGTATGGTATTGAAAATACTAAAACCCGGACAGGAAGATCTTGTCCTAAATTTTTATGAAAAGAATCGAGATTTTTTAGAACCCCTGGAAGCAACCAGGCCAGAAACCTTTTACACCATGAAATACCAGCGTTCTAATCTGCTTTGTGAATATAATTCTTTTGCTAAATTACAATATATGCGTTATTGGATGTTTCTGCCAGAGGATCCCTATCATCCCCTGGGCAGTGTAAGTTTCAGCAATTTTCTAAAAGGTGCTTTTAGCAGCTGTATGGTAGGTTACAAACTGGACGAGCGTGCATGTCACCAAGGATACATGTATGAAGCCCTGTCCTGTCTGCTTCCGGAACTATGCCAGACCTGCCATATTAAACGCATTGAGGCCATGGTACTTCCCGAAAATGCTGCTTCTATCCGGTTATTAGAACGTCTGCATTTTATAAAAGAAGGTTATTTACATTCTTTTGCACAGATTAATGGAGAGTGGCGTGACCATATCCTCTATGCTTATATACAATAATAGTAAGAAATGCATTACATAAAACGATATTTTTTCATTCTTCTCGCTGTACTATTAACAGGACAGCGGCATGATCCAATATCCAAAAGCACCGTTACACTGCTTTCCACCACAGATTGCGCGAAACTGTACAAAACCAAACTGTTCTGCCTGTCTGCTGGTCCTTCTGTCATAGATTCCCGGTACTCCCAGAGCATATCCCTGTTTCCCTGCCTCCATAAAAATCAAATGCCGGTAACAATAATATCCCTGCAAAAGGAAATGATTATTTGCCAACGTCCACATCTGCATTGGCAAGCAT
>CAYPEW010000002.1:0-139194 GCA_964409845.1 uncultured Jutongia sp.
GTGGAATTATCTAAAATCAGAACTGTTCCCGTTGCCTGGTTATATACCATATTCATCAGGGAATTAACTCCGGTATGCATAAAGGTGGAATCGCCGATGACTGCAACCCAGTTTTTAATATAATCTTTTCCCTTGGCTTTTTCCATACCATGGAGCGTTGAAATGCTGGCTCCCATACAGATGGTGGTGTCAATAACATTTAATGGTGGAACGGCACCCAAAGTATAACATCCAATGTCTCCAGCTGCATGAATGCCCAATTTATTTAAAACGGAATAAACGCTTCGGTGTGGACAGCCTGGACATAAAATTGGTGGTCTTGCCGGAACCTGTGCCGCTTTTTGGACACCAACTTCTTCCCCTAGTATTTTTTCCCGGATCATATTGGCAGAATATTCGCCCTGTATGGTAAAGATTTCCTTTCCGATGGCTGCAATGCCCCAGGATTTTACCTGTTCCTCAATGACCGGTTCCAGTTCTTCAAAGATATAGAGTTTGTCTACTTTGGAAGCAAATTCTTCAATGAGTTTCCGAGGCAGAGGGTAGACCATGCCCAGTTTCAATACGGAGGCATTTGGACAGGCCTCTTTGACATACTGATATGGGATTCCGCTGGTAATAAATCCAATGGAGGTATCATTGTATTCTACTTTATTGATGGCAAAATCATTGCTGTCCTCTGCCATATCTTTCATCCGCTGTTCTACATAGAGGTGGCGTTTGATGGCACTGCCAGGCATCATGACAAATTTGGAAGGATCTCTTTGATATACTTTGTCAGGAATTTCCTTGCGGTCTTCCAAAGTAACGGCTCCCTGGGAATGTGCCAGACGTGTGGTAGTTCTCAAGATAACTGGGGTGTCGTATTTCTCACTGATTTCATAGCCGAATTTCACAAAATCTTTGGCTTCTTGACTGTCCGATGGTTCCAGAACCGGAACGATAGCAGCACGTGCCACGCAGCGTGTATCTTGTTCATTCTGGGAACTATAAAGTCCGGGATCATCGGCAGCAACTAATACCAGACCGCCGTTAACCCCGCTGTAAGAAGCAGTATAGAGGGGATCACTTGCCACATTGACACCCACATGTTTCATGGATGCCATAGCACGGACACCGCTGATAGAGGCGCCGATTGCCACTTCCGTTGCCACCTTTTCGTTGGGCGACCATTCTGCATAAATTTCATCATATAAAGCAATATTTTCACTGATTTCTGTACTCGGTGTACCCGGATACGCTGCAGAAACCTTAACGCCGGCTTCATAAGCTCCTCTGGCGATGGCTTCGTTTCCTAACATGATTTTCTTTTTCAATGTTTGTTCTTCCTTTCTCTGGCTCAATGGTAACATCGAGCTAAGCTAGTATATTTTTGGTGTGCGTATAAATATAAATATTTTATCATAAACCAGGACTGTATTCCATAGTAAAATTTTGTAGAATGTTGTGTCTGGAATTGCCAGTAAAAAGATGGTAATAATTCTCATAGAAATAAAAATAGAAAGGTCGTATTAATTTGTGCCTTAGAACAGACATTTTGCATCAGATGGGGTGTATTTTTTTGTGGAATAATATACTAGAAAGTTTTTAAATATTATATTAGAAAAGTTTTTTGTAAATATATCAAGAATAGGGGTTGATTATTTTTTTGTATAATGATATATTGGAAAATATATCAAGAGTGTTTGAAATTTTATTTTTTAGCTGTAATTTTAAAAGCAACAAATGTAGGATTTGTGTTTTCAAAAATAGAAAGTTTCAGCTTACCGAAGGTTCGGAGTGGTTTTATAGATACTGGGGGAGAAAAGAGGATGGAACAAATGATTACCTGGGAACTATTTGAAACACTGGTTCGGGACTTTATTCCGGATAAGAAGATAGCGGAGACAGTGACGATTGATCTGGATACCTGTCTGTTTCAGGATCTGAAATATGATTCTCTTGCCATTGTTGGATTATTGACGGAGATTGAAGAACGATTTGGAATTGATTTTACAGAATTGCCTGATTTTATAGATAAAATGGATCGTTGTGGTGATTTTTATCAGGGAATACAAGAATTATTACGATAAGTGATGCTTATAAAAGACATAGTGTCAGAGAAATAAAATACAAATGAAGAAACTGCATTTTTCGCTGATTGTTTGTGACGCCTGTGATGGCATGACTGAAAGGGTAAGAAGAATATGGATGCAGAGATGAGGTAAGTTATGAATATATACGATATGGGAAAACATGCCTATAGTACGGTGCCGCTGTATTATAATCTGGCGGAAAAACAACAGTTAGATATTGACAAGATTACTTTTGGGGAATTTCCGGTAGTGGATAAGAGTTTTTATGTGAATTCTGGCATGTCAATGATATCTTCAAAATATATTTCAGACTATATGAATCAGAATTTGCGGTATACCAGAACATCTGGGTCGACAGGGAAATTTTCGGAGGTGTACTGGAAACAGGAAGATTATAACCGTTCATTGGCGTCTCTTTGGATCTGGAGAAAGAAGTATTATCAGATTCTTCCAGAGGACAGAATGGTGTATTTCTTTCCGGCTGACCAGGGCGAAACAGGATGTGTGGTTAGGGAGCATGCTTTGGCGGTATCCAGGCGATATTTGAGTGATGGAAATATGGAGGAAGCCTATGAAAAGATATTGGAATATGATCCGGTATGGATGATTTTGCAACCGACTTTGGCATTGCTTTTGAGTAACATTGCAAAGAAGTGGAAAATAATTCCCAAATCTCTGCGTTATATTGAATTTACAGGGGAGTTTTTGGCGACATCAGTCAGACAGCAGATCAAAGATACTTTTCAATGTGTTACGGCGAATCAATATGGAACTAAGGAAGTGAATTCAATTGCTTACGAATGTCCAGCAGGAACTATGCATTTGATGCAGGACAACATATATTTGGAAACGGTGGGAGAGCAAGAGGATGAGGGGCAGCTTTGTGTGACATCGTTGCATAATTTTGCTATGCCTTTTGTTCGGTTTAATTTGGAAGACCGTGGAAGGATTATCCGCAATAAGCCGTGTGCCTGTGGTCGTTGTACTGATGCGTTGAAACTGTATGCGGGGCGTTCAAATGACTGGATCCAGTGCAGAAGCGGAACTAAAATACATTCCTATGCTTTGGTTCAGATTATCCATCAGGCGAACTATGAGACGGACGGACAGATTATTCAGTACCAGATTGTACAGCGGGATTATGATTACTTTGAAGTAATATTGGTTTTGGATGAAATAGAGGAATTTTCGATGCTATCGGAATATCTAGTCAAGCAGTTTCAAGAGAAATTGGGGGAAGGTGTGGAGATTGTGATACATCTGTCGGATTGTTTGATTCCATCAGTGCAAACTGGAAAGTTAGCGGATTTTGTATCAGATGTGTGAGGGAATAGGTAACTGTTTGTAATGCGGACAGATATAAAGTTAGGAAAGGGATGATGTGGGAAGATTAATGAAAATGGCAAAATAAATGGAAGTAGTAATTATAACTTTACTACACAGAGAAAGAGAGGAAGAGATATGAAAAAAAGTATCTTATGTTTATTAATACTGATGTTCTGTCTATCTTCTTGTGGTCAAAAGGAGTCGGAGAAAAAAGTGGAACCTTCTGTATCGCCCGTTCCTTTGGCACAACTGTCAGCGGAGTCTACTGCGACACCGACACCAACACAGATTCCTGGAACTGCACACAAAACAGTGGAGGAGGCTCTGCAAGGACTAATATATGAAACACCGGAAGAAGTGCAGAGCAAATATTTTACAGCAGAGTTTAATGACGTGAGGCATGATGACATTACAGAATGGAAAGATGCAAAAGGGAATTATCATGCTCCAAAGGGATATAAAATCGCCTGTTTATCATCGGCGTGGTTTACGGAGCAGATGGCTTCCCAACAGATGCCCCAGGAATTATTGGATGAGATTAGTACGGAGGAATTGTATCAACTGATTATGAATCTCCCTGTAGAGACTTGGTCTGTTTCGACGACAAATAGTTATTTGCAGATGACGGCAAAATATTATGTGTATTATAATTTTATGACTGATTTTATACAGAGAGAAGACAGTGCAGAAGTAGTACACCGCTATTATCAGAAGTATTCAAAAAAGGAGAAGTTAAAATATACCGGAAATACTTTTATGGAAAATAGGGGAAAGGGTTTGAAAGATACACAGGAAGATTTGCAGAAGCAGGAACGGTTTCAGGTAACGGAAGGATTGGAATGGTTTTTCAGATACAAGGAGGGAAAATCCATACCAGAAGAAGAGGAATTGATGTTAGGAGTAGGAGCGTACGGACATTATTGATGCCTTGGTTTCTTGGATGTTTTTATAAGGATGTTGTTATAAACAGTAGAGTCTATGGCAGTGGTGTGGTAACAGATTAAGGAAGGGAAAGGGTACAAAAGAAAAGATCATATAATGATTGAAAAAACTATTAAAATTTATATGTATGATATTACTTTACAAGGAGAAAGTATATGAAAAAAATTTTAATCTATTGTTGCTTACTTACCATTTGTTTGACATCTTGCGGGAAAAGGAGCGTAGAAAAGCAGAGTGTGGAAGTATCAACATCTCCTATTGTTTCCATGCAGCCATCAGAATCTACAATGTTGCCGATGGTTACTGCACTGCCAAGAGCTGCAAGGAAAACAGTAAAAGAAGCATTTGCGGGACTGTGGGAAGAGGAATTGATCAAAGATCAGCAGAAAAAGTATTTTTCCAAGGAGTATGATGAAGTACGACATGATGATCTTTCGGAATGGAAAGATGAGCAGGGGAATTACAAATGCCCGAAAGGTTATGAAATTGTTGGAACCATAGGTGGTGATCTCAGGATGGAGGCAGCGCAGCAAATGCCACCGGCATTGTTGGAGGAAATCAACACAGAGGAATTATATCAATTAATGATGTCATCACCAGGTTTTGCCAGTGTCAGTCATTATGATTCTTATCTTTTGATGTTAAATTATTACTATAATACTTGTAATTTTTTACAAGTTTTGATGCAAAGGGAAGATTGTGGTGATGTAGTTCGTCATAATTACCAACGATATACAAAAAAAGAAAAGAAGAGATATTCTAAACGTTTTTTTGCGGAAATAGTTTCAGAGGATATGTCCGAAAAGGAAGTTCGCGCAGAAATGGAACAGGCAGGGAAATTCCAATTGACGGAGGGGTTAGAGTGGTTTTGCAGATATAGGGAAGGCAAAGAGGTACCCGATGAAAAGGTATTTGGTTTCCCATTGATTGAATAGTTAATATTATGATTTTATATTGAGATTTAATACAGAAGATCCATCGAAAGAGAGGGAGATTACAGTGGGATATCAATATAGCGGAGTTGGAAAAGTAATCTGTGATATATTGCGATTGGCAATGATTATGATGACCGGGTCTTTACAACGGCGTTTTGAACAGCCTAAATTTGTTGAGAATAGTCTGGAAGAAGATGCGTTTTGTACTATTATGTCTCTGTTGGAAGAAAAGAAAATTAATGAGGCAGAAAATATGTTAATGGAATTGTTAGACAGAGTACATTCTGCCAGAGATAATAATATTCTTTATGCGGCGTTGTTTTTTTACCAGACGCTGAATGAATGGGAGGAGAAGGAATTGGAGCAGGTCAATTACAGCAGAGAGGAAATTCGTGATGGCATTCAATTTGTGATGGAGATTTATCACTGTCGTGCGGCACTGATAGATGATATAAACAATTAATATTAGGAAAGGATGTGATGGAATTGTAGATAAAGAGGAATCATTCTTTGGGGCAATGAATAGAACAAGAAAGGAGACACTTATGAGGAAGTCAAAACAATTTATTTACAGGAAATTGTCAATGTCGTTATCTTTATTTTTAGCTTTTAACTGCATATTGATACCAACGGTTAATGTTAATGCGGCATCAATTAGGATATCAGGTTGGGTATTAATTGATTCGGGTAAACACATGGATTGGAAATCTGATTCAAAGTATAGTAGTGAATTAAAAACTGCAATTGACAAATGGAATGCATATAAGCCAGGTGTTATTAGAAAGAAAACCAGTAAAACAAAACTCGACGTTACCATAACGGATTGTTATGAAATATCAACTTACGCTGGATTTACGTATAAATCAGGGAAAATTACGTTCAATAAGTACTTTATGGATGATGCTGGATTTAATAATGCGTATCGAGTTAATGTATGTCTGCATGAGTTGGGGCATGCATTGGGATTGGCACATAACCAATCTACAGATGTTATGTATAAAAATGTCACAAGTAATGTTACTTTAACATCTAATGATAAGGGATCCTATGACCATTCTATGATGAGAGTGTGTTAAGTTAACTGAAAAAAGAATATTTTTATTATAGGAGGAGAGTATTTTATGATGGCGAAAAAAAGGATTATTGGGATTATTTGTGGAGTTTTAGTACTATGCGGATTAAGTGGCTGTAATACTTCAAGTAAAGATTCTGTTCAGGAAAAAACAGATAATGTGGAGGAAACAGCCAGTAATCAAATTACTTCTAAAGCGCTTGCGGAGGAGAACTATGCTGAGCAACGGGATCCAGATGCAAAATATCTGGAGATTCCGCACGATGAACTGGTTAGTAAATATACAAGCCAGGACAAAACCATTGAATATATTAAGGCAAGTTATGCAATTGATGTGAATGATTACACTGAATTAACAAATTTTGCAGATTATTGTTTTGTAGGAAAAGTCAATGATGTTATCAATGTTCAGATGGATTCTCCGCTTCAACAGGAAGCAAATACTAGCGGTTCCCCATATACCGTATACGATGTAACGGTGGAAGAAAATATAAAGAATGAAATTAAACAGGGAAGCAGAATCAAAGTATTGAAAAAAGGTGGGTTGTTGGAAGATCAGGAGACTTTTGAAGTAATGGAAGGAGATAATATTCCGGAAGTTGGCAAGTATTATGTGTTTTCTGCATTGGTTCAGCAGGATCAGACTTTGATGGCATCTGGGGAAAATTCCACTATTGAATGTGAAAAAGGCTTAAAGGATGCGGCTGTAGATAAGATGGATCAGGCAGTAACGGCTGGCAATCAAAAAGGAAGAAAGCAAAGAGAGGCGTTTTCGTTAGATATGGAAAAAGTAAAAATTAAATAGTGCCAATGGAGGATACTGTGGATAAAATACAAAAATACTATGATATAAATCTGGAATTTATTTTCTGGGATGAAAAGCTGTGGAAAAAATATCTGAAAAAGCTGAAGCGAATTTATCGCAGGTTTGAATCTGATCAGATGGGGCGGTTAAGGCTTTGGATGGATCAACAAAATATGAGTGAATATCAGATACAGGTTATGGCAAAAAGTATTTTATCTGAAATTTTAGATCGTTACAGACCAATTAAGGTGACGGTGCCGTACAAAAAACAGGTATTTGTTTTACCATTGGATGAGAATCCGGAATTGTGTACCTATTTATTCTATAGCACTCGACTAGCTATATTACAGACGGATGAACAGGCACGGGAATGGCTGTTGCAATACTTTATGGATTTGCGTTTATTTTATCATAAGAATTATATCAATTTTTTGTTTCTGGAAGAAGAAATAGAACAAATCCTGAATCTAACTTCTGTTACTTATACGGAAGTGGAGAAATCAGGAGGGATTTTGGATTTTATTCGAGCCCATATTTTGGATGGAAAATATATAAATATTCATCTGGACGAATTTTATTTGTCTCCAAAAGAATATTATCAGACCAGACATTTTGTACATGAAAATCTGATCTATGGATTTGACGACGAGAAACAGGAACTCTATGCGTATGGTATGGCAGAGCGGCAGATAACCAAGAAGTACACAATTCCGTATTTTGATTTTTTATTCGCTTATGAAAAAGGAAAACTATATTCTTTCTGTGGCGCAGAGTATTTGGAACAGGAAGGGTATGCGCCGATATTGCTTTGTCAAATCGGCACAATACCGGAGTATCACTTCTCTTGGAAAGAGATGCAGAATAAGTTAAAAGCATTTATAAAACCCAAGCCGGAGGAAATGGTGGGGGAAGATATTCATGTTTATGGCAAGGATATTTATATGTGGATAATACGGGAGCTGATGGGAGAAACCGATTATGGAATAGATGATTTCCGGATTATTCAGTTATTGTATGAACAGAAGCAATGTGTTTATCGGAGGCTTCAATACCTGCAGGAGAGAAATTTACTTCCACAAGAACAGATAAGCAATTTTGAGAACTACCAGAGTGTTGTTCGGAATTGCCAGAGCATGCGGATGATTTATTTAAAACAACTGAAGAAAGAGGGAGCATTGGAAGATCCTGTTAAGAGAATTACCGATGAAAGAACTCGTTGTAAATTGGCAGATGCTATTAGGGCGATGATGCAGAAGGAAGAAGAAATTTTGCGGCTGCTAGCTGTGCTTTAATGGTCGATCTAAATATAGGAAATTTTCATTGTTGGGAAAGTTTCCTATTGGCCAGATGGAGAAACGGATGTTTGATTTGCAGAAATATCAACAGAATATCGCTTTTTATGATGACAATAATCATTATGTAACCTATGGGGATATCAAACAGGTTGCTAAAGAAATTGATAGACTTATAGGCAGTCGGAATTTGATCTATTTGTTATGTGACAATACCATAGGATCTCTGGTTTATTATGTTGCATTACTATATACCAATAACGTTATCCAAATTGTCTCTTGTGATAATAGGAGAGAATGGATTGAAAAAGACTACTTAGCATTTCAACCGAATTATATATGCAAGCCAATAGAGTTCCGCAATTGTTCCTCTTTATTGCTACATCAATTTATGGGTTATGGTATTTTTAAAGGAAATGATGTTGTAACCTATGAAATATATTCGAACCTATCTCTTCTTATCCCATCTTCTGGATCTACAGGTGAATGTAAATATGTCCGTCAGAGTAAAGAAAATATTCAAGCCAATACAGGAGCAATTATTGAATGCTTGGGATTATCCTGTAATGATAAGCCTATTTTAGCGCTGCCAATGTCATATACATATGGGTTGTCTATTGTTAATACGCATGTATCAGTAGGGGCAACAATTTTGGTATCAAAAAAGAAGATATTACAAAAAGAATTTTGGGAATTTTTTAATCAGCAGAAAGGCACATCATTTAGTGGTGTTCCCTATAGTTATGAGATATTAAATCGGTTTAGGTTTTTTGATTGGAAACTCCCGTGTCTAAATTGTATGACACAGGCAGGGGGGAAATTATCAAATGAATTAATTCGAAAATTTAGTGAATATGCAAAGAAAAAAAATATTCGATTTTATGTTATGTATGGTCAGACAGAAGCAACTGCTCGGATGACGTGTTTGCCCTATCAGTATGTGTGGGAAAATGAAAAGATAGGGAGTGTAGGGATTGCCATACCAGGAACAGAAATATATTTAGAGGATACAACTGGAAAACGGATTAGAGAATCCAAACAAGAGGGAGAAATTATTTTTGAAGGTGAGAATGTTACATTAGGTTATGCAGAATCATATTTTGATTTGGATAAGGGTGATGATAATCAAGGGATATTACGGACAGGGGATGTTGCTTATTTGGATGAGGACGGTTTTGTATATATAACAGGGAGAAAAAAACGCTTTGTGAAAATATGTGGGAAAAGGATTAGTCTTGATAGTATTGAAGCTTATATATCAGAGCGATATAGTGATCAAATGGATTATGCTGTTGTGGGGAATGATAAAAAAATTTTTGTGATTATTAATCAAGAGGATGCTTGTGCTAAAATAGAAAATGATTTGTTAGCTTATTATCAATTTTATAAATCAAATTTAAGTGTTGAGTATTGGAAGAACATACCCAAAACACTTTCTGGCAAGACTGATTATAACGAAATTATGAAGAAAATATTGGTGAGATAACAATTAGAAATATCATGTCAGATGGGTTGATTTTTGAAAATGAGGCGATACAATAGAAGAAGTATTATTCATAACTATATGGGGAGGTAAAACGATGCGAGAAGAAATAAAAAAAATTGTGGAGCAATTTCAATGCGAGTATACTGTTTTTGAAAAAGGAAGTGATCCGGAGAAATTAGAAAAGGCTTACTTTGAGGCATTACAGGAGGGTACCGAGAAGGGCTATTATCCGGCTATTCTGGTGGTGGATGAATATGTAACAGATTGGCTGGATTATGTTTTTGAGGAAGAATACAATCCGGAAAAAGTGATTCAGGCATGCAATGACCAGGGGAAAGAATTGTTGCAGAAACGATTCCGGGAGTATATGGAAGATTACGAAGAGGATTATGAGGAAGGTCTGGAAGAATTCATTGGCAATGAAACAGAGGGAGATGTACTGCATCATTTTAGTGCATATACTTCTTTTCAGGAGTATGCTTTGGAAGATGATACTTTGTTGTTGAAAATTCCGGTAAAACATCCATGGGAGATTATAGCCTGGATTCCGATGGGTGGTTGGAATGAGTGCCCTGCACCGGAGGAGATGATTTCCATTTGTAAATATTGGTATGAAGCCTATGGTGCGATGCCTGCCATCTTTACCCATGATGTGATGGAATTTTATGCACCAAAGAAGTTAAATGGAGCGGACAGCCTGGAAGTTGCCAAGGAACATTATGCTTTCTGTGTGGATCGTGTGGATCAAGGAACCAGAACTTATACTTTATCAGAGCTGGCAGTGGGATTGCAGGATTCGGAAGTGTGGTACTTCTGGTGGGATTAAGGAGTAAGAAATGGCGATGGATTACAGATACCAGGATCTTTCTTTTACCCGAAAAGATCACAAAAAAATAGTCGGGCGACTCTATCTTCCGGCAGAAAAAGGCAAGTATCGTACTGCCATTTTTGCCCATGGATTTAATAGTCATTATGGAGAGTTGGAGCACTACGGTCCTCGTTTTGCAAAACGGGGACTGGCGATAGTCCTTTTTGATTTTTGTGGAGGAGGTTTTGATTCTAAAAGTGATGGGGACACAACGGAAATGTCGGTTTTGACAGAACTGGAGGACTATATTACGGTTCTTCGTGGGATTCGTGAAATGGAGGAAATTGATGCAGAACAGATTTATCTGATGGGAGAAAGTCAGGGCGGTTATGAGGCGGCATTAGCTGCCGCCAGATATCCGGAGGAATCTGCCGGAGCGATTCTGTGGTATCCAGCCTTTTGCCTGGAAGAGAATGCCAGGAAATGGTGTCAGAATGGAGTCCCGGAACAAACCAGTTTATGGGGTGTGCCATTGGGGCGAATTTATTCGGAAGATGCTATGCGTATCAATATCTATGCAGAGATTGCGGATTACCATAAGCAGGTATTGATTATTCATGGTGACCGTGATGATGTGGTTCCGTTATCGTATTCTAAACGGGCGGTGGAGACCTACCCATCGGCTGAATTAATCATTATTCCTGGTGGAGGGCATGGTTTTGATGGGCAGGATAGTGTGGATGCCGGAAATGCGTCCATGGATTTTATCATCAATCATGCATAATCTTGTTTTATATCGGAGGTAACAGGTATGGGCATGGAGAGTTATAATCTGCTATTCAAATAACTAAAGTTTTTCCATCCTTACATGTCAGTTCTCTGGTTCTCGGATCCGGCTGTCCAAAACCGGCATAGATATATGCGCCATTTCCGTCGAAGCATTTCTCGCCCTTTTCATTGACCGTTGCAAAAGCAGAAACCGGTATGGTTATTTCAACGGATTTTTTCTCTCCCGGTTTTAAGCGGACTCTGCGAAAAGCCGCAAGCTTCGGATTGGGAACTTCATTTTTGGAACCCTTTACCTGTATATAAATCTGTATGACATCTTCCGTCTCCATATTTCCTTTGTTGACTACCGTGGCAGATACCTTTGTGTCCTCACGATATAAATCCTCATAATTATAATTTGATGCATTCGCCCAGTTCAGCCCCGTAACACGGGTATCTCCATAGGTCAGTCCATAGCCAAAGGGATAAAGCGGACTCTTTTTCAGGAAACGGTAAGTCCGTCCTTCCATAGAGTAGTCCGTAAACGCAGGCATTCCCTCCAAGTCTCTGTATAGTGTAATTGGAAGCTTGCCGGAAGGGGATACCTCTCCGAATAAAATGTCAGCAATGTCCTTCCCGCCTCTTGCACCAGGATACCATAGCTGCAAAATAGCAGATGCATGTTCGCTTGCAAAATTCATATCCATGGCACTTCCCGACATCATACAGATAATAAACGGCACTCCGGTGCTGGCAACGGTCTCCAGCAGCTTACATTGGGATTCCGGCAATTTTAAATCCTTTTTGTCTCCGGATGCATATAGATTACCGGTATCACCTTCTTCTCCCTCCAGAGTCTCGTCCAGTCCAAGACAGAGTATTACCAAATCGGAATGTCTTGCTACGGCTACCGCTTCTGATAATCTGTCATTTGCCTTGGCAAGGCCTTCTTCTCTGTCGAGAAACAGATGGCAGCCGAGAGAATAGAGTACCCGAACATCTTCCTTTACATAATCTTGTATGCCCTCTAACACTGTAATATATCGGGAAGAGGTACCATGATAATTTCCAATCAGTGCCTTTCTGCTGTCTGCATTTGGACCAATGACTCCAATGGTTTTAATCTGGTCTTTCTTTAATGGTAAGATTCCATTATTCTTTAACAAAACTACACTTTCTTTTGCCGCTCTTGATGCCAGATCTAAATGTTCCTTACACTCTATTTTCTCATATGGTATGTTATCGTACTCTGTATGATCAAACATCCCCAGCAGGAAACGCATGGTAAAAAGCCGTATGGCAGAACGTTTGATATGCTCTAATGGGAGGATTCCTTCCTCATAGGCCGACATAATTTTCTGATAGGTACAGCCACAGTTGATATCGCAACCTTTTTCCAGCGCCAGTTTCACGCTTTCCTCCGGACGATCTGTCACTTTATGGTTTTCATGGAAATCTTTGACCGCCCAACAATCCGATACATAATGTCCCTGAAAATCCCATTGACCACGGAGAACCTCATCCATCAGATAGCTATGTGCACAGCAAGGTTCTCCGTTAGTGCGGTTATAGGCACCCATGACGGATTCTACCTGCCCTTCCATCACACATGCTTCAAATGCAGGAAGGTAAGTCTGCCACAGTTCTTTTAAGTCTACCCTGGCATCAAAATAGTGGCGCATTTCCTCTGGTCCGGAGTGCACCGCAAAGTGCTTTGCACAAGCTGCTGTTCTCAGATATTCACCATCCCCCTGCAATCCTCTGATAAAGGAAACGCCCAGCCTGCTGATGAGGTAAGGGTCCTCTCCGTAGGTTTCTTGTCCCCTTCCCCATCTCGGATCTCGGAAAAGATTTACGTTGGGTGACCATATGGTCAGGCCCTTATAGATATCCCGGTCATCCTCCCGAACGGACTCATTATACTTGGCTCTTGCCTCTATGGAAATAGCTTCTCCGATTTGTTCTAACAGTTCTGTGTCAAAAGTTGCTCCCAGTCCGATTGCCTGTGGAAAAACCGTTGCAGTTCCGCTTCTTGCGACGCCATGAAGTCCCTCGTTCCACCAGTTATACTCGGGAATGCCCAATCTCTCTATTCCGGGAGCATCAAAGCGTAGTTGAGATGCTATCTCTTCTACGGTCATTTTTTCCACCAGTTCCGTTGCCTTTTTTACAGCTTGTTCTCTATTCATATTTTCCACCAACTGAGCCTTTCTTTGTAATAATACAGTAGTGTTGATTGGTCTTTTCTTAAAACGATATCTTTATATTTTCCGATGTACCGTAAAAATAATATGAGAAATGCAAATTTTTGATAGTATATGCCACCGTTCTTGTCTTGTCAATGCGCTATAATTTACGTTGTTGATTTATAGTGAAACAGTTGAAATTCTCTACAAAAGGTTCTAAAATTAAAGCAAGCAAAAAGGAAAAGTAACTGCAGAGAAGGCAGGGACTGCTAAAGTTCACTGCAAGCTGCTAAAATATCAGATGAGAGGGAAAAAGAAAGTGAATCAAAAATCATTAAATTGTGAAATAGCTGTTCAAAAAAATCAGACAGATTCCGACTTGCTGGAGTCTCAGACCTTGGAGGGGAGTTCTCTCAATACAGAATTACATCCATGTTCGATATTGGCTTTGGATATAGATGCAGAGTGGAGATTTTCCATAATAGGTTCCTCGGAGGAGGAAATCTCTGCTGCTATTCTTCCAGAGTATGATGACAGTCATTATGAAATGGTTTCACTTCCTCATACCTGGAATGCTGAGGATGGTGCGGATGGTTGGCAGACAAAAGATGCCGAGGGCAATTCCTATTATCGTGGAAATGGAGTTTACCGAAAGGAACTGACTCTGGACCATGATACATGGAGACAGAAAAGAATCTATTTGTCCTTTGAAGGTGCTAATACAGTCACTAAGGTCTATATCAATGGTAAATTCGTTGGATGTCACGAAGGCGGCTACAGTGGATTCCGATTCGATATAACAGAATATATTCTTTGGGATCAGACGAATCTGATTGCAGTGCTGGTCAATAATTCCAGAACCACATATATTGCTCCATTAGACCAGGAAGGAGATTTTACAAAGTTTGGTGGAATTTATCGGGATGTGTTTTTGCTCAGTGTTGATGATATCTACTTTGATTTAGCAAGAAACGGATCAGAAGGTGTACTTGCTTCTGCACAACTATCAAATGATTATGGGCAGGGAACGGTTAATGTGTGTACTCATATTCGAAATGAGGGAGAGAATGAGAAAACGCTGCAGATTATATCCGTATTAAAAGATCGTGAAGGCAGTGAAGTTGCAAGAGCTGGAGTGATCGCTGCGTTAAAACCGGAAAGCAGTGGATACGTGGAATATACTATTACCATTGCGAAACCACATCTTTGGAATGGAGTGAAAGACCCGTATTTGTATACGATGGATACTTATCTGATTTCTGAGGGAGAAGTATTGGAAACGGTTACTACAGAAATTGGATTCCGTCAGTATGAGGTTCAGAATAATCAGTTTTACCTGAATGGACAGCCCTATGCTATCCATGGTGTTAATTATCATCAAGACAGTAGTGCTAATGGCTGGGCAATGACAGATGAAGAACGGGATGCCGATTACGCCATGATGATGGAGATGGGGGTCACTGCGGTCAGAATGTCGCATTATCAGCATGATCCTTATGAGTATCAGCTATGCGACAGATTGGGTCTCATTGTCTATACGGAAATACCATTGATTAACCGGACTACAAATGATAACTTTACTGTGGATTGGACACTCTTTACAAACAATATTAAGCAGCAGTTAATCGAATTAATTTCCCAGAATTACAACCATCCGTCTATTTGTTTCTGGGGAATCTCCAATGAGTTGTATGATACGGGTGAAGAAACATCAAAACTGTATACAGAATTGTGCAACCTGGCAACATCACTGGATAGCACCCGCAAGACAATTTATGCGGATAATCAGGCGGAACAGGAACATAGGAAACGTTCCGAAGCGGCAGATTTAGTAGGATATAACCGCTATGACGGATGGTATTACGGTAAGCCGGGCGGCACATGCGCATGGATTGCAGAGCGTCAGCAATTCGATTCCAGGCCAACCTGCATTTCGGAATATGGTGCCTGTGCTGCTATAACACAGCATATGGATCAGCCTCAAATGGAAGATATTGACCCGAACGGGGAGAGACATTGGGAGGAGTATCAAATGGTCTATCACGAGGAGGCATGGAAGGACATAGTGACTTCTGGCAATGTCTGGGGAGAGTTTATCTGGTGTATGTTTGACTTTGCATCGGATACCAGAGAGGAAGGAGATACCAAGGGTCAGAATGACAAGGGATTGGTAACGAGGGACAGACAGATCAAAAAGGATGCCTATTATTTTTATCAGTCAGTCTGGACTGAGGAAAAGGTGGTTCATATCACATCGTCACGTTATCGGGAACGCCCATGCAAAGTACCGGAATTGAAAGTATATTCTACAGCAGAAACAGTGGAAGTATTTGTAAATGATCAATCGGTAGGAGTACAGAAGGGCAGTACAGAAAAGGGAAAATCTACCATTTTTACATGGAATGATGTGGTTCTTTTGCAGAATCAGGAAAATACCGTGAAAGCAGTTGCTACATTTTCTGATGGTAGTCAGAAAGAGGATTCTGTTATATGGACCGGTATTGGAGATTGATTTACGGAGTTTGTTATGAAATAAGGGAAAAAAATTAAGGTATTCAGATTTGTTTGGTATCAGATAAATCAAAGGAAAGTTGAAGTTTTGATTACGGTAGGAGGATTTTGTCATGAAAAATAATGGGATTAAAATAGGAGTTGATTATTATCCAGAGCAGTGGGAGGAAAAGCTGTGGGAAGAGGATGCTGACAAAATGCAACAGGCGGGGGTAAAGATTGTACGCATGGCAGAATTTGCATGGAGCCGTCTGGAGCCGGAGGAAGGCGTTTATGATTTTGCATGGTTAGACCGAGCTGTGGAGCTTTTTACCAGCAGGGGAATCGACGTCTTTCTGTGCACGCCTACCTGTACCCCGCCTCAGTGGATGTTTGAGCGGTATCCGGAGGTGATTCAGGTTGACAAAACGGGACACAGGATTATTACGGGAATACGTGGCCATCGCTGTATGAATAGTCCGGTGTTTCGTGAGTTTGCTGAAAAAATCATTACAAAAATGGTGTCCCGTTATAGGGACACGCCAGGGGTTATTGGCTATCAGATTGATAATGAACTGGAGGCAAATCATTGCTGCTGTCCGGTTTGTCAGGATCAGTTCCGGCAGTGGATGAAGAGGAAGTATAAGACCGTGGAGGAAATAAACCGGGCATACGGTAATATCGTCTGGAGTGGGGAATATTCTGATTTTTCGCAGGTAAAACCTCCGATGGGAGAGATGACAAAATGGTTAAATCCATCCCTGAACCTGGACTTTAACCGCTATGCATCGGATAGTACCGTAGATTATGTAGATTTTCAGAGAAAACTGATTCATGATATGGATGAAAAGGCATTGATTACCACGAATAACTGGCTTTGTGAAAATATGCCGGATTTTTATGATATGTTTGCGGATTTGGATTTTGTTTCCTATGACAATTATCCGACTACCCGTTTGCCGCAAAATCAGGAGGAGTTATATTCCCATGCATTTCATCTGGACTTGATGCGTGGGATTAAGCGACAGAATTTCTGGATTATGGAGCAGCTTAGCGGAAGTGTGGGGAGTTGGATGCCTATGTCACCTACCCTGCGTCCGGGGATGCTAAAGGGATATTCTCTGCAGGCCATTGCCCATGGAGCGGATGCGGTGATTCATTTTCGATGGAGAACAGCGGTGGCAGGGGCAGAGATGTACTGGCATGGTATTCTTGACCATAGCAATATTCCGGGAAGGCGCTATGAGGAGTTTTGTGAGCTTTGTGAGACTGTAGACGGACTGCAGGAACTGGAGGGATCTGTATCAGAAAATAAGGTGGCATTGCTCTATGGTTCGGCGCAGGAATATGGCTTTAAATTGCAGCATCAGGCAGATGGCATGTACTATATGGAACAGCTCAAGTCCCTTCACGATGCCTTTACCAGCATAGGGATGGGCGTGGATATTATTAATGAAACTGAGAATTTATCCGGGTACGATATCGTATTGGCACCGACTCTTTTGGTAACAGACGAGACAGTTACCAGACACCTGTATCAGTTTGTGGAGGAGGGCGGTATCCTGCTTCTGACAAACCGTTCCGGTGTAAAGGACAGTTGGAATAAGTGTATTATGGATGCTTTGCCGACGGTATTTGCAGAGCTGGCAGGTGTTCATGTGACAGAATATGATGTGATTGGTAACCAAACACAGAAACTAAAAATCACTGACGAGGAATGGATCGCTGGTTTTGAGAAAATAAAGATTACGGAGTCAGAGAAACAATCCGAACAGGCAGCAGACATGGATACGGAAACACCGACCGCTGTCTGCACCCAGTGGTGTGATTTGCTGGAACTGGATACTGCAGAGGCTTTGGCGGTATATGGAGAGCAGTTTTATGAGGGGACGCCTGCCGTTACCTTGAATACATACAAGCAAGGTAAGGTCTATTATGTGGGAACGGTACTTGAACGAAAGGCGTATATTTCTCTGGCGAAGAAAATAGCACAGCAGAGTAATATGGAATATATAGACAATCTTCCTCTGGGTGTGGAGATCACAAAACGCAGAAAAGGAAAGAATTGTTGGAGATTTATTTTTAATAATACGATGCAGACACAAGAAGTGTTGGGTGCAACTTTGCACCCGTTTGAAATGAAAATAGATAAAATGATGGAATAGGAAAACTGGAGATTTGAGGAGATACATACAGGGAAACTTATTCAATAGAAAAATTGAAAGGATTATAAAAATGTCAAGACAAATACGCACTTCTGCAAAAGCTGTTATCATTCAAAATGGTAGATTGCTTGCAATAAAGTTGAATGATGGTAAAGAAGAATGGTATATTTTGCCCGGTGGCGGTCAAGATAGCGAGGAAATACTTCCTCAGACTGTTGAACGAGAAGTCAGAGAAGAAGCAGGAATAGAAGTTAAATGTAGAGATTTGCTTTTTGTTATAGAGGGGGTTCACGGTGAGAGTTTTCATAGAATTGATTTAGTATTTTTGTGTGATTACTTGGGAAAAGCAAAAAATGCAACACTCCATAGGGATACTAATCAAATTGGATTTGATTGGTTAGATTTGTCTGTATTGAATAGATTACCATTATTCCCGTCAAAACTTCGCCGTCCTATAATGAACTTTTATGAGGGAAAAGCATACACAAAGTATCTTGGAAATGAAGAAGTAGGTGATCCGGAATGTTTAGAATAAATGAATATATTGATGAGTTAATAGAGTCATTAAAAGATGCATTTGGTGAAAGACTGGTGTATATAGGATTGCAAGGCAGTTATCTTCGTAATGAACAGACTGAAAACAGTGATATTGATATTATGGCTGTGATTGACAATATTTCGGTTGAGGATTTGAAAACCTATCAAAAAGCACTTGTTTCAATAGGAAATTTTGATAAGTCCTGTGGTTTTATTTGCAGCAAAGCTGATTTAGAACATTGGAATCCGTTGGAAATATGCCATTTATTAAATACAACTAAAGATTATTACGGGGAATTAAAAAATCTTGTTTCTGCATATACCATGGAAGATGAAAGAAACTATGTAAAATTAAGTTTGAATAATCTCTATCATGAAATTTGCCACCGTTATATACACGCTGACAGGGAGTACAATATTTCAAAGTTACCAATGACTTGTAAATCAGTATTTTTCATCATGCAACATTTGTATTATTTAAGCAGTGGTAATTTTATTCCAACAAAACGGGAATTGCTTGAGTGTGTACAAGACGAGGATAAAACTGTTTTAGAATTGAGTATATCATTACAAAATTGTACCGACTATGATTTTGAGAAAGCCTTTTCTGTATTGTTTAATTGGTGTCAGAATGCGTTATTAAGAATATGACTAAGAGTAACCAATTATATATTTCCATATCAACGGAGTAGAAAAATTATATATCGTGGTATAATTGGCATGTTCAATGAGAGCGAAACTTTGAATTTTCTGCTATGATTTTTGGTGAAAGTTGATTATGTTGGGGATTAATCAATAAAAGATATGCCGAATGTATTTCATTTGAAGAAACGCTTGTACGAATGAACCGATAAATTCTACTTTGTCTTTTAGATTTTGTACTATTGTTTTGATATTATGAAAGTGAATAGTAAATAAAGAGAAATGCTTAAATTTAGAAAAAACCCAACTGGGATTCGGAGGGGAGATTTATGGGCATGTTGAGTTATGATATGCTATTTTTGCATGAAAATAGCAGGATTGTGTATAAACAGGATTATTTATATACAGTATCCGGTGTCAGTGACTTACCTGTCAGCCAGATACGAAACCTGCTGGCAGAAACTTGTACTTGTGAGCGGATTGGGAAAGGGGAGCACTCATTCGATGAGTGGGTATTCGATGATTGTATTAGCATATTAGTCTATCAAAAAGATGGTTGGTTTCAGGGATTCTTTTTAAAAGGATGCTTTGCATATTTTAACAAAGGGGTGGAACAGTGTTATACCTGTTATGAACGATGGAGCAAGACCATTCCTTTACAGATCTATGTCATGAATAAACCGGTGCAGCCCAGAAATGGCAGCGAGCTTCGTGATATAGTGGCGAAAGCATATAAGGAAATCATAGAATTGTTCCGGCGACAATACGGTGATATTGAGTGGAAGGTAAGTAATGAGCGCACGTTTCATCGGGAAGTCAGAAGACGGCAGAGCTTGTGGTATCGTTTGAGTAGATATTTTCATAGGGAAAAGTAGGGGGAATCATGGATGCAGACATTATTGGTTATTGATGATGAAAAGATGCTGACAGATTTATTAAAGAAACATTTTACGAATCTGGGGTATCTGGTATACACCGCCAACGATGGAGATACTGCAATGTCGTTGTTAAGTAAGGAACCGGATCTAATTTTATTAGATATCATGATGGAGAATTTTGATGGATATGAATTTTGTGTTACGATCCGTCCACTAGTCAGTTGTCCGATTCTCTTTTTGACAGCGAAGATTACCGAAGAGGAGCGGGTTCGGGGATTGCAGATTGGCGGTGATGATTATATTACCAAACCCTTTAGTCTGGAAGAACTGTCAGCCAGGGTGGCAGCACATTTGCGGCGGGAGTCCCGATCGAATGCCAGAAGTTCTCTGTTGGTTATGGGAAATCTGATCTTAAATTTATCGGAGAAAACAGCAGTATATGATGGTCAGACAATTGCTTTTTCCAGGAAACAGTTTGAGATACTATGCTTTCTGGCAGAAAATGCAAAACAGGTTTTTGATAAAGAGCAGATTTATGAAGCTGTCTGGGGACTGGATGGAGACGGAGACAGCAATGCAGTCAAAGAACATATCCGCAAGATTCGGATGAAACTACGGGAAACCACAGGTCAAGATTATATTGAAACAGTCTGGGGGATGGGATATAAATGGAACGGATAAAAAATGTTTGGAGAAATCTTTCACTTCGCAAATCCTTTATTGTTATCGTGCTGCTATCAGTAGGTATGATTGTCCTATTGTCGGCACTGACGATTTTGTTTTGTCTGTGGGGCAGGAATTATTTACTGCCGAATGCGAAGAGTGCTTATTTAACCTTGGAAAAGGAATACAGCGATGGTTCTGTGACAAAGGAAACGATGTTGATCTCTATGGAAGAAGGTCACTGGGAGCTTCCGGTGGGGATTGCTTCTAGTGTAGAATATTCTGGAGAGGCGCAGTCAGAAGTGGAAAATGAATATATTAGCAGATATAGTATTACCAAGATGGAGGATGCCTATAGTTATCTGACGCCTAAGAGAAAATTGGCATATCGGGCATTGGGGATTGGTATGATTTTAATGCCTGTACTGTATATGATATTGGGAATTCTGTTAGCTGCGGTATGGTTCTATCGGCATAAATTATCTCCACCCATTCAGAAACTGGAACATGCTATTGACCAGATACAGCAGCAGAATCTGGATTTCACCATAGATTCTGTCAGTGGGGATGAGTTAGGACAGGTGTGTTCTTCTTTGGAGAAAATGCGACAGGCACTCTATCAGAATAATCAGTCCCTGTGGAATATGCTGGAAGAACGGAAACGGCTGCAGGCATCAGTGGCGCATGATCTCCGTAATCCCATTACGATTATTCAGACCTATGCAGAGTATTTTAAGCTCAATCTGAAGACGGGTAATCTGGAGGAGGAATCACTGGAAGATATGGTGGATAATCTGCAGCTTGCAGCAAAAAGATTGGAACAGTACACAGATTCCATACGGGATATCAGTCGATTAGAGGAAATAGAGGTGCATCCGGAATCGGTTAACCTGGGAAAAGTATTGCCGGAAATGGTGGAGGAGCTGGAATTTCTGGCAGAAAAGGAGAGAAAAGAATTCGTCATTGATGCGGAAATAGAAGGAGAAACTATCAATGAAAGAGAAGAAAAACTAACTCATATGGGTAAGAATCAGGATGGTTTACTGGATTTGGCAGATGTGTCCATAAATACGGATATTTCAGCCCTGTATCGAATTTTGGAAAATTTGGTCACGAATGCTTCCCGTTATGCCAAAAAACAAATTTGTCTCTCCTATGGGAAAGAGGCAGAGTATATTAGAATTGTGATTTCGGATGATGGTTCTGGATTTTCCGGGAAAGTTCTGTCCGGGCAGAAAAATTATTTTATTACCACGGATGCAGAGGATGGGCATCTGGGGATGGGGCTGTCCATCTGCCGGATCCTCTGCAGAAAATTAGGTGGTAAGATGAAATTATATAATCGGCAGGGTGGTGGTGCCGAAGTAAGTATTTGGTTGAAAACGTGATTTTTTATTGATCTGTTAATGGTAGCTTTTGATATAATTTACGGTTGATTTCTTTTTTTAATGTTTCAATTTCTTCTTTTACTAATTCAATGTCGCCTTTTAGTGCCTGCTTTTCGATTCGCTCAACTAGTGTCAATTGATCGAACAAAACATTATTTATTTCTTTTTCGTCAGTCGGCATACAATCACCTGGTTTCTTTGTTATAGTCTGTATTGATTGCTACGATATTAATATAACAAACCATGAAAAAGGTGTAAAGTTTTTGGTAAACATGACCTTTTTTTGACTTTTGGTTGATACAATCTCCTTATTCATAATTTTGGTGTAATGAATAAGGAGGTTTTTTATGCGAAAATATGGATTTATTGTTGTAATAGCACTATTTTGTTTGCTGTCAGCAGGTTGTAGAGACAGTAGATCTAATGCGGGAAAGACAGGACAATCTGATATGCAGGAGACATCTGAACAACAGGGAAAGTCAGAAGGATCCCAGACATCGGAGGGAAAAGCGGCAGATCCCTCCCAGGAGCGGGGGGTTAACTCCAGTTCTGATCCGCAGAATTCGGTGAATCAGCATTCAGATTCTTCCAAGGAGAAGGTAAGTGGTTCCGTACGGGTTCTTGGCATGGGCAACCAGAATATGCACTGTCTATCGGACACCGGCTATTATTATATTACGGAGGATTCATCCGAATTAAAGAAAGATTTTTATGGACGGCAGATTATGTATATGGATTTTGCTACAAAACAGGAAGTATTTCTATGCAATGAGCCGGGGTGCAAACATAATGACAAAAATTGCTCTGCCGTGTTGACGGAAGATGAAATAGAGAGTATCGGCAGTGCTTTGCTCTTTGTCTGGAAGGATAAACTTTACATGGTCAGTAAGTATCCTGATAACGAAGGCACTGTGGAGGTAAATGAACTCTGGGCAGACGGGGAGGATGTTTCTGTTAACCGGCGTATGCCAACGACCATTTATTCTATGGGTCTGGATGGGACGAATCGGAAAAAAGAATATACCTTTGCTCAGGATGTCACCATAGAGGATATGGTTCTGTGCGATGATGAGGCTCTTTATTTTACGGCAAAGCAGATCAATACATCTTCGGAAAAGGGAACCACCTATTCTACTGCTTCCAAGCGAGAACTGGTCCGTTATCAGCCGGACGGAATGAAATTAGAAACGGTATGTTCTCTGGAATTTGGCGATCAAATCAGATGGCATACGATCGGGTGTTATGATGGGAAGGTAATCGTACAGGGAACAAAATATAATAAAAAACTTAGCTTTCAAGAAGAGATGGAGTTAGGGCAGGAAGAATATTGGGAGTATGCAAATGATTCTTCGGAAATTTTTGCTGCACTGAATCTGGCAGATGGTTCCCTGAAGAATATTTATTCGCTAAAGAATGATTCGGATTCGATAAACAGTACTGTAATGTTGGATGATTATTTGTATATATCTGCAGAGAAAGAAGGGAAGATCAATAAAGTGAATCTGGGGACGGGAAAGGTAGAGGGCCTGGTAAAATTAAAGCAGGGATATATTGCAGGGATCTTATCGGATAAATTGTGTTGCCAGTCTTGGAATCAAGGAGAGGATCACGATAACTCATGGTATTTTGTGGATTGCAATACCGGCAAGGTGGAACATAGCACTCTGGTCAATAAAAGAAATGGATGGGCGCTGGAGATCATTGGGGAAATTGGAAGTCAGGTATTGGTAATCTATGACTATGAAGGTAAAGAGGAAGAGAAAGATACATGGGACATTTCCCGGTATCAGTATGGTTTAATTGAGAAAAAGGATCTGTGTCAGGGTGTGGATCGGTTTCAGAAAATTGCCATGAAAGGGGCAGGCAAATAAGTGTGTAAGAAACTCTAAAATTGACGATGCACATATGGGTGCATCGCCAAAGAGTTACTAACACACTAGAAAAATGCTATCGCATTTTTCGTTAAGTGTAAGAGGAGATTATCATGATAAAAATAAAATCAATAACGAAACGGTATGGGAAGAAGCTTGCATTAGATCAGGTATCGATTTCTTTAGGGCAGGGGGTATATGGATTACTGGGACCGAACGGGGCAGGCAAATCTACTCTCATGAATCTACTGACTTTGAATCTCCGGGCAGAACAGGGGGAAATCTTCTGGGAAGGAAGAAATATTCTGGAGATGGGCAGGGAGTACCGGAAACTGTTGGGGTATGCACCACAGCAGCAGGGATTCTATGATTCGTTTTCGGGACGGCGTTTCCTGGGATATATGGCTTGCCTGAAAGGAATTCGGAAGGCGGAGGCGGCACGAGAGATTGATCGTGTTCTGGATTATGTCAATATGCAGGAGGCGGCTGACCGGGCAATCGGTGGATATTCCGGAGGAATGAAACAGAGGATCTTGATTGCCCAGGCAATTTTGGGTAATCCCAGGATCATTGTTTTGGATGAACCGACAGCAGGTCTGGATCCAAAGGAGAGAATCCGAATCCGTGAGAAAATTGCGGAAATTGCAGAGGAGAGAACGGTTTTATTGTCTACGCATGTTGTGTCAGATGTGGCGAGGATTGCCAAAGAAATTATTCTGCTCAAAGAGGGGCAGATTGTTTCCTGCGATACCGTGGAAAATCTTTGCACAAAGTATGGAGTATCTGAGTTAGAAGAAGTCTACATGCATATATTTGGAGGAGCTGCAGATGATGAGAATACTGCGTTTTGAGATGTCAAAGATCTGGTGTAAAAAGCCATTTCTTGCCTTACTGACGGTGTTACTGTTGATGAATTTGTTGCTGCAATGGTATGGAAACCGGGAGACGGAGCTACAGCCGGGGCTACAGTCTTATCGCAAAGCTGCAGAAATCATGGCAGATATGACAGAACAGGAGAAGTTTGCATATTTACAGAAGATGGCGGAAGATTTGGAAAATTTGCGGATTGCTGATCAGATCGCTATGTGGATGGGCAGGGATCAGAATTCCCTGGATGAGCTATCAACGGAACACCAGGAAATATTTAGACAGTGGTATTCTGTGTATCAGGAGGGAGATTTCCTGACTTACACGGATTCGCTGGACAAAGAGATATTGCTTGTGAATGAATTATTTGAAGAAGCGAAACAGGTTACAGGATACGAGGCTTATCTACAGGAGATGCAGGATAGCAAACAGGAATTAAGCGAGATTTCTATTTTTGCAAAGCAGGACGAGGATAGTTTTTCCAAGCGGAATATTGAAAAGAGCAGTCGAGACTACAGGAGTAGAACTTCTTCTGGAGTTCGATGGATTCCCTCGAAAGGCTCCGTTTCTATGTTGGATAATCTGGTAACGGGAATTTTGCTGCTTGTGGGTGTTTTTTTATTTGCAATTTGGAGCATCATGGAGGAGAAAGAGAAAAAACTCTTTTATATTACGAGAGCCACGGATCATGGTATTTTGCATGACATCTGGGTAAGAATAACGGTGCTGGGGATGAATTGCATCATTTGGAGTATTCTTCTGTACGGATGCAATTATATATTTTATGGCATTACCACAGGTTTCTGGGATTTGTCCCTAGATATGCAATCGATTGATGCCTATATGCAAAGCTGTAACTCATTGACAATCGGACAGTTTATGCTGCTGTCTGTTCTGACCAAAGCGATTACTGTCTGGTGTTTTGGATTGTTACTCCAATTTATTACGGTGGTTAGCCGCAGGAAAATTATTCCATTTGTATTAGGTATACTGATATTGGCAGGAAATGTTTTATTGTATGAATTACTGCCGGCAGTGGGGGCGTGGAGTCCTCTGAAATATATCAATCTAATTGGGGTGTTCCATACGGAGAATGTGTGGGGAGATTATCTGAATTTTAATATTCATGAATATCCCATTTCTAGGACAGTTCTTTCCGTACTATTCCTAAGCATATTATTGCTAGTCTTTTGCATCATGGTTACTATTGCTTTTTGTCGAGGAGATCACTTTAGTTTTCCGGGAGGCAGGAAAAGGAGGCGGATGGCGTTTCGGCCGTATGCACATCTGTTCCAATATGAATGTTATAAAATACTGATCAGTAATCGTGCTTTGTTTGTTCTGATTGCCTGTCTAATATTTGCGGGTGCGTATTATTCTTCCAGGAATTACCCGCTATCGGCAAAAGAAGAATATTATCAGGATTTAATGATGAAGTTGGAAGGGAAACTGACAGAGGAAAAAGAAGCAATATTGCTATCGGAAAATCAGCGATATGAGAATGCTCTTACTCAGTTGGAACAAATTTCAGCTTTAGAGGAAGAGGGGAAATTAGGAAGAATGCAGGCAGAGGAACAACGGGACAAGTGGAATGTCGTTCTAGTATTTTACCCTGCCTTTCAGAGAGCGTGGAGACAATATGAACGGATTCAGAGTGATGGTGGTCAGTTTCTCTATGATACGGGGTATTACTATTTCTTTGGAATCTGGGGAGAAGGGTTTCTAATGGAATTGTTGATTTTTGCGATCGGATTATTGCTGATCTTTAGTAATTCTGTGTCAATGGAATATCAGAATCATACGGACTTGCTGATCTGTTCCAGTATGTCGGGAATGAAAAAAGTGATTGGAAGGAAAATGTGCATATGTGTCCTGGCGGGAATCTGCCTTCCGGTATGTATGTGGGTATTTCATGCAATGCATCTACAAAAAACCTTTCCGATGCATCTTTGGAACAGTAGTATTCATGCGATTTCTCGTTATCAAAATCTATCAGCAAACATTCCGATCTGGCTGTTTGCGATTGCTGTCATGGGAATACAGATTCTGGTCTGTTGTTTTATGGCATTTTCTATCATGTTTCTGTCTTGTTGGAGAAAGAATTTTATGCAGACAATTCTAATTGGGATGGTATTGTTTGTTGTTCCACTGGCTTTGTATGCCCAGGGGATCGAATTTATGAAATGGCTGACCGTATATTCATGGTATGTGTGCTTGGTGGGATGAGTGATATTGTAAAACTGACTCTGAAGACATACAGATTTATTATATTTCCAGGTTTTATTCTGATGAGGATGAAAAGATTTTGCAGACATTTTCTGAGGATGAGATTGAACTATATCCTGGCAAAGAGGCGAATACAGAGTTCCAGGGAGTAACCGAGCAATTTACATAGTTAGAAAAACAGAAGAGGCATATGCAGGGAACACATGCCTCTATGTTGTAGTACAGTAAGGTTACTTAATTCTCACTATTCTAGATTTTTAATTTTGGAATGCCTATCGCTTCTCAAAATCAACCGTGTACTCCTCAATCGTTCCTCTCACTCTGTACTGGTACTCTGCATTCTCAATCTGCACGGTACCTTCGGCGCTGCCATCAGCATAGTCCTGAGTAATATCCACCTGAACCGGTTTTTCCGATATTCCCTCAATGATGAGATAAATAGCATCGTCTACTTGTTTTACCGTTGTTTTTAAGGTTTCCTGTGAAGCGGAAGATGAATCAGCGTCAGATTTTCCGTTTATAGTTATGGTGTCATCTTCTAATGAGATGTCGTAATCTTTTGCGGCTTCACCCATAATGATTTCTGTATTTTGACCGGGTTTATCGTCCACAGATACCTGATAATTGGTATCTCCATTTTCATCATTGAATTTGGTTACTTTTGCTCCATCATAGGGTTTGCCATTAATGTAAACAGAGACATGTCCCGCCACCTGTTCGATCAGTGTACTTCCGGTAGCCGCATAGGCAATTCCGTTGGCTGACAGAAATACAACAGTCAGTGCGGCTAATGTAACAGCTACTCGGAATCCCAGGCGTTTTTTGGTTTGCTTATCAAAGTGAATCATCGTGTCTTCCTCCATATTTCTGATTTGGCGATACCCTTCGTCAGAAAGTTTGATCTGGTCAAAGGTATCTTGATATAGTTGCTTGTTGCTTCGTTTATTCTTCATCGTTCCAATTCTCCTTTAACATAGTTTTCAGCTTTTTGCGTGCCCGCATAAGCTGTGTTTGTATGGTTGTTTCCTTGCGATCCAGTATTCCAGCAATTTCCTGTATGGAATAGTCTTCATAATAGTATAGATGAACCACAATCCGGTACTTGTTCGGCAGAGACATTACTGCATCATATAAATCACTGCTTTCCTGATAGGGGAATGCATACTCGCAGACCTTCTCGCAATCAGAATCCTCCAATGGAACAATGCGTTTTTTCCAAAAGGAAGTACATAGATTTTTGGATTCATTGGCAGCAACCCGGATCAGCCATTTACGCATGTGTTCCTGATCCTGAAATTCCGTTTTCGATTGAAATAGCTTGAGAAACACATTTTGCGTAATGTCTTGGGCATCGCAGGAATGTTTGCAGTAGCTATAGGCGATGCGGTATACGGCACCTGCATATTGATCTACCGCTGCAATGTAATCTTTTCTGTCCACAGTATCTTCCTCCTGGTTTTCTTTGAAAGGCCTTTCTAATATAATAACAAATGGAAAAGGGCAGAAATCACAGAATCACAGAATGTTCATATTTTGGTGTTAAAATTAGTAGTCATAAATTGAGAAGTAATAAAGAAATCCATAGCATCAGTTAGGGCAAAATACCTTTTGACCTCAACACCATAATATTAGAGACAGAATGAATAAGGAATAATAGTATGTATGTAGTTTTAGATAATATAATCATTATAATACTCACGATCATAAGCCTGTTTACCAGTCAATCTCCGGCGGCTTTTATAGTGGTGGCAGCTTCCATTATGGTACTCACAACCTATGAATCTTTTCAAGAAGATAAGAGTAGAGCTTTACCAGTTTTGGAATTAATTTTGATGACATTTTTTGCTGTGTTATCTGGTTGTTTCGTGGGTTTCATAGTTTTCTTTCTTCTTAAAGCACTTAGAGAATATATTCGTATCATCATGGGAGTTTGCTTATTTTTGTTTGTAGCATTGATGTTATATCAGGATATGTCATTAGCAATGTGCATCGTGAAAACATTGATTTTAGTAACTGCTTTTTTATTTCTGATGCTGATTTATTATTTGATGGGACATATCGAAAAAAGAAAAGTGTCGGAAAACGAAAAACTAACAGCTTCCAATATTAGTGAAATGCATGAAAAGAGATTAAATGAACAGCTTGTGATGCAAAATTTTCTGGCGGAGAAAAATGCCAGGCTGGTGGAGAGAGAAAATATCAGTAGAAATATTCACAATAGTGTGGGCCATTCCATAACAGCTGCGATCATGACTTTGGATGCAGCAGATATGCTCTACGATGTGAAACCGGAAGAGGCCAGAAAGAGAATGAATGATGCCAATGAACGTATTCGTGGAAGCTTGGAATCAATTAGGAGGGCTGTCCGTGTTTTAGATGAAGACAGTACAGAGATATTATCTGGTGATTTGAAGTGCGAAATGGAAAATATAATAAATGAATTTGCAATGGATACGAATATTCTTATAGATCAGGATTTCAGCCAGCTTATGGATGATATCAGAATACCACACGACCATGCGGTATTTCTGACAGGTGCATTGCAGGAAATGCTGACAAATGGCGTGAAACATGGGAAGGCAAGTGAATTTGTAGTGATTCTTTTTGGAGATACTGCTCATGTAAGATTAGAAGTATTAGACAACGGACAGAGTGATTTTGATTCGTTAAATAGTAAGAGCAGGATTGAAAACGGATTTGGCATTCGGAAGATTATTTCCTATATAGAAAAATGTGGTGGAAAGACAGCATTTGTAAATAATAATGGATTTAAGGGAATGGTAGAGCTGCCGATTATATTTGCAGAATAGGGAGCTAGTGTGACGCTCCAGAACGGGGACGAATATGTATAAGGTATTACTGGTGGATGATGAAAATCTTCTTTTGGATAGTCTGGAAATTATTTTATCTTTGAATCATATGGAAGTGATAGGAAAGGCAAATGACGGAAATGCTGCCATGGAGATACTTGATAGTGTGAAGGAAGGTTGTGACATCGCCCTTGTGGATTTAAATATGAAGGGGATGGGTGGCATAGAGTTGATAAAAGTTATGAAAGACAGTTATCCAAAGATTAAGATTCTGGTGCTGACTACATTTTATGATGACAAGAATATTACGGAAGCAATCGCAGGTGGAGCAGATGGATATCTTCTTAAGGACAGTGGCAAGGATGTAATCTTGGGGGCAGTAACGCAGGTCATGGGAGGTATTACAGTATTAGATCAAAAGGTTATGTTACGACTTGCAACTCTTATGAATCACAATTTAAATAATGGAACTCAGGATGAAAGCAATAATTTATTTGGTGATATGACAGAAAGAGAGAAGGAAATATGCAGCCTTATGGTAGAGGGATTTACCAATAAACAGATTGCAGATCGGCTATACATTTCGGAGGGAACAGTAAAGAATTATATTTCCAACATATATGATAAGACAGGCATACATGATCGGGTGAAACTGATAGTGGAACTCAAAAGCTGAAATGCTCCGTAGCAGGCTACAGGATATTTTAGAGCGCCTTTGCAAAGATAGAAAACATTTGCGACTGTAGTCATATGAAAATATGACCGCAGTCACTTTTTTTGTCAGAAGAAAAGTTATAAGATGTTTACAGAATTGTGAAAGATGCAAAGTAATCTGCAGCGTCAATATCATAATAAGCAGGAATGAAATAAAAAAGGAGAACAGAATGAAAAGCAGACTATCGGCACTAAAATTTGTCAGAAATAATAAAAAACAGGTCTGGGTTATGATTGTGGCATTATCTCTAACCTTTATGACCATGTATATTATTAATTTTTTATTGCTGACGACGAGGGAGAGCTTCAAAACACTCTTTTTGGAACAACCCAAAAGGGTGGCATATTTAGATCTTAGCCCTGATACTATGGGAGTGGAAGAAGAAGGGTACGCTTCGGATGACGAATACAATCAGGCAATCGAGCAGGCAAGAGATAAAATAATTGTTGATATCAAGAAGCATGAGGGAATTAGCGATGCAGTATTTACTCAGGCAGCATCTGCCAGGTATCAAGGGTTGATTGGTGACGTTGGATATGATTTTCCATTACTTTCCAAAGAGCAAGTTCTGGAATTTGTAAATCACATGGGATCAAAGCTGATAGAAGGAAGAATGCCGGAAGGGGATGGGGAGATTCTTGTTGATGAAAAGGTTCTAAAGAATAATAAAATGGAAATAGGCGGATATTTCAATGAATCGTCGTATGGTCATGTTTTCAAGATAGTTGGTGTGCTCGAATCGGATTATATGACTTGCGTTGGAACGCCTATGGGATATACAAACAGTGGATGGTACATCGTTGTTTTATGCGATGAGGCAAATGCAGATATGACAAAGGTGTTGAAGGATATTGGGATTACGCCTACAGAATATGATACGATTTACGATTCGGTAGACTGGGCTGAGATGTATCAGGAATTGGTTGTGGAGACGATAGATGCTGCTTTGCTTGCGATTTTGATTGTGGTAATCATATTTCTGGCAATATCCATTCTGGTGGCCTATGTATCGTTTATGCGAAGCAGGGTAAATGAATATTGTCTTTATACATCCATAGGCTTTGGAAGAAAAGATGTGTATGAAATGATTATGCGAGAAATCCTTATTATTTTTGGAGTCAGTATCATTCTCGGTTCACTGGTAACTGTCATAATCATGATTCAGTTTGGCAATTTTATTTTGGAACCTATGGGACTTATCTATAAATATTTCTACCCGGAGCATCTGCTTCGAATATTGGCAGCATTTGTTGCAATTGTAGGACTTTTACAGATACCGATCTCAGTAACCATCAACAATATTAAAACAATAGATAGGATAGAAGAATAGGAGTGTACTATGTTTGAAGTAAAAAATGTAAGTATGATTTATGATATGAATTCGGATGAAAAAATGTATGCTTTAAATGGCTTTGATCTGACACTGCCGGATACAGGACTGGTAGGTGTGATAGGTCCGTCAGGAAGTGGAAAGAGTACACTGATGTATTGTATGTCCACTCTGAAAACGCCTACAGAAGGAAATATTACTTATAATGGTCAGGATATTACAGCGCTTTCTAACAGGCAAAGGGAAACTCTCAGAAGAAATGAATTTGGTTTTGTATTTCAGAAGTATTATCTGGTTCCTTATATGACTGCCATGGACAATGTGGTTGTTGCAGGAACAAATAATAAGGAAGTAAATGATAAGGCGGTGGAATACCTTTTGGCATTAGGACTGAAAGAGAAAGAATTTAATAAGCGTCCTTCAAAGCTTTCAGGAGGCCAATGTCAGAGAGTTGCCATTGCCAGGGCAATGATAAATAATCCAAAGGTCATCTTTGCGGATGAGCCGACAGCGTCACTGGATCACGAAAATGCATTTAATGTCATGAAGATTTTAAAAAAATATTCGGAAGACAGATTGGTGATTGTAGTAACCCATGACAGATCTATTTTGAAAGATGTAGATATTACTGTAGAAATGTGGGATGGAAAGCTGAGTAATAGAAAGGAAGAAGGATGAAGAATATAAAGCCATTTTCGGCATTTTATTATATGAAAAAGAATAAGGGAAGAGCGGGATTTTGCATTTTTATGCTGTTTATGGCAACGCTTATGTTCCTTGCAGGCAATTACATTCATTCAACGATATATACTTTTGAAACTGAATTTGAATATTCGGATAAACTGGTAGTAGTAAGTTTGCAAAGTACAGATGAAGAGTTTAAGGATTTTGCGGATTTTAAAAAAGTGGTTGAGGCAGATGACAAACTTGGAATGGTTATGTCATCTGCCATGGGATTTGGTGGCTTGCGGCATGGAACAATATTGAATCTTGAGATGGGTGGATGGTCTTATGTATTTAATTCTGTTCAGGATATGCAGGAGGTATTTGATCACCTGGGCATAGAGGGAGATTTTTCAAAGTGTAAGCATGGCAGTATTATCATAAGTCAGGATTCTGCAAAACAAAGGGGAATTAAACTGGGGGATAAGATCGACCAAAGCTTTGATAGAACTCTTGATCGAGAGTATACCGTAGATGCCATTATAGATGACGGAAGCTTTTGTACATTTTTTATTTATGAGGATGATGATAATCTGGGACGTCTTTATATTTATAGTGATAGCATGGAAGGGGAAGAATTATACAATTATGTGAAAGATTTGGCCGGAGACAGAAAAGTTCAGATTACGGAGTCTGAGAGAAGCAGTGTCTTGCCGCAGTTTGATGTATTTTACATGATCTTCTATGCCATTGATTTTCTGATTGCTATTGTGCTGGCGGTTACGATTAATTCTGTTGTTACAGGACAGTATCTGAAAAGAAGCTATGAATTTGGCATTTATAGAGCCATTGGAAGGAGCAATAGAGAAGTGAAGGCAAAGGTGGCAGCAGAAGTGCTATCTATGAATCTCATTGCCTGTATTGTGGGTTTTGTAACTGTTTTTCTGTTTACTTATCTTATGAATGAACTGGTGTATCAGCAAAAAGGCATGTATTTATTATATGCATCGCAGATAGGCTTGATTGGATTTATGATATGTGATATCCTAATCGTACTTCCGTTGATATTGTCCAAAGGAAGGCTTATGAGTAAGGCAGATGTTACGGAATTTTAATAGGTGATGTACGGAAAATAGTACAGGAGAAACGATAAGGGAAAACTTACCATTGGAGGATACCATGATTTTATATAGGCCCGTTGGCACAAAAGAATTGATGATGACTATTGCAAGCAATTTGAGATTCACCAGGTTGGGGGCGAACACCATAAAGAATTATGGATTCCGGCAGAAAAGTTAAAAGAATTTAATGAGCATATTATTGGGGAAATAAATGTTATCAGTGAGTTTTCAGATGATTAGCTTCTAATATGGATGAGAAAAAGAGGTGTCGGATGGAAGATTTAATGAACCTAGACTTTGATGTAATGTGGCGTGACAGTATGGTAGGACATGTGATAATGGAAAATGGAGAGCTTGTCTTAAATGAGGATTATAGTAAAAGGATTTGGGAAAATCCTTTTAGGAAGATAAGAACCGGTCGGGATGCAAGGGCATGTTTACAGGACAGGATAATTTGTCCTGAGCGGTTTGACGAAGAGATGCAGAAGGCATTTGGTTTTAAAGAGTGGGATGTACTGAAGATCTTAAAGGATACGCATGGTGTCAGTGTTGATGACTTTACATGGTTGCGATTTAAAGGTGAGTCTATAGAGTGGAAGGATGTGAAAGTGCGAGATTGAAGAATTATATAGTTGATAGAAGATTTTTATATGAAGCAAAAGTTGTTACACAGGGGACACAAAAAAAATATTTTGATGGACAGTATTATTATAAGTTGGATAAGGTGGGAAATGAGGGGCTGTGTGAATATCTGGCGTATACACTATTACAGTATTCTGATATTGATAAAAAGCTGATTATTGAATATGAAAGGTGTACAATAAATGGGATTCCCGGATGCAGATCAAAGAATTTTCTTGAGAGAAATGAAACATTTGTGACTATGGATACTATATACAGGAACCTAACAGGTAGAATGGATCTGACAGATAGATTGCTTAGTCTGCAAGATGCAAAAAAAAGGTTGGAGTTTATCTTAGAGTTAGCATCAGACTTTGGTATTGATCGAAAGGTGTATCGTGATTACTTAAACAGTATGATGCAGCTTGATCTTTTAGTTGGCAACGTAGATCGACATACACATAATTATGGAATCATAGTAAATAATGCAGATGGGGCAGTTAGACTTCCACCACTTTTTGATAATGGAAGGTCACTAAATACAGACAGAGCTGATGGAAATGCCTGCACTTTGAGCGGTTCTTTCATGGAGCAGGTTACTGTATTTGGATATCCAATCAGACCTATGTTCTCCATTAGTATAAAAGAAATTATAGCGAAACTTGGGGATTTTGATGGAGTATACGAATATGAACAGCTAAAAAGCAGACTTGCTGAATATGGGGAGATTTGGGACAAAACTGGGGAAGTAAATATATTTTGAGAAATGTTCTGGGTGGGACTTTTTTATCTAGTCCAAGCAACACATCTGATTGTGAAAAGAGGTAATATTTTACAAAGGGGGAACTGTCCTATGGAGATAAGCGAAATTCTTGTATTGGTGTTTCTTTTTCTGTTGATGGCTGCTTCTTTCGGAATTAGTTATTTCCAGTTTCAGGAAAAGGGATTTTTATTTAACAATGCATATCTTTATGCCTCTGAGGAGGAACGCAGAACCATGAATAAAAAGCCATATTATAGGCAGTCTGGAATTGTATTTTTCTTGATAGGTTTTATTTTTCTGCTGAATATTCTTGAACTGATTTTAGCAGTGTCCTGGCTGTTTTATGTTATGCTGCTATTATGTGTGGTTATCCTTATCTATGCGATTATATCTTCGATCAAAATAGAAACAGCGAAGAAGTAAGATTCTAAATTTTCTAATTATTTTCCAAATTAAAAAAATACCGAACCTTTTTTGTAATGGCAATACTAGTATAATAGATGACAGAAAAGGAGACGGTCGATATGAATACAGAAAAGCAGGAGATTACAACCATATTACTAGATATGTATGGGGTAATTCTGGAGGAAAGCAAGGGGTATTTTATTCCCTATACCTATGGGCGTTTTGAGGAAAAGGAATGGGAGAGGCTTACCAGGCAATTTAAGCAGGAACAATTATTTACCAAGGCGGGCAATGGTGAGTTGTCTTCTGATGACTTTTTGTCCATGTTGGGATTTGACGATCCGGCATATCATATGCGGAATTATATTTCCCATTATTTAACATTGGATCCGGATTTTATTCCATTTGCAGAAAACTATTATCAGAAATATGATTTTGTCTTATTGTCCAATGATGTTTCAGAATGGAGCGCTTTTATTACGGAATATTATCAATTGGACAAATATTTTTCGCTTAAAATTGTGAGTGGAGATGTGAAATGCCGCAAGCCAGAACGGAAAATATATGAATTGGCATTGGAGAGAGCTGGTAAAAAGCCATCCGAATGTATTTTTGTGGATAATAGCGTGAAAAATCTGGATATAGCTAGTGAAATGGGAATTCGTTCTGTGTTATTTAACCGGGATCATGTAGAATATGATGGAAAAATTGTCGATTCATTTCCGGAACTGGCACAGCAAATACAAAATATCTGAAACATTTAGCATGTTTGAATTAATGAGTAATGAAATATTCGTTGCATGGGCAAAATTATTGCAAGAATTGTACTCAAAATATCAAATGAAATTGGCTTCTCTTTGTTATAATAATCAGCAGATCAACAAGCTTGTTTGTGAAAAAATACAAGGGAGGTAGCTAATATGGAGGTACAACATAAAGCCTGGGATTGGAGTAATATTCCATCCGAATCCTGGAATGAGATATCAGAGGAATTTTTGCCAGTGGCGATTCAGTGGAAAGGAAAATATCATTCAATTCTGGATATTGGTGCAGGGAAAGGGAGGCATTCTTTTTTCTTTGCGAAGAATGGTTTTTCGGTTGATGCAGTTGACTTGTCAGAAAGTGGTATTGCGCATATCAAGGAGAAAGCGGAAGAAGATAGGCTGCCGATTCGTGCAGCTGTGGCTGATATGACAGAGCTTCCTTTTGAGGACGAAAAGTTTGATTGTGTCATTTGTTTCCACACTATTTATCATACCAGTTATGATGGAGTGGTACGGGCATTGCATGAAATTTCGAGAGTATTAAAAGAGGGCGGGGAGGCATTTATTACATTTAATACCAAAGAAAATCCCCATTATGATCCAGAATTATCTATGGATGGCTATACCATGATTCTGTCAGAAGGACAGGAAAAAGGGATCCCTCATTGTTATGTGGACGAATCAGATTTATTTGAATTGTTAAAAGAATTTACGATTATTTCCATGAACAAGACCGTAAATTATATACGGAAAGGTCGGGGAACACATGGGGTACATTATTATGTCCATATACAAAAGAAATAGGGGTATGATGCGAAGCACTATATTAAAGGAGGTTGGGTGATGCAGAATATCAAGATTTTGATGGCAGCATTGGAATATATTGAAATTCACTTGCAGGATGAATTCAAAACAGAAGATGTGGCGGCTGCCTGTTTCTGCTCAAAATCCACTCTGGAAAAATTGTTTCGAGGTGTACATCACATTTCTGTACATGACTATATTGTGCGCAGAAGGATGGTGCTTGCCGCAAAACAATTGTCCAGACAGCCGGAGAAAAATATTCTGGATATTGCGATGGAGTATGGTTATAGTACCCATGAATCTTTTACACGTGCTTTTAAGCAAATATGGAATTGTAAACCGTCTGAATTTCGCAGTGAAAAATTTATTAATTTTTTTCCGAAGTTATGGATACCACCGGAAAAGGGGGATGATTATATTATGGAGAGAAGACAGGTAGATATTAGTGAGTTATATGATTTATTTCAGGAGAGAAAGGACTGTTTTTTTGTATTGTGCGATATTAAACATATGATTGCAATCAATGAGATATCTTCGAAGGCAGGGGATTTGGCAATTTTGGAAGCGATGCGACGGATGACAGAGGCATCCGGTGAGGAAGACATTGTATTTCGCATTGGCGGTGATGAGTTCTGTGTTTTGACAGCCAGTAGTGATGGGGCATATGCAGAGCAAATTGCAGATAATATCCGCCAGATGAATGAACAGACCTTTTCCTATGAGGAGCAGGAGATTCCTTTGCTTCTATATGTGTCAACGGTTAGCCTGCAGGAGTGCCTTCGTTATGAGGAAGTATTTGCAGGACTGCACAATGCCATCAAGGAGAGCAAAAAGAAATGAGGAAAGGGTGAAAGAAATTATAGAAGGAAGGATAAATTGTAAACACACATCTTTCACCCTTTGTGTTTGCGTCTCAAATAAAAATGCAAGCATTTTTGCTTGAGACTTGGTGCAAATTATGGAAATCACAGAGGAATTGATGGAGCAGACATATCAGTTTTGTTATAAGCGTTTGAGTAATCCAGATGATGCCAGGGATTTGGCGCAGGATATTTTGTGTGAGGCTTTGCAGGCGATCGCCGGCGGAAGGAACATTATTCATTTTCAGGGATGGTTCTGGAAAATGGCAAGGAATCGCTATGCGGTGATGTTGAATCGGCGCAATCATAAGCCAACAGAATATTTGATTGATGAGTATTTGGATCTATTGGTCAGTGAGTCGGAGGATGCCATTGATGGTTTGGTTCTGGAGGAGGAACTGTCCCGGATGCATGCTGCCATTGCGAAGATGGCAGCCATTCATCGGGATATTCTGGTGGAATATTACATCAGAGAATGTCCCATCAAAGTGATTGCGGAAAAATTGGACATACCGGAGGGAACAGTAAAGAGACGCTTATTTGATGCGAAGCGGGAAGTGAAGAAGGAGATGATAAAAATGCCAAGAGTTACGGAATTGTCCTATGTACCTTATGAACTGGAGCTCTGGGCATCTCAGGGATGGAATGGAATCGAGGTGTTTCGGGATCTTCTGGGCAGACAGATTCTGGCGGCCTGTTATCAGCAGGGGCGTACGATACCTGAATTATCCGAGCAGATCCAGGTGGCATCTGTGTATTTGGAGGATAAGATGCTTGCCTTGGAGCAGATTGGTTTGCTAAAACGAGATGGAAGAAACCGATATCAGACCAATTTCATCATTTTTCCCAGGACTGTAGTAAATGGTATGCTGCAGGATCTGGAAGAAGTATATCTGACCATATGTGAAACGGTTTATAGTACACTGATGGAGCATTGGAACCAGATACGGAATATTGGTTTTTATGAACCTCATCAGCCAATGGAGTATTTAAATTCGACATTTCTGCTTATGGCGATGGCTTGGATGGGGAAATGCTGCGTGAAAGAATATTATAAATATATGCCTGAAATGGAATGGAAATCAGAAGCAATCGGCAACTTTGATTATCGTTCCAGGCGGATCATGGGGCAGATGGTTTCGCCTGGTGAGGAAGTAACGGCTTCCACATTCAGGGCAGCTCAGTGGAAGGCTATTCAAAAACGGATTGATACGGCAGATGGGAAAAGCTATATGGTATTTGATAATTTTGTAACCAGTCCCTTTCGAGAAGATCGAATTGACGAGATTCATGGCAATAATGTTGGCTTGTTGTGTGAGCTGTCTGAAAATCCGGCAAAGCCATTGTCTGCACAGGAGGAAGTAGGGATTAGTGTGCTAATGAAACAGGGCATGCTCGCAAAACGAGGAGAGGAATATTATCCGGAAATTGTGATTTTTCAGAAGGAAAAGTATCGGGAAATGAGTCGCTATATGAAACGGATTTTTGCACCGAAAAGCAGGGAAGTGCAGGATACTCTGGTGAAGACCATTCATAGGCATTTATTTCCGCATGTCAGGGGGGATTTGCTGGAACAGTATTATCATTATGTTATGGAGGTTTTCATGATACCGTCTTCCTACATGGTACAGTGGGGAAAGGAAAAGCACTTATTTGAACTGTCCGAAAATCCGGACACATGTGCAGCGGGAGTGTATATCGTTGAAATGTAGTAGAAAAGGTGACGAAAGGAACAGAGGAATGATGCAGGCATTTATAGAAGTAGTTAAGATTCATTTTAAAACGTATTTTCAATATAAGTGGACCTTTGCCATGTCTTTTTTTACACAGCCGATTATATTTATAATTAATTACATTGTTTTTCAAAGCATTTATCGCTATGGGGAAAAAGAGGCGATTCAGGGATATTCTATGGAGCAGATGGTCTGGTTTTTTACTGCCAATCTGCTTGTGAATGCATTTGTGTGGAATCCCACGGTCGGAAGCATGTCTGGCAAAATATTATCTGGTAAATTAACCAGGGATTTATTGCGTCCCATTTCTGTTTTTCAATTTGAAATGGCAGATTGTGTGGCATCCCGCTGTGTCTCCCTTCTGGTAGATTTTCTGCCGGGACTAGTGTTATATTCGCTGATTTTGCCGCCCAAATTTGTGACAGTTTGGTCTTTCTTAAAGTTTTTGATTGTAGTAATTCCGGCATTTTTTTTGAATTATTTAACGGCGTCACTGATTGGCATCTGTGCCATGTGGGTCAAAAATAGTACATCACTTCATGCAGTGTCTAATGTTATGATTTCCTTTGTGGGTGGCAGTTTGATTCCGATGGAGTTTTATCCGGAGGTGCTAAGACGGTTCACGGACTTTCTGCCGTACAAATATATTTATTATTGGCCGATTCAGTTTTTTCTAAATAAGGGGAATGCGCAAAGTGGAGGATTTTTTTTGTGGATTATTGCGATTCAATTGGGATGGATCGGAGTTTTATGGGTATTGTACCAGATCGGCTGGAAGCAGCTCTTGAAAACTTATGGGGCAGTGGGATAAGGTAGTAAGAGTGATGGCGGGCTAGGGGTGATGGGGAGAAAGGGGAATCTTTATGGGAAAATTTATTGAAATATTCTGGTGGAATTGCAAGCTGAATATGGCAAAATCCATGGCATATCGCCTGGATTTTTGTATCGGTTTATGTGTTAATTTACTGATTGCCTGTGCGGGACCAATTTTTCAATATCTTCTGTTTTCGCAAGTAAACGGATATCCAGGTTGGACAATGCAGGAAATTATATTCTTTCAGGGGATGTTGTTGGTGATTTTGGGATTGCGGAACTTGCTGTTTGGCAATGTGGCTGGCTATGTACAGAATTTAATTTATGATGGGAGCCTTGATCAGCTATTATTACGACCTTATTCCAGTATAGGAATGATTTTGGCAAATGGTTTCTCTCTGGATGGAATTGGTACAGTGGCAGCGGGCGTTGTGATTTCGATTGTGGCAATGTTGCAGATGCAGCTGATTCCCTCGTGGTATTTGTGGATCATTACCGCTTTATCTGTGGTAGTCAGTTTGCTGTTATTTGTGTCCTTTGATATTTTTTTGGCAAGTATAATGATCCGCTTGGTTCAAATTGGACGGTTAAATGAGATGTTTGATACCATTGCCAAGTTTGGACAGTATCCTTTAGAGGTATATCCAAAGGGAATGCGCTTACTTTTTTCTACATTTATTCCCTTTGCTGTATGGATCAATATTCCGTGCAAGATTTTTCTGCATGGGTTACAGGCTTATATGATAGTACCAGTGGTGTGTGTGGTACTGATATTGTTGCTTGCTTTACAAGGATGGAATCGTTGTATGAAACATTATACCAGTGCGGGAGGTTGAAGGTTGTGGAAAATATAGTAGAGATTCGGGATATCAGCAAATATTATCAGGTCAGTAAAAGACAGAATACAGGTTTGATGGCAGCAGTAAAGTCGATGATACATAGGGAATACCAAGAGGTAAAGGCGGTAGATCATGTGAATTTCGATGTGCGGAAGGGAGAAATCCGTGCATTGATCGGTCCCAATGGTGCCGGAAAATCTACTGTGCTTAAAATGTTATCTGGCGTGCTTTATCCTACAGATGGAATGATTTCTGTTATGAATAAAACACCGTGGAAAGATCGGAAACAGCTGGTGAAACATATCGGTGTAGTGTTTGGGCAGAAAGCGCAACTGCTGTGGGATTTGCCTGCCATTGATGCCTTTCATCTGAATAAAATACTCTATCGCATCCCAGATGCAGTTTATGAAAATAATCTGCAATATTTTGTAGAGCATTTAAATCTTCAGGATGTGATTACCAAACCGGTGCGGCAGTTATCACTAGGGGAGCGGATGAAATGTGAATTTGTCTGCGCTTTGTTACACGAGCCACCGTTGGTTATTCTGGACGAACCCACCATCGGTCTGGACGTTTTTTCAAAACAGGAAATTCGTAAATTTATTAGGCAGATCAATCGGGACAAAGGAACGACTTTCATCATTACCACCCATGACCTGGACGATGTGGAGGAGTTGTGCGAAAATATTACAGTAATTAATCGGGGGACAGTAACCTTTGATGATACCATGGAGCATTTGAAAACTTTTTATGCCCACCGTAAAATCCTGGAATTTCATTTTGCAGAGCAGGTATCAGAGGAACAGTTTCAGGACTGGGAAGTCATTTCTCTGGATGGACATTCTGTCAAAATAGAAATCAATAAGCGGGAGATGGATATGCAGGCCTGCATGCAACAAATCTGTGAGCTTTTTTCCGTTGTGGATATTAATATTGCCAATGTGCCTATTGAGGAAGTGATTCGGGATATTTATCAGTTGGAGTGAATTTTATTGTTTTATAGTATTAAGGTGTCAAAATCCCCTTAATTGTCAGAAATTCTTCATATGTAAATTATTGTAAAAGCTTTATTAATATGGTATGCTTTGAGTAGAATAAGGCGTTATTTTGGCGAGTTTTGGAACATAGAGGTTAGAAAGAACTATGAATCTAAAGTTAGTTCAGCTAGAGGAACAATATAAATTTCAGCTTACCAATATGATGGAAGAATGGTCTCAGACTGACGAAAAAATCATTCCTTATGCTATCCGAAAAAATGACTATCACGACTTTGACAGCTATCTGGCTGGTTTAGATGAGAAAGAAGATGGAGAGGTATCAGGCTCTACTTATTTCTGTTTGGACGTGGATCGAAATATCTTTGTGGGGGCAGTCAATATCTGGCATTTTCTGGGGGATGCCCTGTTGATGGATAGCTGCTATATTGGAGATGGGGTCAGACCGTCAGAGCGAAGACAGGGAATTGCGACACAGATGATAGGTCTGGCATTGGAGAAATGTAAAGAGCTGGGGATTCACAAAGTATTGATGGTATGTGATAAGGATAATATCGGTTCAGCAAAAAGTATCCAGAACAATGGTGGAGTTTTGGAATGCGAAATGGATATGGACGGAGAAATCGTACAGAAGTATTGGATTGATTTGCATTAATGTAATACAAAGGTAAATTTTATAAAGTGCAAGAGGAAACAGAGAAATTGGTTTACTGCCATGAGTTTTGTTTGGGCAATGCGATTGGTAAGAAGGGGGATTTTTTATGGAAAACAATATAGAGGAACTGGAACAAAAATCAACAGTGGTATCTTATCCGTTGAGGATTCTTTTTATTCTGCTCCTGCTTTATGCAACAGTTTCTTGCTTTGGAATTAGTCGAGGATATACTTTAGTTTTATACCATGGTTGGCTACAGTCAGCTATGGTTTCTGTTCTACTTTTGGCAATGGCAATTACTGCCTTTCAGCAAAAAATTACACTGGATGCCAGGGAACAGGTTGTTCTGAATTTGCTCTTTCCAATGATGATATTCTTTCAAATCTATCTAATTACCAGTCATATGCAAAGCAGAACCTTACATTTGATATTGTGTATTCTCTTTAGTTTGATAGCTATTATTAGTATGTTTTGCCTGTTTTTTCGGTATCATTTCTGTCTTCCCTTAAAAATTGTCTGTGGAGCTATTTCGACCATTCTCATGGTAATATTGTTTCTCGTTACTTGTTTGGGGGCTCTTGGGGTAGTGGTTGGTATATTTGAACATTTTTTTGGAGAGTTTGGAAAAACCAGTGTGGTAAAACAGGTGTCATCACCGGATCAAAGTTATATCGCAGAGGTCTGGGATATTGATCAAGGGGCATTGGGTGGAGATACCCGGGTTAATATTAAAGGGACTGGAAAAGAGATTCCGGTTTTGCTAGGAAAACTGGTACCAGAGGAGACGGTTGTATATGAAGGAGAATGGGGCGAGTTTGAGACCATGGCTATTGAGTGGAAAGACAATCATACTCTGGTAATTGACGGAAAAGAGTACACCGTGGATTCGAATGAATGATAGAAATGTTGAATAACTACTTGTTGCTTGTGGTTCCGATTAAGCAGAAACAGGAGCAGGAAAATTATACCACGGGTAGAATGACAAGATGATTGAATTATGTTATGATTTCAATCAAGTCAAACGAGCTTACTTGTGATATCTAATACAACGAATACCAAATAGAATTGCAGAAAGGAAGGTAATGTCATGACTACAAATACAGTCTTAATTTTTGATTTTATTATCGAGAGACAGGATGCTACACTGGTCGCCGATTCGCATCAGGGTATGTATGTGACCTGTTCTAACGAGATAAAGCGAAAGAGAAGACTGTATGGGTATGATTTTATATAGAATAATCTTATACTTTCATTTATGAACGCTTATCTTGTTGAATGACAATAGGATAGGCGTTTTTTATCGAATAGGAAATTCCTCCTATTCGATAAAAAACACTCCGTGTGGATCGCACGCAAATGCAGATGTATCATGTCGCTGGTGCGACGCATTTGCGGCGCAGAGTTTCGCAAAGCGAAACTCTTTGTTCTCTATACAAGACTTTGTGGATGCAATGATTGGAGGTGCTTACCATGAATCAATTACCTATGATTGATATGGTTGAAACTGGCAGAAATATCACAAGAATGAGAAAGCAGAATGGATTGTCGGTAAAAGATTTGCAGAACATCTTTTCTTTCTCCACACCAAATGCCATTTATAAGTGGCAGAGAGGGATTGCAGTACCTACACTGGATAATCTGATTGTCCTGGCTGCAGTCTTTCATGTAACAGTAGACGATATATTGGCGATTGATGTGCCGGAGGAGCGGAATAGTGCTTCGGATTTAAGATAAAAAATGAAAAAAATATAATAAGTGGGAAGTATTAAAAAAGGTTGACGATAATTTATCTGGTCTGTATGATGAAAAGAAAGAACCAGTGCATGTCAACCTTTTTGTTGAGCTTGGAATTATTCTTTGCAGGAGTGGGGGGATAGATTGGAGGGGCTTATGGAAGCGAGAAAAAGAATCAGGGCAAGAATTTTGTTTTTGGTAGTTAGTATGCTGGTTTTGTGTGTGATTACACGCTTGGAGGAAAAGCAGCAGAATCATGCTGTAGGGAAAATGGCGGAGCAGGAGAAAGAATGGCAGAGAGTGGAACAGGAAGGATTCCCCTGCATTGTGACGGATGAGTGGGGGAATATTATAGGAACCAGGCGGGGAGAATTGTTGCGGAAAGTGGTCTTGGATTATACCGCAAATATAGGAAGGACGGGGAATCATAGTTATCATATTCAGGCAGATGCTTTTTCGGCATGTCCCAATCTGAAGACCCTAATCCTGCCTAATCAAAGTGTTATTGCTTATATTAGTACGGATGCTTTTCGAGGATGCCCTGAGGATCTGGTGGTGTATTGTGATGAAGGGTGCTACGCATGGACCAGATTGCAGGAATTGGGCATTACGGTAAAAGAAATTCCAGATGGAGATTTTAGCTGGAGATTATTAGGAGAAGATACGAATGCCTTAAAGCAGATTCAGCAAAAGCTGGCTTCCGCACATAACAATAGTATATTAACGGAACAGGAGATGCGACAGTTCTATGGGGAGCCGTTTTTTATGATGACGGAATTCGGTCAGTTGTTTCCTTCAATGTGCGATAGTTTGGGGGAATATATATTTTGCAATGAAATTTATCTGCCCAGAGATGCCAATACCCTGATAGCTACTTTTCCAAACTGTATCATATGCCAGCCGCTTACGATTCCAAAGAATATTGTAGAGATAGGTGACAACAGTTTCTTTGCAGCTCCGCTTTCAGGGATTATTTTTGAAGAGGGGAGCAGACTACAGACCATAGGGGATAGGGCTTTTTTAGGGGCAAGATTTGAGGAGGTTCAGGAGATTCAATTGCCGGAGGGATTACAGAAAATGGGGGAACGTGCTTTTGACGACTGCCAAGGTTTACAGAAAATCACGATCCCGGAGTCGGTTCAAACCATCGGTTCCCATTGTTTTAGGCTGTGTAGATCTCTGGAGCGGGTGGTGATCTTAAATCCGGACATTAGCATAGGGGAAGATGTTTTTGACGATGAAATTGTCAATCCGGAATTAGAGGACGATGAGATTGATATGGATAATCTGGATGCGAATTTTATACCGAATAACCGCTTGACCATTGTCTGTCATCTGGGAAGTAATGCCGAAAAATATGCAAAGGAGCATGGATTGCAGGTGGAATATTTGGAATAAACATGCAGGTTTGAATGAATAAAAAAATTATCAACTATCTAAATTGACCGTGAATACTGACAAATGGATACTTTTGTCCCAGACTTCTCCTAAAAATTTCTTGCTTTTCTGACCACTAGCAGTTACTATGTAAATAATGCAGTCTTTGAAAGTTAATGTACATGATTGATGAAGGAGAAAACGACTATGAATGGGATATCCATTGTCTTATCGCTGCTGAGTGGAGTGGCACTATTCTTATTCGGAATGTCTTTGATGGGGGAAGGACTGAAGAAGGTAGCTGGCAACAAATTAGAAATGATATTGTATAAATTGAGTAACAAGCCAATCAAGGGAGTGCTGCTGGGAGCAGGGGTGACAGCGGTAATCCAGTCATCTTCGGCGACCACTGTCATGGTAGTAGGTTTTGTAAATTCTGGTATGATGAAGGTAGCGCAGGCGATCGGTATTATTATGGGAGCCAATATCGGTACCAGTATTACTGGTTGGATTCTGTGTTTGTCCTATATTGAAGGGAATAATGGGTGGGCGCAGTTATTGTCATCAGCTACGATCTCAGCAGTTATCGCCATTATAGGCATTTACTGGCGTATGTTTGCCAAGAAACAGATTTATCGGAATATTGGAGATATCATGATGGGATTTGCCATTCTGATGGTTGGAATGCAGACCATGAGTGGTGCGGTATCGCCTCTCAAAGATAATTCACATTTTACCAGTGCATTGACCATGTTTTCTAATCCATTTATGGGTATTTTGTTGGGTATTGCGTTTACTGCAGTGCTGCAGAGTGCATCGGCATCTATTGGTATTTTGCAGGCATTATCCGTGACCGGAAGTATTCCATTTGCTACTGCATTTCCGATTACCATGGGTATCGGTGTAGGTGCTGCCTGTCCGGTATTGTTATCTTCTATTGGTACCAACAAAAACGGAAAACGCACCGCATTGGTGTATCTGCTGAATGATTTGTTTGGTATGATATTCTGGTCCATTGCTTTTTATCTGGCAAATGCTATCGTCCATTTTAGTTTTATGAATATGACCATGCAGCCGGTAACGGTGGCGTTACTGAATACGGTATTCCGTGTGGCAACAGTATTTATCCTGTTTCCATTTATTGATGCTATTGAGAAACTGGTGCTGTTTTTGGTTAAAGATTCTCAGGGAGAACGGGAGGAGCAGGCAGATTTCGATTTGTTGGAGGAACGTTTTCTGGTCAATCCCAGACTGGCAATTGAGCAGAGCCATGTTGCTATGAATGGTATGGCAAAGAAAGCACGCAAGAATGTATTGCGTTCCTTTAAGCTCTTGTCTGGCTATACCCAGGAGCGTTATGACAAAATCCAGGAAAAAGAGGACATAGTAGATAAATATGTAGGAAAAGTTAGTAAGTATCTGATGAAGGTATCCGAAAATGAAATGACCAAGTCTCAGTCTAAAAAGACGGCTCGCCTACTCAATTCGTTGACCGATTTTGAACGTATTGGAGATGGTGCTGCGGATATTTCCCAGGTGGCAAAGGAGATGCACGAACAAAAATTTCGTTTTTCTTCCGATGGGGAAAATGAGATTCATGTGATTAAAAGTGCACTGCGGGAATTGGTGGATATGACTACAGAGAGTTTTATGAACGACGATTCTGGCTCGCTGATCCGGGCGGAGGCTCTCTGGGAAGAAATTCAGATCATGTGTAATGAATTGAAGTCCAGACATATCAACCGGCTGCGGAATGGAAAGTGTAAGCTGGAATATGGTTTTGCTTTTAATAGTCTGCTGAGTATTATAGAAAATATCGGTTCCCACTGCATCAATGTCATAGAGGCTACGATGGAGATGAGAAGCCATTCTACCCAAATGCGGGAGCTGAAACGGAGTATCCGGGAGAACCGTAATCCGGAATTTCTCATGTGTTTTCATGAATATGAGACAAAATATGATGTCAAAACATTTACAGGAAAGCGTAAATAAAATCATATAAAGTACAGAAGTAGATCGCAATACGTATTTATATGAAATTTACCATACACAGGATAGGGTTAAGATGTATGTGTCTTGCCTTTTTCGTAAAGAATGACTAAATCATTTAATTGAATCACATCTTCGCCATGAGGGACGATGGCATGCCCCTTGCGGCGGATCATGACAATAATGGATTGGCGGGAGATGTCCAGATCACGGATAGGCTTGCCAATCCATTCACTTTTTCCTTTAATGCGGATTTCTGTTAAGTGAATCTGATCTCTTTGACGAACGGATTCTGCACAGAGAATGAGTTTATCCCCCTTGATGATTTTGGTATCGCCATTGGGGATGATCACATCCTGATTTCGACGGATTGCGATTAACAGCAGCCCCTTGGGAAGATTGAGATGCCGTAGAAGCTGATTACACCAGCTGCTGCGTTGATCGACAGCCAGGGTTAGAAAGCTGACGTTGGTTTCTTCCTGATATTCGGCAAGATTTTTGATCTTGGTGTATTGTTCTACGAAACCGGCACTGATGATACCAGTAGGGATTGCTACCAGTCCCACACCTAGAAATGCCAGAAGAATTGCCATGATCTGTCCGGCAATTGTAATCGGGTAGATATCTCCATAACCTACTGTCAAAATTGTGCTGACACTCCACCATAGCCCGGAAAATGCGTTGCTGAACACTTCCGGTTGTGCTTCGTGTTCTAGACTGTACATACAGAGGGAGGCGGCAATCATCATCACAAAAATCATACATACCGAAGAAAAAATCTGGTTCTTTTTGTCAATTAATACATCCATGATGACATTAAAGGCGTCATATTGTTGGTTGATTTTGAATAGGCGGAAGATACGGATGACACGCAGCATACGGAATGCCACAATGCCGGCTGGGAACATGAAAGGCAGGAAATAAGGCAGGAAAGTAAACAGGTCAACCAGTCCATAAAAGGAGAAAATGAAGTGCAGCAGGGAACGGCCACGACTTTCCTCTGGATAGAGCAAATCGGTAGTCCATAGGCGCAGGATATATTCGATCACAAAAATAATCAGGGTAATCAATTCTATAGTATCAAGTATGGCTCGATATTGGATAGAACTGTCGAAGGTGTCATAAATGACTACCCCTAGATTCAGCAATATGGCAAAAACAATAAAAAAGTCAAAAAATTTACTGATGAGATCCCGTTTATCTCCGATCTGAATAATATGAAAAATCCGTTTTTTCAACATAATATTCCTCATTTCTAAAATACAGCTGCATGTAAAGTTGTGTGTATTGCATATCATAATATCATAATTATGGGTGAGAGGCTAGTATAGCAATGGCAAAGTATGGACTTTATTATAGTCAGATCCTTTGCCTGTCTCATTGATTTTCCCCGATGTTATAGCTTTTATATATAACCGAGTATTAATTTTATGTATTAGACAGGATAAACCTATTATGATAGTATGTTTACAGGGATTAGAATATCTGAAAGAACAGGAGGAAATTAAAATGGCAGATATAAGAGATTCAAAAAATTGGGGATTTGAGACCAGACAGTTACATATTGGGCAGGAACAGGCGGATCCGGTGACAGATGCCAGAGCGGTTCCGATTTATGCCTCAACATCTTATGTATTTCATGATTCGCAGCATGCGGCAGATCGTTTCGGACTGAAAGATGCAGGAAATATTTATGGACGTCTTACCAATCCCACACAGGATACCTTCGAACAGCGTATTGCATCTCTGGAGGGTGGTGTGGCAGCGCTGGCGGTGGCATCTGGGGCAGCAGCCATTGCTTACACCTTTCAGGCATTGGCAAAGTCAGGGGAGCATATTGTAGCCTCCAAAACCATTTATGGGGGAACTTATAATTTGCTGGCACATACCTTGCCGCAAACCAACGGTGTCAGCACCACTTTTGTAGATCCGGAAATAGAAGGATCTTTTGAAGCGGCAATCCAGGACAATACCAAAGCAATCTTTGTAGAAACTTTGGGAAATCCAAACTCCAACCTGGTGGATTTGGAGGAATTGGCACAGGTGGCACATAAGCACAATATTCCGCTGGTAGTAGACTCTACTTTTGCCACGCCGTATCTGGTACGACCGATTGAGTACGGGGCAGACATTGTGATTCATTCTGCAACTAAATTTATTGGAGGGCATGGTACTGCCATTGGTGGTGTGATTGTGGACAGCGGCAACTTTGACTGGAAGGCGGCTGGCAGCTATCCTTGGATTTCCGAGCCGAATCCAAGTTATCATGGAGTATCTTTTTCGGATGCAGTAGGGGCAGCAGCCTTTGTAACCTATATTCGTGCGGTTATTCTTAGGGATACCGGTGCAACGCTTTCTCCATTCCATGCATTTATTTTCCTGCAGGGCTTGGAAACACTGTCTCTGCGTGTGGAGCGGCATGTGAGCAATGCATTGAAAATTGTGGAGTATCTGGCAAAACATCCACAGGTGGAGGCAGTACATCATCCTTCTCTTGCCAGTGAGTCAAGCCATGCATTATATCAGAAATATCTGCCAAATGGTGGAGGAAGTATTTTTACCTTTGAAATAAAGGGAGATGCGAAGACAGCACAGAAATTTATTGATAATCTTGCGATCTTTTCCTTGCTGGCAAATGTGGCAGATGTGAAGTCCTTAGTGATCCATCCAGCTACCACCACCCATAGCCAATGCACGGAGGAAGAATTGTTGGATCAGAGAATCAAGCCAAATACCATCCGCTTGTCCATCGGTATTGAAAAGGTGGAGGATCTGATTGCAGCATTGGATGCCGCCTTTGAAGCAGTGAAATAGAATGGAATAACTCTTTTTTCTCTTGAGTTTCCGCATTTTGTTATTATAATTGTCAAGATGTGGAAACTCAAATTTTTTCCCTGCCTTGCATATGAATATGGAAGTGTTGTATAATTTTCATGAAATGGAATAGCTAGAGTAATATGCGTGAAAATCGAGGAGGGGATATTCATGGATAAGGTTTCATTTATGAAAGGTGTACGAAGGTGGGGGCTTTCCGTATTTATGATGTTCGTCTTGTCTTTTGTCGTTATTCTTCTTGCCAGACAGGCAGAGCAAAATGACAGACAGTATAGACAAAATGCACAGCAAACGGCTGAAATGCCTGCGGCAGCAACGGATGCTCCGGCAGGGGAAAAGACTGTAGATCCGGCAGAAGATGGGGAAACATCCGATCTTTTGGCAGACAGGATCATGCAGACAGAGGACAAGGCAGGAAGCAGAACTAAAAATGCCATAGAAAAGAATTTTGGCAAGTTCTATGATTATGTTGACTCTGACACAAGTTATGAGACCTATTTTATCCCACGTTACAAGAAGTACCGTCTGGATGACCTGTCTCAGTGGAAGGATGAAAAGGGGCAGTGGTGTTATCCAGAGGAATATGAATTTGCATGGGTTCCATCGGATGTGACACAGATGGCGCCACAGCAATTTCCGCCGGAATTATTAGAGGATATGGATACAGAGGAATTGCTTTCCTTTATTCTGAAGGGAGAGAAAACCACGGTAGGATGGGGCTGGAACACATTTGATAATTATCTTATGGGTTTGTCAATGTATTATCAAGCTTATAATTATACTCACGAATTGATGAATCGTTCAGATTGTGCACAGGTAGTTCATCAACAGTATAGGCAATATTCTGAGCAAGATATCAAGAAATATTCCAAGAGATTCTGGCATGGAGACGGTTCCATGGAGGCGGCTAATTTTCAGTTAGTCGAGTGCTTGGAGTGGTTCTTTTTGGCACTGGAGGGAAAAGGAGTTCCAGATGAATATATATATGGTTCAGAGTTAGAACAGAGTTTAGACAATGTTTCCAGACCGAAGGAATATGTTTATCACGAAGATGTGACTCATGATGGAGTCGAAGATATCATTACACTAAATATGGCGGCATTGTATGATGAAAGCCTGGCTACTGGTGAGGAGGAAACCGTTACCGTCACTTCTGGAAAAACCGGGAAAAAGCTGGCTTCTTATACCGCAGATACTGTGCATCCTGGCTGGAATGGAATTTACCTTTATGAGAATTATCTGGGGAAATATCTGGTTCAGTGGCAGCCAGCAATGTATCAGGACGTAGGGGCATTTCGGCTCCGGGTATTTTCTCTGAAAGAGGATGGAACAGAGGAAATTGAACTAGAAAAAGAGTTTCATTTTGACTTGAACCCGGGCAAATTTGATTTTGATCAAAAGGCTTATCAGGATTATATTGATCTGGTCAATAGCTATTTGAAAAATAGCTATGTGATTATTGACACCGATCAGGGAGAAGTGATTTATGCCACAGAGGAGGGACAGCATATGGCGCCTTATGACGGTTCCTGGGTGATTGATGAATATAATGAAATTCGTGATCAGCATTCATAGTAGATTTTATGACATTGTAACAGAAAATTATCCACGACAAAATCGACTGTGAATAGTAGCATCAAATGGATGTGTTTATTTTGACTGATAGGATGACGAGGCTTGACAAATCAGAATTCCTGCGCTACTATATCAACTAACACGTAGAAGAGACGAGTACATGGCAAGTGTGATGACAGAGAGAGATGGATGCTGGGAACATCTTATCACCAAGCAATGGAAGACCACCTCGGAGTGACCCTAATCCGGTCCGGCAGACACCGTTATCGTCATGAAATGAAGTTGCAAAAGCAAAGTATAGTCAGTGGTAAATTTTGGAATTTACTTATTTGTCTGCTGTACGGAAGCTTTTGAACAAGGGTGGAACCGCGTTATAATTAATTATTGCGTCCCTTCTGGCAGAGATGCCGGAAGGGGCTTTTTTCCTTTATTTATAGGAAATTATTGGTCAAAGAGAATGTTTTATGAAGCCGGAAAGTCAGGCGGAAGCGCATCATAAAATTAAAATGAAATAAAAAGAAAGGCAGGGAAAGTGTATGGAACAGTTAGAGCAGGTAAAAAATATGACTACAACCTGGTGTGAGGGTACAAAGGGAAATGTGTCAAACTATTTTGGAAAATCGGTGGTTCGAACCAGATCTCAATGGATCACCACAGGATTATTACTGTTTTTTGTAGGAGTTGTGATTGGTTTCCTGTGTGCACCGATTAAAGAGGGAATCTCTATTGCCAGCAATAATGTGGATTCTTTTAATAATGATACAGATGAAGATGACTAAAGAGTTGATAGGAAAAAGGAGAGAACAGAGATGAAAGTAACGTTAAAAGATGGATCGTATAAGGAGTATGACCAGCCTATGGCAGTCATTGATATTGCAAAAGATATCAGTGAAGGGCTGGCTCGTGTAGCATGTGTGGCAGAGGTGAATGACCAGGTTGTGGACCTGCGTACCGTGATTGACCAGGATTGCAGTTTAAACATTCTGACCTTTGATTCGGAGGCAGGTAAAAAGGCGTATCGCCACACCTGTGCTCATGTTATGGCGCAGGCAGTACAGAATCTGTATCCGGATGCCAAGCTGACCATTGGTCCGGCAATTGATAACGGCTTCTATTATGATTTTGATATGCCTAGTCTGACCAGAGAAGAGTTAGATGCCATTGAAAAGGAAATGAAGAAGATCATCAAAAAAGGTGATCATCTGGAATACTATACCCTTTCCAAAGAAGAAGCAATCAAGCTGATGACGGAACGTGACGAGCCATACAAGGTGGAGATGATTCAGGAGCATGGGGATGATGAGACTTTGTCATTCTATCAGCAGGGAGACTTTATTGAGTTTTGTGCCGGTCCTCATTTGATGAGCACAAAACAAATCAAAGCATTTAAGTTAACATCTTCTTCTGGGGCATATTGGAGAGGTGATGAAAAGAATAAGATGCTGACCCGTATTTACGGAACAGCTTATACCAAAAAAGCAGATCTGGAGAAATATCTGGAGTATCTGGCTGATATCAAGAATCGGGATCATAACAAACTAGGTCGTGATATGGATCTGTTTACCACGGTGGATGTGATCGGACAGGGCTTGCCGTTGTTTATGCCGAAAGGAACAAAGATGATTCAGAAGCTGCAGCGCTGGATCGAGGATTTAGAGGATAACGAGTGGGGTTATGTGAGAACCCGTACTCCGCTTATGGCAAAATCTGATTTATATAAGATTTCCGGTCACTGGGGACATTACAAAGAGGGAATGTTTATTCTGGGAGAGGACGACGAAGATGAAAACGGCGTCAGTGTTTCCGGTAATGAGATTCTGGCATTGCGTCCGATGACCTGTCCATTCCAGTATTATGTATATAAGGCGAGACAGAAGTCCTATCGTGATCTGCCTTATCGTATGTCAGAGACATCAACCCTGTTCCGAAATGAGGACTCCGGAGAAATGCACGGACTGACTCGTGTCCGCCAGTTTACCATTACAGAAGGACATTTGGTGGTTCGACCAGATCAGATGGTGGAGGAGTTCAAGGGATGTCTTGCATTAGCGAAACATTGTTTGCAGACTTTGGGCGTGGAAGAAGATGTGACATATCACTTATCCAAATGGGATCCGGAGAAACGGGATAAATATATTGGTGAGGCAGAAGTTTGGGAAGAGACGCAGCAGCACATGAGAAATATCATGGATGAACTGGATATCGCCTATGTGGAAGACGAGGGAGAGGCTGCATTCTATGGTCCAAAGATTGATATTAATGCCAAGAATGTGTACGGAAAAGAGGACACCATGATTACGATCCAGTGGGATGCCCTGCTGGCAGAACAGTTCGATATGTATTATATTGATAAAGATGGTGAGAAGAAGCGTCCGTATATCATTCACCGGACTTCCATGGGATGTTATGAGCGTACGCTTGCTTGGTTAATTGAGAAATATGCTGGTAAATTCCCGACCTGGCTGTGTCCGGAACAGGTACGTATCCTGCCAATTTCTGAGAAATTTACAGATTATGCGGATAAAGTTCTGGCTGAATTAAAGAAGAATGGCATTGATGCAACCGTGGATAGACGTTCCGAGAAGATTGGTTACAAGATCCGTGAGGCACGATTGGATAAACTGCCATATATGTTGATCGTAGGTGCACAGGAAGAAGAAGAAGGCAAAGTATCTGTTCGCAGCCGTTTCGAAGGTGATGAGGGACAGAAACCATTGCAGGAATTTATTGATGCCATCTGCAAGGAGATCCGTACCAAGGAGATCCGCAAGGAAGTGGTACAGGAAGAAGGCAAAAAGCAGTAATGCATTGATGTTTTTGGAACAAGAATAAAGAATACGATAAATTGATACAGGGCAATGTGCATAGTTGGTACATTGCCCAATCTGTCAGGGGTGGTATTTGAAAGATCCCATAGATGTCATTTTGGGGTTGGTGTAAGGCGAAAGAAGCAGATGTCAATTACGTCATGTGCCTGGACAGGAGGGGATAGAATATGGAACAAAATAAGGTGTTGATTGTGGAAGATGAGGTTTCCATTGCAAAGATGATTGCCATGAATTTAAAAGTAGCAGGTTACGCAATTACGACATTTAATGATGGCAGCGAGGCGGCTGAAGCCATCGAGAACGAACACGACTATGATATTGCATTGTTAGATGTCATGCTTCCCGGAATGGACGGCTTTGCATTGTTTGAGATTATTAAGTCGTATGGAATCCCTGCTATATTTTTGACGGCAAAGGATGATATCAGTTCAAAGATACAAGGGCTGCAGGGTGGAGCAGAGGATTATATTGTGAAACCTTTTGAAATGCTAGAGCTAATGGTACGGATGGAAAAAGTGTTGGAGAGGACGAAGAAATTAAGTGAAATCATCCGTTTTTTAGATGTGGAAATTGACTTGCAGAAACGTACCGTTCGGAAAAACGGAGAGGAAGTATTATTAAAGCCTATGGAATTTGCACTTTTGTGTGTATTGGCAAGGAATAAAAATATCGCCATTTCCCGTGAGGATTTGTTACAGCGGGTGTGGGGAGTGGATTACGTTGGCGAAACCAGAACGGTGGATGTACATATCGGACAGCTCCGGAAAAAATTATCCCTGAGCGATCATATTAAAACTGTATCCAAGATGGGATATCGGTTGGAGGATTAGGAATGAGTTTTAAGAAAAAGATCCTGTTGATCTGCTGTATCAGTGTTTTGGTATCCTCCATCGTCTGTAGTGTGGCAGTTTATAGTATGGTAAAAAGAATATCTCTGGAGGCTGCCCAGGGACAGGGGACTCGTGATGCCAGTGTTTTGTTTTTGGAACTGGAAGAAAAGTTAATGACCTTAAACACTGGTCAGAGTCATACTAGGGATGACAGGGTATTGGAATATCTCATGAAAAAACAGAATGATGAATTATTACTCTGTTTTTCAGAGGGAGAAACGGGAAATGAGATATTTAATTCTACTGTTTTTCAACAGGATGATTTGGAAGCATTATCTTATCAGTCTGCTTCGGTGATGGAACTTTCTATGGATATGGCAGAAATGGAGTGGGAGGACAGGTATTTTCTGGTATTCCGGCAGGAAGAAAATAATGTCTGTGTGCTATATAAGCTGGAGGATATTACCTATGTGTGGACAAGGATGGAGAAATTGGGATTGGCTTTGTTCTTGTTGACCGTTGTTATTACGGTGGTGGTTTGCCTGGTTCTTTATATGATACTGAACCGGATGATGCGTCCGTTACAGCGATTAAATGATGGTGCAAAACAGATTGCTATGGGGCAGTATGAGGAACGGATTGTGGTGGAGAAAAATGATGAAATTGGGGAATTAAGTAATAATTTCAATCAGATGGCAGAAGCGGTACAATCCCGGATTCAGAGGTTGAAAGAGACGGAGCAGAAAAGGACTTTGTTTATGGGAAATTTAACCCACGAATTAAAAACACCCATGACAGCAATTTCCGGATACGCCAAAACACTCTTGACGGTTAAACTGCCGGAAGAGGATCGGGAGGAGGCGCTTTCTTATATTTATGGGGAAAGCTGCCGCTTGGAGAGACTGTCCCAAAAAATGATGAGTCTCTTATTGCTGGAGGAAAATGACCAGATCCAGCTGGTAGATGTAGCAGCAGAAACATTATTCCATAATGTGGAGGAAGCATGTCGTCATAGTTTGGAACAAGACGAAATCGTTTTGGAATGTCATTCTGGTGGGGAAGTGTTTTCCGGTGATGCTGATTTGCTGACCGAGGTATTGATTAATCTGGTGGACAATGCCAGAAAAGCCAGCAGTCCGGGAGATCACATTATTTTGTCAGCCAGAGAGAAGATAATCGAAGTCCGGGATTTTGGCAGGGGCATCCCAGAAGAAGAGCAGGATAAAATTATGGAACCCTTTTATCGGATTGACAAGTCCAGAAGCCGGCAAAAGGGTGGGGCAGGACTGGGACTGGCCATTACGGCAATGATCCTGAAACGCCATAACTGTAATATTCAAATTGAAAGCAAGGTGGGAGAGGGAACCCGTATGATTTTACAATTTGTTTAAATAACGATGAATACTTGTTGCAAACATCCATGTTAGAATGAATCTGACATGGATGTTTGTGATTGGAGATTCGTTCTGGAATCATGTCAGTTCAAATAGCTTGCAGGATGAAATAAGGGGATATGGAAATCGAAAAGTTAGAATAGGAGGAATGTCACATGAATAGAAACAGAATTGCATGGATTGTACCTGGAATACTGATTTTTTCTTTGACGGGTTGTGCCAGTAATCCAGAGAAATCCGTTGTCAGAGAAAAGAATATGGACAAGATGATACAGGAAGCAGAGGCTACCGATCATGCCAACTCATATGAGCAGATCAAGGAGGAAATGAAACAATATGAAACTTATCAGACAAAGATTCAGGATAAAGATTTAAAAGTAACCGTGGATGTGGATGCCAAGGTAGAGATACCGGAAGTGGAAAAGCTGTCGGTCTATCGTGTCAGTCAAAAGAAAATTAGTCAGAAATTGTTTGACCGTATCCGAAATGCCCTAACACCAGATCTTACTTATTATGATGGTAGTAAGAATGATGCTCGGACTAAATCTATGATTGCCAAAGAAATCAACGATCTGGAAAAAAGTCTGGCACAAAATAAAAAGTCTGGAGATGTTGATGAGGTAGAATTAAAGGAAGAAGAAAATACGATTGCAGAATTGAAGAAGGAATATAAAAAGGCACCGGATAAAGTGACATTGACGGATTATCCAACAGATCATAAGATTCAGGAAATCCAGAAGGTTCATGATGCCAATCAGGGTGATACCTTTTTTGACTGGCTGTATGAACTGCATGGCAAGGGAAGCTTCTTTTATGGTGTCAGTGATGGGAAAGATGGTAATTTCCGTGCGCTATTCACACAGAATTCTGCTAATTATGGAAACTGTCTGCGATATTCCAGCAATCGGAAAGGATATGATTCCACTATATATCATGCAGATGTTGAGAATGACACCCCCAATATTGTTCCAAATGAACCAGATAAAGAACCGAATTTTTTTGATACGAAATCGGGTGTGGCTATGGTAGAGCCAGATGGGGATTTTTCGCTACAGTGTGTCGACGATGAACCGCTGACCCTGTCGGAGGAAGATGCAGAAAAACAGGCAGAGGCATTGTTGGAAGAGACTGGTTTAAGCGATTATGCGGTCTATGACAAAGGAAGGTATTCCCAAATGTTGGAATATGGGGAAGATGGTGTGGTTCGTTACCGGAATATCTATCGTTTTCTGTGTCTGAGGAAACTGGATGGTGTCTTTGTGGATAATCAAGCAGGTTTTAAGCTGATGGACGAATGGAAGGGCAATGATTATGTCAAAAAAATGTGGGGAAGCGAAGCAGTTGCCATCACAGTAAATGACAATGGCATTGTGGGTTTTTATTATTTGTCTCCACTTACTATCAAGGATACTGTTGTAGAAGAAAGTCGAATCAAATCTTTTGAGGAAATCAAGGAAACCTTTGAACAGATGGTTGTCATTGAAAATACACCAGAAGAACTGGAAGAAATGAAGGATGAAAAGGTTTCTATCAAAATCACGGATGTCAGGCTGGTCTATACCAGAATCAGTGAAAAGGACAGCTTTGATACCGGACTGGTGGTGCCAGTATGGAATTTTGAGGGAACGGTTGTGGATGCATTTGGGTATGAAAAAACAGGTACCATTTTATCCATTAATGCCATTGACGGTTCCGTGATTGACCAGGAATTGGGGTACTAGAGATGAATAGCTTTGAAACAGATTTGAAACGTGCATTTTGCAGTGTGAATTTTGTCATCGGTTTCATCGTAGAGTGTGTGATTCTTTGGCGGGCAGGCTGGAAATCGGAGCTGTTTCAGATCAGTGTGCCAGTGTTAGCTTCCTTTCCCTATTCCACTGCTTGGCTCAGTGAATATCAGAGTGGTTTTATCAAGGAATATTTGCCCCGGTGTGGAAGAAAGTCTTATATCCTGGGGAAACTGTTATCCTGTGGAATCAGTGGAGGTGCACTTCCGGCTTTAGCTGCTGCTGTATATCGGAGGATGGGGATGGGAGAAGATATGACGGGAAATCTGTTTCTGTTATTTCTCTCTGGTATGTTTTGGGCTGTTGTGGCGGCAACACTGGCTGCGGCAGCAAATAGTCGCTGTGTAGCTTATGGTGGGGCATTTGTCCTGTGTTATATGATGGTCATTTTATATGAGCGTTATTTCCAGGCATGGTATTGTCTGTATCCAGTAGAATGGTATACCCCGGAACATATTTGGGTATTGGGGGATACGGGAATCCTTTTGATGCTTGGAGGACTGATTCTGCTGGTTAGTATTCTTTATTACGAGATCCTAAGGAGGTGTATGGAACGTGTCTAAGATCTGGCAGACCATATATATTGCCTGTTCCAATTTTCGGAAATGGCATAAAAATCCTCAGATTATCTTATGTTTTTTGCTGGCTTTTATCTTCTGTTTTCTGCTGTCCGATAAAGTGCTGCAGTTTGCACAAACACACGGAACTTATCTGCAGGGGTTGGAAGCTTTTATATGGACCTTTGGAGATTCCCAGTCAGTGCTTGCTATTTCGATCTTGTTGCTGCTACTCTTTTCGGGCATACCAGACTTATCCAATGAAGTTCCGTATCTGATGATACGGACAGACAGAACCGTATGGATGCTGGGACAGATCGTTTATCTGGTATCGGCTACCTTTTGTTTTATGTTGTTTATACTGGCAGCTACGGTGCTTTTGTCAGCAGGCAGGGCATATCCAGCGAATTTATGGAGTGATACCGCAGCAATTTTGGGTTATTCAAATCTTGGGGAAGCATTGGCGGTTCCCGCCTTTGTGAAAGTTCTGGAACTGACAGATCCATACCATTGTACCATGCATCTCTTTTTATTAATGACAGGATATACCGTTACAATGGCAGGTGTTATTTTATTTTGGAATCTGTGCAGAAATAACGGGGGAATGGTAGGAGGCGTGATCTATAGCGCATTTGGGCTATTGATGAATCCGGATATTGTGGCAAAATGGTTTGGAATATCCATGGAAAGAATGCGTATTGCCAATATTCTCAGTGGTTGGATTTCTCCCCTAAACCATGCCACATATTATATGCATAATTTTGGATATGATAATCTGCCCAGGTTATGGCAGTCCTATTTGTTCTTTTTTCTGGTTAGTATTGTGCTTTTTGCAGGATCACTTTATAAAATCAAACACTATTCTTTTCAATTTACAGGAACCAGTACATCCTAAGTCAAATACCTCATACCCCTTGGAGCGGACTTATTAAGAAGATAGGTCGTGCCCTGTAGCTTGCAGCGGGGTATATGACTTAGGATGCAGCAGATAGACAAGGAGATTAGAAAATTGGAAAATAATGCAGGAATTGTTGTGGAAAATGTGTCGAAATCTTTTGGGAAAGAACAGGTTTTAGATCATATTAGTTTTACCATACCGCCAGGCAATATCTATGGCGTGGTGGGAAATAATGGGAGTGGTAAAACGGTGTTGATGAAATGCATCTGCGGATTTATGAAATATGATGCAGGCAAGATCATTGTGAATGGGAAGCAGGTGGGCAGGGAAGTAGATTTTCCGGACCATCTGGGAGTCATTATTGAGACTCCAGGTTTCATACCTAATTTATCAGGATATAAAAATCTGAAAATTCTGGCTGCACTGAAAGGAAGAATCGGAAAAGCAGAAATTCGAGAAACCTTGCAGCGGGTAGGGCTTCAACCGGATTTGAAGAAACCGGTGGCAAAATATTCTCTGGGAATGCGGCAGAGACTGGGCATTGCTCAGGCGATTATGGAAGATCCTTCGGTATTGGTTTTAGACGAACCATTTAACGGATTGGATAAATATGGAGTGGTGGAAATAAGGGCATTACTGAAGGAACTGAAAGCGGATGGAAAGTCCATCCTGCTTGCCAGTCATAATGCACAGGATATTGAAGAATTGTGCGATCATGTACAGGATCTGATGGAGTAGGGAGAATTTCTGGCTGGCAGGGTTGAGGGGAATATGGAGGAGAAAATAAGAGTGAAAAATAAATTGTTTCACAACACAAACTATGTTTGTGTTGCAAGTATTGTGACTGCGCACTGCTTGCACAAACATTGCATTATGCGCAACAAAGCCATCAGCATAAATGCTGATGCAGGAATGAGGAAAATCATGAAAGTGTGGAAACGGTGGTATATCATGGTAGTGCTGTGTCTGGTAAGCTGTCTGACCTTAGAGGGGGGATGGAACAGCTTTAGTATCTGCGAAGCGAAAGAGGAGCAGACCGATCTGGCAGAGCAGGATAAAATAGAGGGAGAGGGAACACAGGGATATCGGATGCAGGGGGAACGACAGGATTTGTTATTGATAATCAGAATCGATATGAGGGAATGGAAAAGACCTATTCCGATGGCTACATTCCTAAAATAGTGGGAAAAAAGGCAAAAGTGGTGCTTCCACTATTGGCGAAACGGAAGCTGTCCCAAAATCGGGTCAATGTCTCACTTCGATTGGGAGAGTCTGAGAATCCTCCTTTTGTGCAAAAAAACTATGAGAAAACAGTTTCCTTTGTTTATCACAAAACGGAAAACCAGGGGAAATTGTCTGGATGTTATTTAATTACATTTAATTTGGAATTAAAAAAGGAACGTTATAATGGAAATTATCCTGTGATTTTATCCGTGGCAGCAGAGGATGAATCTGGTAATGAAATGAATCAGGAATTTACTGTTTATGTGACCATTAGTGATGGAAAAGAATTGGATGGTACGGGAACACAGGGAGCATCGGAGGCAGGAAGTACATCACATTTTGCCATTGACAATCAAACTGTTTATTCGGGGATGAATAGGTCTTATGCACAGGGATATGTCCCAAAAGTGGAGTCGGGCGAGGTAGTTCTGATACTTCCATTGCTGGCAAAACATCCTCTGTCCGAAAAACAGGTCACAGCCAGTGTTTCCTTTGGGGAATCGGAAAATCTGCCTTTCGTTCGACAGAATTATAATAAAGTCATCCGATTTGGATACCATCAGACAGGAAAAAAGGGGAAAAAGGCAGGATGTTATCTGGTTCAGTTTCGATTAAAAAGAAAGAAGCAGTATTATAATGGGAGCTATCCAGTGACAATCTCCGTGTCGGCAACAGATACATCGGGAACGGAAATCAATCAGGATTTTACCGTGTATGTTACATTGACGGGAGGAAAGGAGATGGATGGAGATGCAGCTGCCGAAGGAAGTTCTACTGACAATCAACCACAATTTGCACCCAAAGTCAGAATTGCTTCCTGTCAGTTTTCGGAGAATACCATTTTATGTGGCCAGGAATTTACTGCAAAACTAACGCTTATAAATACCAGCAAAACGGATTCAGCGAAAAACATGCTGCTTACCATTGTTCCCGGTGAAAATATTGAATTGCCGGAGAATACGGGCAGTAGTTATGTGGAAATATTGGAAAGCGGCAAGACCTGCACTCTATCTGTTCGGTTGCGAGTCAAAGCGGAAGCTTCTTGTGGACAGTATGATATTGGAGTGAACATGGATTATGCGGACTCGAAAGGCAATGTCTGCACCAGAGAGGAAACAGTGAAAATATCAGCACAGCAGCAGGTACAAATGGAGATCGCACCGATTCGTATGCCAAGAGAAATTCAGCTGGGAGACACCATGGAACTCCAGACCCAGGCAATGAATTTAGGAAAAGGGAAATTGTACAATGTTCGTGCTGAGCTGGAAGCGGATGGTCTGGCAGCATCTGGTCTGGCTTTCATTGGGGACATGGAGGCCGGTACCTCTATGAGTGGCAGCTTGGAGCTGACCGCAGAGGGGCTGTCTGGAGACTCCCTATATGGTACTACACAGGGGAAGATCACTTTTTATTATGAGGATGAGCTGGGAAATGAAATGACACAGGAGCAGAGTTTTGAGACTACGATATTCTCTCCACTGAAGACGAGCAAAGAGGATGCTCCGGTAGATGATACCAGACAATGGTGGATCATTATGGCTGTAATTGTATTTTGTCTGGTGCAGGCTGTAGTGATGTTTTTGTATCGTAGAAAACAGATACAGAGCGGAGATGAGAAAAAACATGATTAATAAAATCAAGAATTTATTGAAATTGAGAAAACAAAATGATACGGTGAAAATTATAGTGATCCTTGCTCTGGCAGGGATCGCATCTGCTGTGAGTGTTCTGTATCATGGATGGATGATTTACCATTATGTCAATACGCCTGTAGAATATGTGTTGACTGCAGATCGTGTGGTGTCTACAGAGCAGGTAAATACATTACTGCAGTTGGAAGGAGTAAGCAGAGTAAGCCGGCAGAGTGATATACCGATTATGTTACGTTATCAGGGGGCGGAGATTGAGGTGTCGGCTGTATTGTTGTCACAGGAATATGTAGAGGAAATGTACGATGTGACACTGCCATCTGGTGTGGGGAGAATCATTATGAATAAGGCTGCTTTTTCCACTTTACAGACAGAATGGTCGGAAAACAGGGAGGGAATGGCAGAAATAGAAAGCCAGAAACAGGAAGATGGTAGTATGGCACTGGATGTTCGGTATCGGATTGCGGAGACCATGTCGGATGAGACGGCTGGTGATGATGCTATGGAACAGACAGATCGGCCGATACGGATTATTGTAACAGAAACCACCGGACAGAGAGAGGAGCCTTTTGTCTGTCTGGTGGATACGGACGGAAGTTTGTTGAGGGAGGCATACAGTCTGCGGGTGCAGTATGGAAGCCATGACCTGGATGGATTGCATGTGGAGCACATGGTAAAACTGGGCTTTGCGGTTGAGAATGAAGAAATACTTCTTAGGGAGAAATATGAGGTTCAGATAAAGCTGCTTCATATTAAATATGGATTACTGCTTTGTGTGATCTGTCTGCTTGCAATATTTATTTACCATTCACAGTTGATTTTTTTGACAGAATAATTTTCCGTTATCCGTCAGATTTTGGTATTCGTCCTGCTGTTTCGTTCAAACATTGTCGTTAATGTCCGCATCAGACAAAATTTTGCCCTGCCGTAATGCAATAGGCTTTCGAGAGAAAACATTGCCGTCTATGCTGTATCTATACGTGCTCGTGAACTTTATCTGCAAGGCGCTGCAGGTTTTCGGTTATGTGTTTCTGGCACGCTTTCGCTATATTTCATACGCAACGGTACATAACGAGGTATAGAACACCTCGTAAGTACCGGCGTATTCAAAATGCCTGAAACACATAACACGAAAACGCAGCTTGCCGGCAGATAAATGGTGAAAGAGCACGCTAATAAGACAGATACAGCAGACGGCAAATAGTTTCTCCGAAAGGCGTAAACTTGCTAGGCAGGGCATATTTTGTCTATGCGGACATAACGATTTATTTTCCTACGAAACAGCAGGACGAAGCAAACGATTATTGACGGATAACGGAAAATTATCCACGACAAAATCGGCTGTGAATGGTACGCTATTTACGCTGGAAAGTCAAAGCTCTGTATTTAAAGTAGTATCAGAAAGGAAAGTATGCTATAATCAAAACAGATTGTATGTAGAGAAAATTTGACTTTAAAGAGTATCGAAAAGGGAGAAATCATGAGCCAGCTGGTCTATACAAATGAAAAATGTCAGGGGTGTAATCGTTGCATTTCGGTCTGCCCGGTTCTGACTGCCAATTATTCTGTTTAATCAGAAGAGGGGCAGCGAATTGAGGTACATAGCGAAAATTGTGTGGCATGTGGTGCCTGTTTTGATGTGTGTGAACATAAAGCAAGGGAATACTATGATGATACGGAGCAGTTTTTTCATGATTTAAAGAGTGGGGAGAAAATATCTGTGCTGATTGCCCCTGCATTTCAGGCAAATTATCCAGAGGAATATGCCTCTATATTAGGTGGTTTGAAGGAGGCGGGAGTCAATCGAATTATCAGTGTCAGTTTTGGTGCAGATATTACCACATGGGGATATATTAACTATATTTCAGAACACAACATGCAAGGTGGAATTTCCCAGCCTTGTCCTGCAGTAGTTAATTACATAGAACATTATGCACCGGACTTGATACCGAAGCTGATACCGATTCATAGTCCTTTGCTGTGTGCGGCAATTTATGCGAAAAAATATATGCACATTACGGATAAGCTGGCATTTATCAGTCCGTGTATCGCAAAAAAGGTTGAGATTACCGATCCTAACACGCATGGTTATGTATCTTATAATATGACCTTCAACCATTTTATGGAGTATGTACGGAAGCACCATATCAAAGGCGCAGACGCAGCAGATGAAATTGAATATGGTTTGGGGTCTGTTTATCCTACGCCAGGAGGGCTCAAGGAGAATGTTTATTGGTTTTGTGGCGAAGAAACATTTATACGGCAGGTAGAGGGAGAAAAACGTGCTTATGCCTTTTTGGAGGATTACAGAAAGAGATTAGCAAACGGACAAAGACTGCCGTTTATGGTTGATATTCTGAATTGTGACAGGGGCTGTCTGTATGGAACAGGTATTGAAGCAGCAAAAAATGCTTCGGAGGAAAATTTTTATAATTTACAGGAAATCAGGGAACGCTGTAAGAAAAACAGTGAAGATCATCCGTTTTCAAAAAAGCTTACTCCAGAGGAACGTTTAGAGCAGTTTAACCGACAGTTTTCTGAGTTGGATATCCGGGATTTTATGCGGAATTATACCGATAAATCGGGTAGCATTTCTTTGCGGGAGCCGAGTGAGGAGGAGCTAGATGATATTTTCAAATTAATGAATAAAAATAGCTGGGCACAGAGAAATATTAATTGTGGAGCCTGTGGCTACGGAAACTGTCTGGAAATGGCAAAGGCAATTTTTAACGGCAGTAATGTACCGAAAAACTGTGTCCACTATATGAAAGATGAGATTCATGCATTTTCCGTCAGGATGGAAGCACAGAATGAGGAATTGAAGCGGGCGATCCAAGAGGAAAAGGAAGGCGAGTTGTTTATTAACCAGATGATACACGCCTTTGCAAAAAGCATAGATATTAAAGACCAGTATACCAAAGGGCATTCCTTCCGGGTGGCAGAGTATGCAAAGCTGATTGCCATGAGACTGGGATATAACGACAAAAAGCTCGAGAACTTATATCATATAGCGCTGCTTCATGATATTGGGAAGGTTGTGATTCCGGAAGATATTTTAAACAAGCCAGGAAGTCTGACAGATGATGAGTACAAAATAATTAAACAGCATGCCCAATATGGTTATGATATTCTGAAAGAGATTGACTGCCTGCCGAATTTGGCATTGGGTGCCGGCTATCATCATGAGCGCATAGATGGAAAGGGATATCCACACGGAAAGCAGGCAAAAGAAATTCCGCAGATTGCAAGAATTATTGCAGTTGCCGATACCTTTGATGCCATGCATTCCACTCGTCCTTACAGAAACAGTATGCCGATGGAGAGTATTATTGCTGAGATGAAACGGGTTTCGGGAACACAGTTAGATGCCAACATTGTGGATATTCTTTTGGAATTGGTTAAAGAGGGAGCTATTGATGAGATTGAATAGGGATAATATAGAATAAGATAAGTTGTTTTATATATAATATTTACAGCACGTACTATACGTGCTATTATATTTATATAGGGGGGAGGAACATGAAGGATAAAGAACTATTAAAATTATTAAAGAAAAACGGATGGATGATTGCCCGTATTCATGGCAGTCATCATATTCTTCAAAAAGATGGAGAAACTACTGTGATCCCTATTCATGGTAAGGATATCCCTACTGGCTTACTCAACAAAATTCTTAAGGATACTGGGTTGAAATAAGTCTAGAACTCATTGAATCCATATAAGGAGGTTTGATATTATGTTATTTGTTTATCCTGCTATTTTTCACCAAGAAGAAGATTCCTACTGGGTAGAATTTCCAGATCTTCCAGGTTGTCAAACTTATGGATCGACTATTACAGAGACTATGGAATCTGCTCAAGAAGCTTTATCTGGATATCTTCTTACTATCCTAGAGCAGAATGAAAAACTAACTACGCCATCCGATATTTCGCTGTATCATCCTGAGGATGGATTTGTCTCACTGGTATCTTGTGATATCAATCAGTATAAAGATACAAAAGCAGTGAAAAAAACTTTAACCATCCCATCATGGCTCAATGAACGGGCGATATCTATGGGACTTAATTTTTCACAGATCTTGCAAGAAGCACTTATATCAAAAATACAGATCTGAAATGGTTCGCAAGTCCCTAAATGGAATCAGATGTCTATTTTATTTTGTACCAAATGTACAAATGCACTAAATATATTAAATACACCCCCATCAAGTGCATATTTTGCAACTGATGAGGGTGTATTTGTTTATCCGCAATTTACTTATATTTTGCCACATTTGATAGATCCACTTTTTCAAACGGTACCCATATATACTTGTGATTCTCAGACAGATAATCCAGCCCTTTCAGGCTCTTTTTCTGCGCCAGTCTGGCAGCGGCTTTCACAGCGTAGGTGGCCTGTCCGATAGCGGATTGGCATACAGTAAATGCCATTTTGCCTTCTTCAATGGCAGCGCATCCCACATCGGTGGCGTCCACGCCAATGACGGTAATTTCATCAGGAGAAATTCCATGTTCTTCACAGGATTGTAATACACCCAATGCCATATTGTCGTTGTTGCATGCGACCACATCCACTTTTTGTCCTGTTTTTAAGAATACATCGAACTGTGCCTTGGCAGTATCCAGGTCCCAGTCGGCATTGTCGTCATACACATAATTAATCTGCTTGCCGGAATCATCCAGTACTGCTTTTAAAGCATTGGTTCTGCCCAGGGTTGCAGGGTGAAGTTTCTGTCCCTCCATAATGGCAATGTTGATGGTATCTTGATTGGAAAAATGTTCCAGTATAAATTCGCCTTGATAGGTTCCGGCATCTGCCTCGTTGGAACCGGCAAAGACATATTTGTCTCCTTCCAGTCGTTCTTCACTTGGGCAGGAATTCCAGAAAACCATTGGTAAATCGCCAGCCACCACTTGGAGTTGTAAGGTGGTATCAATATCCACCGGATTACAAAGGATAACGTCATATCCGTTGTCTACTGCTTCACGGATCTGTGCCATCTGGTTTTCCAGAGAACCCTCTGCATCCACCAGTTTGATTTCTGCGCCCATTTCCTCTGCTAATTTTTTTGCTTCATCCATTAGATTTTGTCGAAATGTATCCGATGAGGATACGGTCATATACATTTTAATACCATTGGCAGAGACATCCTCTGAGGAACCTCCTTTACAGCCGGAAAACAACCCTACACACAAGGCTAGGATCAGTAAGATGCTCCATATCTTTTTTGTATTCATATTACTACCTCTCTCTTAGATTTTGAAATGTTCAACGCTTTCTTTTAAGCTGATTGCACTGTCTGACAATTCTTTAGCGTCGTCCATAACTGTGCTGCTACTATCGGCAATGGCATTTGCCTGTACTACCATGTTCTCAGAGGTTGCCATGATCTCATCGATGCTGGCAGCCTGTTCCTGAGAAATTGCCGCCACGTTGGATGCCACGTCATCAACTTCGCTGACTTTCTTCATCATATTATCAATCAAATCGCCGGTATTATGGATATCTCTAAATATTTCATCGAAAGTATCCAATGCGGTGTCAATTAATTGGCTGCTGGCTTCAATACTCTTCATACTTTCGGCTGCCTGCTCCACAGTCTCCTGCACCAGATGAGTAACATCGCCAATGAGGTCTACAATATTTTCTACAGATTCGCTACTGGTTTGTGCCAGTTTACCGATTTCTGTTGCTACTACAGCAAAACCTTTGCCGGCTTCTCCTGCTCTGGCGGCTTCAATAGAAGCGTTCAGCGACAGCAGATTGGTTTCGTCTGCAATATTACCGATAACAGAAACAATATTGGTAATCTCTTCAGAAGATTTTCCGACATTAATAATGGCTTCATCCAATTTCTGGATGGATTGGCTGATATTGTTCATAGCCTCACTTACCTGGCTCATATCTTGTTTGCCACGTTCAGATACATTTACGGTTTGATCCATAAATTCCTGTACTTTGATGCTGGTGTCTTTGGTGTCGGACACTACCAATGCCAGTGTGGTGGCGTTTTCCGCAATATCCGAGATGGATTCGGATAGCTGATCCACAGTGTTATTCAACTCACTCATGGCTTCAGCTTGTGTCTTTGCCACACCATTCATATCCACGGACAGATCATTGGTGGTGCTGGATTGAGTGGAAACCTGTTCAGAAATATCTTGGATTTCATGCAACATACCTCGGATGGTCTGGATAAAACGTTCCACGCTGCGACCCATTTTACCGATTTCATCTCTGCTTCGGATATCTACGTCAACCGTAAAGTCACCATTTGTCATAGTGGTAATGGTATTGGTTAATCCACGGACTGGTTTCAGCATAATATGTATACAACGTTCAATGATTAAGATTAACAGCAGCAATGACACTATGGCAATTATAGTCATTCTGATGCGCAGGGTATTGACATCGGCATAAATAATTTTAGTAGGGATATAGGAAACCAATATCCAGTCGGTTCCCGATACTGTCTGAAAACTGGTTAGATTGCCAGCAATCACAGATTCTTCATAATCTCTTTTGGCAAAGCGTTCTGCAATGCCGGACATAAATTTGTCTGTGCTTTTCGTGTCCAGTTTGGTAGAAATCAGATCACTATCTCGATGTGCCAATATTGTGCGGTCCCTGGAATCTACCAGAAATGCTTTCGCCTGACTCATTTTGACAAAAGAGTTGACGATAATCGTAATGCGTTCCAAGGATACATCGGCGGATATGACTCTGGTTTGATCGGAACCATCATTAATAATAGCTGATGCACTGACCTGATTAATGCCTTCTGCACTTTGATGAGCAGTTCCATAGCGCATATTGATTCGGGACAATCCTTCCTTATACCAGGTTGCATTTTTTACATCGCTATAAGTTGCCTCTGATGCAGCTGCTTTCATAACGTTTCCATTCATATCAGCTACATACATGCCATTTGGATAATTGGAATTGTAACCACAGGTTGCATCCAATAGATTTTGTAGTTCTGCATCCGACGGTTTTATTTGTTCAATAGTTTGTTTGACCATGGAAAAAGCAGATAGATTTTCATTGAGCCAGGATGCGATGCTGCTAGACTGGTAGCTGATAGATGATTCCAACAGCTCCGACGAATTTTTGTAAATAATGTTGCTGGACATTCTGTAAGATAGAGCAATCATCACTATAACTATCACGGCAATTACCGGAATGACCAATGCGATAATTTTCGTCTTGATGGAGACAGTACCTTTTTCGTGCTGCTTCTCCTGTTTAGATTTTTTCATGGGTTCCTCCATTCTGAGAACGTTTGTATTTAGAATATCACAAAAAAAGTCGTAAAAAGGTTTCTTTTGTTGATAAGGACTTATTTGGGACGTTCTCAACGGAAATAAGTCTTATAAAGTTGTTAAACTTCTATCATAATGTGTTGCATTATAATTTCGGTCTGTTCATGCAAGTAAGTTTGCTTGAACCACTTATTATTTTAACATGATTTTTGAGAATGAACAATCTTTTATTGTGCCAAGTATAGGATGACTATAGGGTTGTAAGAGTTACCTAAATGTTCATTCTGTTTGTTTTGTGTTATACTGTCTTAGATAATTTTATTGAAAAATATCTAATCCTGTTAGGAGTTGAATGGTGATAAAATGAATTTGCTTTTCTTATGTAGTCAAAATAAAAGGCGCAGTTTAACTGCAGAAAAGATCTTTGACGGAGTTGGTGGTCATCAGGCACGCTCAGCAGGAACGGAGCGAAATGCCAGAATTAAAGTAACTCCGGGATTGTTGGGCTGGGCGGATATAATATTTTGTATGGAGAAAAAACATTTACGCAGAATAAAGGAAAAATATTCTGATATCATTGCTGATAAAAAAGTGGTTTGTCTTCACATTGCTGATGATTATGAGTTTATGGATCAAGAATTACAGAATCTTTTGAAAGACAATGTGGATGTGTATATTTAATGAAGAACATTAAGTAAAAAATCGGTGGCCTTTAAATTGACTACCGATTAAAAATTTAATATTTAAATCTAGCTATTGCATATATATTTTGTCTTTTATTTCAGAGATGGTTTGTGAGATCGTGTCCAGTGTTTCCATAATGGATTCCATTTTTATCTTTTCTTCATCATCAATCACTCCATCTCTCATGATTTCCACCAGTTCTTTTGAGATTGTGTCCATGTCCTGTGCCGATCCCAGAAATCGTAGAATCGTACGGTCAAGATTGTCATTATTATCTTGCGTTTTATTATCTTTTAGCAGATAATCAATGGATATTCCAAAAAAATCACTGAGAGCAATTAACTTGTCTGTTTCCGGCAAAGTAGCTCCGGATTCCCATTTAGAAATAGCCTGTCTGCTTACATGTAATTTCTCTGCCAGCATTTCCTGAGAGTATCTATGATGCAATCTCAAATTGTATATTTTTTCTGCAAAGCTCATGATAATAACCGTACCTTTCCTTGAATTTACTGATTAAAACGGATTACAGTGACTGTTTTATTATACCATAATTCTGCTAACTTGACATCATTTGTCAGATCCAAACTGCTCGGTGAGCTGTGTTTACAAAATAATTCTATTGAATTATTTTGGTTTCTTCAAGCATTTTTAGTGGCAGTTTCGCAATCTCAGGTTGCGGCAAAAAATCTGTTGTTTGTTTTTTGAATTCCGCAATCACATATAAAATAGAGAAAAGGATATCCTTTAATAGTTGAAATATCCTTTTCTCATACAAATAGTCTTATCTTGTTATGTCAATTGTCTTAGTCATACCAATCAATTATGCCTGCTCCCAATCTACTGTGAACTGTCACATTTTCATCGTGAAGAATCGTAAACAGAAATGGATTCTGGGTGGCATCAATTTCGGTTAGATTGTTTTCTCTACAGTCAAGGGTTATCAGTTCTTTGCATCCACTAATGTCCAATTCCTCCAGAGCATTATCTTCACAGGATAACCTTCGTAGGTTCTTCAAGCTGCTGACATCTAATTTTCCTGTCAGAGAACAATGATCCCAATGGATCTCAGTGAGCTTTCCATCCTCCCATTCATATTGTGGATTTACCAAATAATTGCTGTCAACTTTAGGGTTGTTGTCAGAGGTACCGGACTCATCATAAGATTCCAGAATCTTATGAATTAAGGCCTCGAGTGCTGCAACATCAGCAGCATCTTTTTCCAGATACTTCCATCCAAGTAATAAATCTACAGAATCGCAATAGATATTTGTCAAGTCCATAAAATTGGACACATCCAGAGTTGTGATATCTGTGTGGCGGAAATTTAAGCACTGTAAATTTTGGCATCCGTTGATATTTAGTGAATTTAATGGATTGTCTGAGCAATTCAAATCGTATAGCATCAGATTAGCAACATCTAAACTGGTTAGTTGATTTCCCGAACAGTTTAGTTGTTTTAAGTCTGTTATCTGAGTGAAATCTAATTGTTCCAGTTTATTGTTGCTGCAATCCAGATCTAGCAGAGAGATAAGTTCACTTATGTCTAACTGTGCCAGCTGATTGGAAGCACATGCAAGCTCCAACATTTTTTCACTGTCAAGCTCCAATTTGATCAGTTGATTTTTCGAACAATTTAGATTCTCCAGCTTTTTCTCTCCCGCCAGTTCCAGCATCTCCAACTGATTATTTTCACAGTTAAGATACTGCAGATCTGTTCCTTTGCCAAAATCCAGCTTCGTTAGGGGGTTATTACTACATTCTACATCGACCAGAGACGTACATGTACTTAAATCAAGATCCGTCAGCAAATTGTCATTGCACTGTAACGATTCCAGACTGGTACAGGAATCCAGCGCCAGTTCCGTTAGCTTATTTTCTCCGCATTGCAGTTCTACCAGATTCTTAGTGCCGGAAAGCTCCAAGTTTGTCAATTGATTATCTGTGAGATTGGCGGATTCCAATTGCTTATTATTGCTTAAATCAAGACTGGATAACTGATTTCCAGGGCAGGATAACATTCGCAAATTTATAGACTTGCTAAGATCCAGGGTAGTGATAGAATTCGCATCACAGTGTAACTCTTCTATCCCTTCCGAAACCTTTAAACTGCTCAATTCATTATCATAGCAATACAGATATTTTAATTTCTTATTTGAGGACAGATCCAACTCTGTTGTACTTCTGTTATAGTTAATTAAAAATTCCAAATTGGGATATTGGGCAAAATCCCATGCTAAGTTTGGAATATCTCCCAGAGAAAGTGACTGTATATTTGTTTTGTCATTGATAAGCACCTCTGTAAGTTCTTTCATGTCTCCCAGACAACTAATCGTAGAAACTATTGCCTCCTTTGACAAATCTATTTTTTTCAAAGAGGGATTATAGCCGCAGGAAACTGTACTCAGGGATTCGCAGTCAGAAATCTTTAGCTCAGTAAAATCACCAAAATCAGCCTTAAAACTTTGAAGGGCCGGTAAGCCGCTAATCTCAAATGTCCCATCAATGTAAAGATTTCTCCAGTAAATCGCAGTCAAACGACCATCATCATTCCATTCATAATTCCAGGAATCCAAATTATCAATATAAATCCCGCTGTCAGGGTATTTTTCTGCAAGATTATTCAATACTGCTACATCGGATTGGTTTTTGGATGGATCCGGTTCACTGGAGAATAGTGGCATTGGAGTCCATTTTGGTGCTTTTGTTGTCTCGGGTTCCGGGGTTGGGTCAGGGGATGGTTTTTTAGATGGTGTCGGAGTTATCGTTGGCATGGGAACCGGAAGCACAGGAATAACTTTTACCTTACAAGTGAGTTTTTTTCCTGCAACCTTTGCTGTAATGGTAGTCGTTCCACCGGAAATTCCTTGTACCAGACCCTTAGAATTTACTGTGGCAATTTTTTTATTGGCAGAGGTCCACCTGTTTTTTTTGCTGCTTCCGATCACTTTCAGGGTGTTTAGTTCCTTGTCAGGTGCTCCCTGCATTACGCTAAGGCTTGTATGGTTTAACATAATCAGTTTCTTATAAATCCCCTGAATGCCCAATTTTTTGCGAAAGGCTTTCTTTTTATTTCCTGGGACATAAATAACGGGAGTTTTTCCGATTCCTCGAAAAGCCTTTTTGCCAACAGATTTTAGGGAAGGCGTATTCACACGAATTGTCTTAAGCATTTTACAACCTTTGAAGGCGCCAGATCCAATTTTAGTTATATTGCTTCCTATCGTGACCTTCTTTAACTTTTTACAGCCCTGAAAGGCATTTTTATGAATGGCAGTTACTTGATAAGAGAGATTATTAATCGTAATGCTTGCCGGAATAACCACCTGTTTGATCTTCTTATTGGCAGCTTTTTTGAAAGAAACTGTCCCTAATTTATCGCCAGTAGCAAGCCTTGTGACCTGGTAGCTTCCGGTCTCTTTCTTAAATACGTTTCCAACGGCAGGAATAGGCTGTATATCCACCGTCGGTGTTGCCGATGGTGGACTAGGCATATCTGAGCATGTTGGTTCAACAGGTCTTGTCGGCTTAGGAGAGGTGGTGTTTAATGGGACTCCCGCAGCTTGAAGCATAGCTTCTGCAAGCCCTTCTGTACGCCATTCCAGTTTGCTGCGGTCAAACTCCTCTCCATTATCCCAATAAAAGCAAGGCACTCCCATTGCCTTACAACGCGATATCAGGTGTCCACAGAAACGAATTCGGCTTTCTGCTTCTGTACCATGGCCTACGCCAAATTCACCGATGATAACTGGAATACCCTGATCAATAAAAGATTCCTTGATAATATCTAAATTATTCTGCATCTCCTCGCCATCCAAGGTACTTCCCCATGTTTTCTGTTCATCGGTAGTACAAAACTGCCATGGTGTATAGTAGTGCAGAGAAAGAATACAACGCTTCTGTGGATCCTCCGGCATCTGAAAGAAACCATTACTGGTGGCAGAAATGTCTGTCCAGTAACCTCCAATTAAAAGATGTCGCTTCGTATTATTTCCACCGCTGGAACGGATTAAATCCACAAAAGTTTGATTAATTTCATTTAACAATTCACAACCTTTCGAAGGGAACAGGTCATCAAATCCCACCTCATTTACAGACTCAAAGATCAGATGATCTGAATAATTCTGGAACCGCTCTGCAATCTGTCTCCAAATAGCCGTGTATTTCTCCAGAACCGCTTCTTTATCTGTGGATGCCTTGCGAATCCATGCGCCAAATTCTGTATCATCACCACCGTCGTGATGCAGATCGATAATCACATACATTCCTTGATCATAGGCATAGTCTACAACCTCCTGCACACGGTTCATCCATGACTCATCAATCAGATAGTCAGGTGCTTCTCCGAGATGATCACGCCATGTTACCGGAATACGGACTGCATTGAATCCCTGATTTTTCAAGCTTGTAAAAATCTCTGGTGTTGTCCTGATATTTCCCCATAAGGTTTCATCTACACTTCCAGATGGAGTATTATCAATGGTGCCGTCTCCATCCCGGTCTGCGACGCAGACATCCAGGCTGTTTCCCAGATTCCATCCCAGAGTCATGTCCTTTACAAGTTCCATAGATGTCAGATTTCTCATGACTTCTCTGCTTTCTGCAGCCTTTGTCTCCCTGGTGATGTGGCATTGTCCAAAACAACTGCTCATCAACAATATCAGACAAAGGAACAGATTTTGTAAGCGTTTTTTCCTTTGTTTCATGCTGTTTCCTCCCTTTGTGTTGTCTTCTGGTTTCTCAACTATATAATGTCCTGAAAAGCTCTGGAAGGTCAAAATCTAATACGGCGGTTTTTCATGCCTTTCTGGCAATCAATAATCAGAAGAGTGGTAAAGGAACATGTAGTTAATGAATGCAATTTAACAGAAGGAGGTGTCTGGGAAATCAATGAAATTTTTGGTTGAAGTATGGAAGAAATACAAAAAAACTTCTATGAAAAGAAAGTTGTTCAGGATATTGATAATGCTTTTTCTGGCGGGAGCAGTGTGTTTATTGGACAGTCATCTTTGTTATCCCCCACGAATACCTGATATTGTGTTTGTGTGTACAAATTATGATGAAGTGCGGAAGGAAGTATGTGAGATTACATTTATGGATAAGCACGGGAAATGTTATTATTCCGATGATCCAAATGTATGCAACAGTTACCACGAAGATTTAATTAATGCATATAGGGCAGGAGAAATAGAAGATAAGATTCAATCTCGTGGTTCCTGCAGTAGAAATGCAGCTATTAGAAAATATCGGAAAATGTATAAGATATTCAAAAAAAAGAAATCAAGTTTAAATTCTCCCATGGATCTTCGGTCTTGGCCTTCTGTGCTGACAAATGAATGGGATTGGCACTGGCTGTATTATGATGGTGATGGATCTGGAAAAGTTCAATGTTTCGTTTTTCATACGAAAAAGTTTGGAGCTGCTTATTATTCAACAAATAATAAGCAGGTGAATCAGATCTATGAATGGTGTGAAGATATCATGGGGGTAGAGGAGTGATAAATGTTTTTAGTATTCTTTATTAGGATAATTCCTGCTCAGTTCTTTATAAACTAACTGCTGCATATTCTTTGCTTGATTTTTTACAATCTCCACATACATGTTTTTCGTTCCATCGTATTCTGCAACATCTAAATGCTTATAAAGTATCCCCCTAGAGGAACTTACAATCGCTCCCAATCCATCTTCGTTAAAGCAGGGAACAATATCTTTCGCTTCGCCACCCTGTGCACCAAAGCCAGGGACAAGAAACAAGTTATTCTTCATAATGTTTCGAAGCAGATATGCTTCCTCTGGAAATGTTGCACCAACCACAGCGCCGATATTGGAATAACCATACTTGCCAACGCAATTCTTTCCTATCGTGTGAATATAACTTGCCAGCCAATCCCTTATTTTTTCACCGTGAGCATTGGTTGCATCGGAAATCTCAGTTGAACTGGGATTAGATGTCTTAACTAGTACAAATATACCTTTTTCCTCTTTGATTGACATATCAATAAAAGGTTGTATGCTGTCTGTTCCGAGAAAAGGAGAAACAGTCATAAAGTCTGCGTTAATTGGACCCTTTTTTGCCAAGTGTGCGTAGGCATAGGCTTTTGCAGTATTTCCAATATCATTTCTCTTGCTATCATCTACTACAACAAGACCTTTATTATGGGCATACTGTATTACCTGCTGATGAACTCGCACACCCTCAGCACCAAAGACCTCAAAAAAGGCCATTTGGGGTTTTACAGCCGGAACAATATCTGCCACAGCATCAATCACATCTATTGCCCAATGTAAGATGTTTTCTGCTTCTGTGACTGTATTCGTTATGTAGCACCCCGGAATCTTACTCCACTCTGGGTCGATACCCACAATACATGGATTTTTCTTGTTTTTAATTTGCTCAATCAGTCTATCGATAACCATTCTGCTCTCCTCCATATTCTTTTCTGTATTGTTTCATTGCAGTCAAATATTCTGTACCACCAATGACACCTTTTTCCACTGCACGAACGATATCATCTAAAGTTACAATAGCATGAATCTTCACATTGTACATCCGCTCTATTTCATCTCTAGCTGAACAGCGAGAAGTTGTACATTTCTCCATGCGGTCAACTGACACAATCACATCAGAAACACATTTTCCTGAGCTATTTTGTATTGCTTGCAGATTTTTTAAGAGTGTATGACCTGATGTCAGTGTATCTTTAATTAAAGTTACCTTGTCGCAGCGATCCATTGGCTTTCCGACAGTGTCATCAATGCTGTACGGAATATCGATTCCGTACCGGTTGAATAAAGTCATACTGGTTGCAATCATTATCGGAATTTCCTGATATGTATTTCCTGCAAGTAAATTAGATTCTACATTATGCTCTCGGATACATTCGGCATAAAACTCTCCCAGCTTGGATAATTGACTGGCTGATTTATAGTTCCCTGTATTGATAAAATAAGGCGAAACCCGACCACTTTGCAACCGAAACTCTCCAAATTGGAGAACACCGTTATCTGCCATAAATCGAATGAACCTCTCTCGATAATTCAAAGAATCTAATCGATAGTTGAACAACTCATCCATTGTAATCCCAAAAAATCGAGCAATAATTGGTAGCAACGAAATGTCAGGTATAGACATGTTGTTCTCCCACTTGCTTACTGACTGAGAAGAAACCGCTAATACCTCTGCAAGTTGCGCTTGTGTCATATTTTTATTTTTTCGTAATGTCTGGATTTTTGTTCCAAGTAATTCCATAATACATCCCCTTTCTGACTATTAGTTTACACTGATATTTTTCTTTGTCCACATAATATCGGGAGAAATATATACAACTAACAGTTGTATGCTAAGAAAATACCCTTTTCCTTGTTTTTTCCTTTTCATTGGTCATAACCAAGGGAAAACGATATAACACGATACAAGATGTGAAGGAGAGTACACCCGCGAAAACTTTAGTATTTTCAAGGCTTTGCCGAGATTTCTATAACAAATGCCTAAAAAGTTATGAAATTCTATAAGAAGATACATCATGGCAAAAGGTGTGGAAATGCCGTAAAATCAATGGTTCGTAAAGATATATCAAGATATAAGAATTTCTATAATTCCCCCCATTTTTACAAAACTGTAAGTGGTTGGAGGGAGAGGGAATGGCTTGTTTTTGGGGAGTTAGGGGAATTGGGGTAGGGAATTTGCACAGGAATTACACAGGTTGGGAAGAACTTCAATACGATAAGAAATAAGTCTGGGAGCTGGTAGGAATTAGGGAGCTGGTGTCAATGCAAAAAGGGCTTCACATCCTGTAAAAAAAGATGTATAATAATAAAAAAACACGCAATGCGTGTGATGCGGGAGGCATACTATGAACAGCATTAACCAACTCATTATTGATATAAGAAAAGAGACAGGATTGAGTCGCAAAGCTTTTTCTGACCATTTTGAAATTCCACTTCGGACGATAGAGGATTGGGAAGCCGGAAAAAGGACACCTCCGGCGTACATTCCCAGGCTCATCAAATATCAGATAGAATATGAAAAATTGATCAGTGATAATGCTGGAGTAGAACGAGATAAGAGGATTATTTAGAGGGGAGAGTTACTATGGATAAAAACAGAATTGTTGCTATCAAACAGGGATTTGATGCTGTGATACATAAAGTCGAAGATACAGATGTAGAATTCTGGTTTGCGCGTGAACTTATGCAATTATTAGGATATGAACGTTGGGAAAACTTTGACAAAGTAATACAACGTGCTATGGAGTCTTGTCAAACAGCTGGTGTTAAGGTTTCTGATCATTTTCGTGAGGTCACGAAAATGATAACGGTAGGAAAAGGTGCAAAGCGTAATGTGAAAGATTATATGCTGACACGTTACGCTTGCTATCTTATTGCACAGAATGGTGATCCTAAAAAGGATGAAATTGCGTTTGCGCAAGGCTATTTTGCAGTACAGACTAGAAAGCAGGAACTTATTGAGGAAAGGATTGCTTATATAGAACGAACAGAGGCGCGTGGCAGATTACGGGAATCCGAAAAACGTCTCTCTCAAAATATTTATGAGCGTGGTGTAGATGATGCCGGATTCGGGCGTATTCGTTCAAAAGGCGATAGTGCTTTGTTTGGCGGATATACAACGCAAGAAATGAAAGAAAAATTAGGTGTCAAAGATAAGAGACCATTAGCAGACTTTCTTCCTACTCTTACAATTGCTGCTAAAAATCTTGCAGTGGAAATGACGAATTATAATGTTGAGGAAAAAGATTTACAGGGGGAGCTGGCGATTACCACGGAACATATTCAAAACAATAGTTCTGTTCGTGATATGCTTGGACAGCGTGGAATAAAACCAGAGGAACTGCCTCCGTCCGAAGATATTAGAAAACTTGAACGTCGTGTTAAGACACAGGAAAGGAAAATTGTAGAGCAGTCGGGAAAACTGGATATTGCGGATGAAAGATAGTCAGATGTGCTTTTAAGACTAAGCAATAAAATTATATTGTGTGCGATTCGAGGCGGTTGAAATTGAGTCCATCCTATTTGTAAGAAGGATGATTGAACGGGGAGTTGGTCTGTCAGATATTCTGATAGATGCAAGTGAAAGGAAATAGACTATGAAGGATTATATAAAAGAGTATGTAGAAGATATTATAAAGTCTACCCGGCTTGTGTGATATTTTACATTAATGCATATAGAGAAATGTATGATGATTCATAGAGGATTTAGAGAATAATTAGTTTTGATATTGCACTGATATATTGAAAACTTATTTTTCCTCTTTCTCCATCTAACCGCCTAAAACAAGGGCATTTAAAAATATGCAACAACTTTTGAAAAAAACAAAATCTATAATAATTCTACTCTATTCTTACAAAACTGTAAGTGGTTGGAGGAAGGGGGGAAGGCTTGGTTTTGGGGGATGGGAGAGATTGAGAGGGAGGGAATTTACACAGGAATTACACAGATTGGGAAGAGCTTTAATACGATAAAGAGTTAAAAATAAAATAGAAAAGATTGACATAAGGAAGTTTCACTGATATAATCAGTTTCACTATATGAGTGAAAGGCGAGATGAAAGTGAAACCAATACCTTCAATGGAATGTGTTGCAAAAAAGTTTCTAAAACTTCCCAATATTCAAAAGTATGAAGTTAGTGCATTAACAGGATATGGATTTGATGCTGTTATTGAGATGGACGACGGATTTGAGTTTAAAATACATGTGTACGTTATGCTAAAATCATATCCGTCTGATGTGGTGCAGTTATTAGAGAAAAGAGAGAAGGATAAGAGAGATTACGTATTAGTATCTCCGTATATTTCAGAAAGAACTGCGCAGATATGTGAGGAAAATGGTGTTGGATATTTTGATTATGCTGGAAACTGCTGGTTTGTTGGACACTCCATTTATCTCTCTGAACGGGGAAACAAGAATTTGAATCCGGAAAATAGCAGAGCATCTACTTCTGTATTTGAGCGTTCTGCGGTGGTATCATCTACGATATTACGGGAACTTTTTGTAGATATAAATAGGTTATGGCGATTAAAACATCTCGCAGAGACAGTGGAGTGCAGTATTGGCCAGGTTTCCAAAGTGATGGATTTTTTGATAAAAAATGCATGGGCAGTGAAATCAGCGGAGGGGTATCGTATTTCAGAACCGGAACTGCTTTTGGTGGAGTGGAGTAAAACATACGGGAAAAAGACAGTACCTGCTTATTTATGTTATAGTTTGGATAACCCTTCTGTACTGGAAGGAAAATTGAGTGACTTGAAGCGGGATATGGGAATTGATTATTATCTTACCGGATTTTCCGGTGGAGTCCGATATGCTCCAGTTGTGCGTTATGACAAAGTGCATGTGTATATTGCTCCCGAGGATATATTGGAAGCAGTTGATTATCTGGGGTTAAAGGAAGTAGATAGCGGTGCAAATGTCATTATTTATTCGCTGGAAAATGATTCTTATAAAAAGGACAGCCGGATTATTGGGAATGATATGGTGGTATCGCCATTACAAATATATTTGGACAGTATGCAGATAAAGGGACGTGGGGAGGAACTTGCAGAAGCGGTCCTGCTAAAGGAGATTTTGAAATGATACGAGATGAAGATTTGAAAAGTAGCGTGGACTATTCGGAGGGGCAGAAAGAGGCAGCTCATAGAATATTAGTGGAGTTGGTAAATATTTTCGGAGAATATGAAGAAGATATCCGGATTGTAGGAGGCTGGGTTCCGGATTTAATGTTTCCGGGAGAAGGTCATATAGGCAGTGTAGATGTGGATGTATTAATTAATCATCTGACACTGCATGATGAGGGATATCAGAATATGTCAAGGATTCTTTTGAAAAATGGATATAGAGAGCATCCCGAAAAATACTTTTCTTTTATAAAAACGGTAGAAGTTGAGGGCATTTCCTATGATGTGGACGTAGATATTCTTGCTGGTATGTATGGAGGGACACAGGAGAAGAAACGTAGTCAACATGTGCAGGGGATGAAGGCATTAAAAGCTACTGGCGGCAATTTCGCATTTGATTATCCTTCACAGAAAATCTCTTTGGAGGATAAAAGACCAGATGGGGCAATTGATGTTGCAAATGTCAGTGTAATTGCAGTAGTTCCATATTTGATTATGAAAACAGCAGCAATGGGGCGTGGAAAGGCAAAGGATTCCTATGATATCTATTTTTTGATCAAGCATTACAGGGGTGGCGTAAAAGAATTGGCAAAGGAATTTCAATCAAATGCCAACAATAAACTTGTGCAGGAAATGAAAGAAAAGCTTGCGGGTAAGTTTGCATCTCCTGACCATGCAGGTTCTAAAGATATAGTAGATTTTTTGGGGCTGACGGATGAGGATGAAATTGAAATGACAAAAAGGGATGTCTATGAGCAGATGCAGGCTTTAGTGCGTTTGATATCTGCATAATGTTTTAGGACTATGATGAACTGGTTTGGATATGGATTTCCGAAACACCGATTCGGAAATTTGTTGCTGAAAAAGTGAAGCAGTGTTTAGCCTTTTCGTTATTGAAAAACCCAAACAGTGTTTGGGCGATTGAAAGAGAAGGGGATGTTGCACTAAATGATCTGCTAGTGCGACATCCCCTTTGGGGATTCAAAAGTTCATCGAAAAAATACAAAACTCCCCTTTTCTTACGATTTTGTAAGCTTCCATTCATGCAATTGAAAGCTTCCCGTGATAACATAAAATAAAATCGCAAAGAAATGAGGTATGCTATGAGTTATTTAGAAGTAAAAGATCTGACAAAGGTTTATGGCAAGGGTGAGACAGCGGTCACTGCTCTAAACCAGGTAAGTTTTACCGTTGACAAGGGAGAGTTTATTGCCATTGTGGGTGCCAGCGGCTCCGGAAAATCAACCCTGTTACATATGATGGGTGGTGTGGATACCGCTACTTCCGGTAGTGTAAAACTGCAGGATGAGGAAGTATTCGGCATGAAAGAGGAGCGGCGGGCGGTTTTCCGCAGGAGACGTGTGGGTTTTGTTTTTCAGGAGTATAACTTAATTCCGGTATTATCGGTGGAGGAGAATATCAAGATGCCGGTGCGCTTGGATCAGAAAAAAATGGAAGATGCCTATCTGGACCAACTGCTGGATATCCTGGGACTGCAGGAGAGAAGAAAGGCGATGCCGGATGAGCTGTCCGGAGGGCAGAAACAGCGTGTGGCGATTGGCAGGGCGTTGGCAAACCATCCATCTATGATCCTGGCAGATGAGCCAACCGGTAATTTGGATCATAGTACCGGTTTAGAGATTATGGCACTATTAAAACAATCTGTGCGGGAATTTTCCCAGACGTTGATATGTGTAACCCATGATGAAACAATTGCTGCCATGGCGGATCGCATCATCACGTTATCGGATGGGGTGATCCAGTCTGATATTCGTATTAAACATGCTATATCGGAAGGGGAATAAGAGTGAAAAAAATTATTTTTCACTCGGCAAGTTTGTGTCTGCGCTGCGACACAAACGTTGCATTATGCGCAAAGGGCAGCGCAGAAATGAGGATAGCCATGAGATATTGGATTTATTTATCGTGGCAGTACATGTTGCGTCATAAGAGCCGTACGATCTATTCCGTTCTGGGTATCTTGATTACTTATGTGATGTGTTTCTCGGTTTTGACGGTGGGATATTCTCTTTGGGATTATGGCCTGGAATGTGCAGGAGTAGAACATTCTCAATTGTGGATTAATTGGCCTGAGGAGGATATGTATGGTTTGTCGCAGGAGACGATAGCCAAGGTTCAGACATTAGAGAAGTGTAGCGAAGTTCGTCATTTGTGGATTAACAATTATACATCATCAATAACAGAAGAGTCTGATGTGGACGGGAATGTACAGAGGCAATCTGATTACTCCGTGGATGATTTGCAGGCTGGTTGTCTCTGTGACTTGAAGATCCAGTTAAAAGATCTTTCGGATTTGCAAGGCAGTGCTGCTTTATTAGGAGAAAAGACCGGCTTGGATGTCTGTGTTGATCTGGAAGTAGCTGATTATCTGGGGCAGAGTGAAGATTTGTTTATGATCTCTTTTTATCGGAGTGTGGTAGCAGTTTTGGCTGCAATCGTTGCATTGTTTTCTATTATGATCATTCGGAATACGCTTATGATTTCTGTGGTGGAACGGATGCGGGATTATGGAGTGTATCGATGTGTGGGAATGTCCAGGAAGCAGTTGTATCGGTTGTTGGCGGTAGAGGGACTGTTTATGAGTCTTGCAGCAATCATTTTGGGAGTGGGTATTGCCTATGGTTTTCTGCAGGCGATTACACCATGGCTTAATCAGGCATTGACATTGCAGATTCCCTTTCACTTTGGCTTGTATTATCAGGCTGTTCTTTATACAACTGTGATATGTATTGCGGTAACGTTATTTTCGCTGTTGGAACCATCCAGGCAGGCGGTGTCCCTTTCTCCGATTGAGGCGATTCAAAATAACATCGTTCTGCGAAATCGTAAAGGTAAGTTGCGCGAGAACCTGGCATACCATAAGGGAATAATCTGGGGAAAGATATTTGGAATTTCGGGGGAGTATGCCTATAAAAATTTAAATCGTAACAGAGGAAGGTTTGGTGGACTGTTTGTCAGTCTGCTGGTATGTATGACGATGGTAGGTCTCACGGAAAGTTTTTCGGAAAGTTTGTATGCCACTGTTGATAATATTTATCAGGGAAAAAAAGTAGAATATCTGGAATCTATTTCACCAGATGGTGACTATGATGAAGAATTGGTACAAAAAATCCAGAAGGATCTGGCGGCTATGGATAGTGTCCGAAAAACCGGAGTGATTATGAGTGGGATTGATTTGGAGATTTATGATCCCAGACAGAAGAAGTACCTGGGGGAAGACACTGTGGGATATATGAATCATAGTGCTTTCGACAGACAAGACTTGTTGGAATTAAAAAAATATTTAATTGAGGGAAGTATAGACTATGATACTATGACGCAGGAAAATGGGGTGCTGCTTTGTGATATGGAGTACAATGTCAGCGATAAAAGGACAGATTTTGAGCAGAAGGATCTTCGGCTAACCGACTATCAGGTGGGGGATCGTATTACCTGCTTCAGTTCTGCGGGACGTAGAAAATCCGGGAAAATTTATGATGATATATTACAGACCTTGGCGGAAAAGGAGGGTATTCCGGCTACCAGATGGGATGCGGTGCGGCTGTGGAAGACACAGGGGATAGGGAAACCGACGAAATCGGAGGATAGCGATGATTTATTCTACGTTTGTTTGGAGAACCGCAGTGAAGAGGATGAGGGATTTGAGAGGTATCGTCAGGAATTTATTCAAATGCTTGGCGAGCAGGGAATTGATTTATCGCCCCAGATCAATGATATGAAATCGATTGGGGAGATTAGGGAATATATGGATCGGTGGCTGTATGACCACGGGGAAACGGTGGAATATCAAATTGTCGGCATTATTTCCGAAAATCCATTTCAGAGTTTGGAGACAATTGCTTGGGATATTCAATTCGTGCATACAGTGGATGCTATGGTAGCAGAGGGGGCGGTTGATGAGTCAGGGTTCTGGGGCTGGTCCATTGCTGTAAGTCGTGATCCATCTACGATACAGGATGGGGCACTGGAACAGTATTGTGACAGTAACAATCTGGGACGTGATAGCTATCGATATATTTTTGAGGGGACGGATGGCTATGATATGCAAGAGTATTTAAATATGCTGCATACGATGAAGGTTGTCCGGACGATTTCTGTCCTGATAATTGCCAGTATAACCTTGATCTGTATGATAGAGATCTACAATACTCTATGCGCCAATATTGCCCTAAGAGGTAAAGAATTGTGGATGTATGAAGTGGTAGGCATGAGCCGCAGGCAGGAAAGATGGATGCTATTGTTAGAGCATGGGGCGGCTGCCATCGCAGCCATACCAGTTGGTTATTTGATTGCCAGAATGGGCAGTTACTATTTTATTGAGCATATTTTTAACCAGGACGGCAGGATTCAATATATCTGGTCTGCAAGCTCTGTTTTATTGACGGGAGCAGTTATTTTGGTCTTGACTGTACTTGTGTGTATGGCAGGAATTGGAGGTGTCAGGAAAAGATGAGATATTGGATTTATTTAGCGTGGCATTATATGCTTCGTCACAAGGGGAGAACCATATATTCTATTTTGGGAATTGTAGTTACTTTTGTCATGTGTTTTGCAGTTTTGACAACCGGTCATTCCATTTGGGATTATTCCTATCGTTTAAATGGTGGAGATGACGGGCAGCTTTGGTCAAATGTGGATAATCTGACAGAGGATGGCGAGGATCTGGGAGTAACGCAGGAGATGATTGAACAGATCCATGTCCTGGAACAGTGCGATGAAGTACAAGGGATTCGTATTATCAACGGTACATGGATGGATAATGATGAGGATTATTCGGACGAAGATTATGGAACAGAGAGGTTTTATGAAAAGTACAGTTGTACCTCTGATGAGCTGCAGCCAGGGGATAGTTGTAGTGTGAATATTCAGCTCAAGGATCTGTCGAATCTGCGGCGGAGCGCTGAATCTTTACAGGAACAGACTGGATTAGATATCCTGGTAAATGAGGAAATAGAGATGTACCTGGGGCAGGGAGACTCAGAGTTTCCGGCTTTGTATCGTTCTGTGGAGGCAATTCTGGCATCTATTATTGCACTTTTTTGTATTATGATTTTGCGGAATACCATGATGATTTCTGTGGTGGAACGGATGCGGGATTATGGAGTGTATCGCTGTGTGGGAATGTCCAGAAGACAATTATATCTTCTGTTAGCTGCAGAGGGATTGATGATGAGTCTGGTGGCCACCGTGTTTGGCGTAGGTATCGGTTACGGGCTTTTGCAGGCGATTACACCATGGCTGAATCGGGTTTTGAACGGAGAAGTACCTTTCCGGTTTGGACTTTATGGCAGTGCTGTTCTGGGAACAGTGGTGCTGTGTGTTGCAGTTACCTTATATTCACTTTTGGAACCGTCACGTCAGGCGGGACATCTTTCTCCCATTGAAGCCATTCATAATAATATTGTATTGCGTAGACGGAATGGAAAATTAATGGAAAAACTGAGTTATCATCAGAGTGGTTTCTGGGGGAAACTGTTTGGTGCGCCAGGGGAATATGCCTACAAGAATATGAACCGAAATCGTGGAAGACTTATGGGTTTCTTTGTGAGTTTGCTGGTATGTATGACGGTAGTAGGTATCATGGGAAGTGTCAGCAAGAGTCTGTATGCAACAGTGGATAATATCTATCAGGGGCAGAAAAAAGAGTATCTGGAAGCTTTAGTGCCAGATCGCAGCGCCTACGATCCAGAACTGGCAGATAACATACAAAAGGATTTGTCACAATTGGAATCTGTCCAAAAATCGGGAGTGGAATTTGAAGTGGCAAGTTTGCAACAGGATGTGGATCCTGTGTTTCGGAAATATATGCAGGAGAGCAAGGGCGGATTGGCATTCCATCATGCATATGGCAGTGAGGATCTTGAAAGCCTAAAACCGTATCTAATCGAGGGAAAAATAGATTATGATGCCATGACACAGGAGAATGGAGTTATTCTTTGTGATATGGAATATAATGTTTCTACCACGGAGACGGAGTTTAATCAAGAGGATGTCCGGCAGACAGGGTATCAGGTGGGAGATCATATTTTATGGTTAAATCTGGAGGGGAGAAAAAAGGCGGCACAGGTCTATCAGGATGCCATGGAACAGGTGGCAAAGAAACATGGTATGCGTGCTATAGAAGAGGGAACAGATACAGGATCTATTGAATATTTAGAAAACTATTCTGACGAGAATGAGAACTTTGCAGAGTACAGGAAAGAGTATATTCAGACTTTGCGGAAGCTAGGGGTAGTTTTATCAGTGCCAGAAGAGGAGATCACGTATTTTTATACATTCCGGAGATTGCTGCATGAATGGGCTGTGGAGCAGGGATATGTAGAAGATTATGTGATACAGGGAATTATATCGGAAAATGTCTTGACTGGAAATGATACGATGAATCCTTGGATCGAGCTGATCCATACGATAGACGCCATACCAACAGAACAGGTTCGGAATTCCGGGGATTCTATTAGTGACCAGGAAATGGGATATTGGGATTGGGGTATTTTGGTCAAGCGTGATCCGGATGTGCTTCTGGATGACACGTTACAGACGTATTGTAAAGAACAAAGCCATTGTGCCATGACGGCTGGGTCTCTGGTAACAAACACATCTGATTATGGTAGTTATTCGGAGGGAAGTTTTAGTATAGAGCAGTATCTGGATATGGTGCATACTATGCAGATTGTTAAAATGATTTCTACTCTATTTATTGTATGTGTTGGATTAATCTGTATGATTCAGATTTACAATACCATATGTTCCAATCTTGCCCTTCGCAGGAAAGAGATTTGGCTGTATGAGGTGGTGGGAATGAGCCCAAAACAGAAGCTGAGAATGTTGTTGCTGGAACATGTTTCAGCCGCCATAGCTGCCATCATCGTGGGATATTTTCTGGCGTGGGGATTGAGCTGGTATTTCATTGAGTATATCTTAAATCAGAACGGGTTTGTGCAGTATACCTGGTCCGGGATGACGGCAGCGCTATCAGGACTTGTGGGAATCCTGTTGATTTGTCTGGTTTGTATTGCCGGAATCCGCAGCAACAGAAAATATTGTTCCGATTAACAGAAAGGTTGTTACCATTCACAGCCGATTCTCTCATGGATAACAGAAAATTATCCTGTCAAAAGATAGATTGTGAGTGGTAACGAGCAGTTTTAGTCCGATTTTATGTACAGAATGATGTCGGCTTTGAAGATATTATTTTCGGTGCAGAAGTTGGAAGTACCATGATATTTTTCGATGATGGCATGTATATTTTTGAATCCATACCCATGGAGTTGTTGTTCTTTTTTGGTAGTCAGAAAATAGTTATTTTGTTTGCGGAGTTTGCCTTGGTAGGTGTTGTGAACACTGATATATAAAATGTTGCGGTTATATTTTACGATGACGCTCAAATATTTTTTATGACAGATGCTCATAGCTTCGATGGCATTTGTTAGTAGATTGCTGATCAGAATATTCAGATCCAGGGTTGGCATAAAGGCTTGGGAGGGGATTTTGATGGATGTCTGCATCTCACAGCCCATCTGCTTTGCTGATCCCAGCAGGTAGTTAAATACACAGTCAATTTCGTGATTGCCAGTGTTGACACAGGCTTCTGTGATTAAATGTGTTTGAGTTAGATCCTGGATATATTGAATGGCAGTATTTGTCTGATCCGTTTCCAGATATTTTTCGACTAATAACAGGTGATTTTTCAGATCATGCCGCAGAGAGCGAAGTTCGTTTTGAGACTGCTGCATGATCTGAAATTGATTTTGATACATTAGGACTCGTTGTTCCAGTGCTTTGTGATCCAGTTCTTTTTGCTGCATTGTGCTGAGTTTGGAGTACATGATTAGGGATAGAATATTGATTAAGTAGATTACAAATAGACAGATACATAACATGATCGGGGATATGACAGTGACAAAAAGTAGAATTCCACATAGGGAAATGCTGCTTAAACAGATAAAGATGATTTGAAAATGATAAATGGTCTGAGCGGTATCTGATTGCCTGGAGGAGAGGAAATGTTCCCATATCATAACCAATGCCAGGGTAAGAATAGGTGGAATACCGGAATAATAGCGATGATCTTGCAAATTGAGATACGAATAGCGGCAAAAATACAGTACGATTCCTTGTGAGACATTGGTTAGACCAATAGAGACTGCAATAACTGCTATGCGGTTTAGAGTGCCTGCCTCAAAATAGTAGAGGGAGTAGAAATATAGAAATAGAAAAAGGATGATGATGGTGCCTGCCTGGGAATGAAGCATGGTATCGGATATCCAGGTGATGGAACAAATAATCGTATATGATAGAAGAAAAGGAATGGGATGCCGTTCCTTTTTTGCTAGGAATATTCGGATAATTCTGATGTTTAGATAAACATACAATAAATTGATGACATAGGAATACAGTCCATACATTGCAGTCTCCTGTGGTATTTTCAGTTTGCAGATAAACTATTATTTGGCATTGCATCGCTTCCATCATATTTAACGATTTTCTATCTGTTTCATTAAAATAAAGTCTTTGACAAATTGTCGCCTTGCCTGGCTGATGGGGATATGGCTGGTATTGGTCAGGATCAGTTCATTTGCTCTGTATTCCGTTACATAATTAATATTGATGATATAGGATTTATGGACGTGAATGAAAATATTATTATTTAATTGCTGCATACAGTCTGATAATTTCCCATAATGTTTATATTTTTGATCCGTAGTAATGACAGTTATCATCTTTCCAGTGCTGTGCATACAAATAATCGTTCTCGGATCGATGCGGTGAATTCTTTTATTCGCTTGATATTCATAAAAAGGTTTAAGATTGACAAATAAGGTGCAGAATGTGTCAATAACCTTGGATACATCTTCATAGGAAACAGGTTTGATGAGAAAATCCATCGGTCTGATTTTGAATAGCTGCATGGCATAATCCTTCTTGATGGAGACAAAAACAATCTGTGTATTTTCACACGCTAAATTCCTACGAATTTCATTGCCAATTTGGATGCCGCTTGTGGTCTGTAGTTCAATATCCAGAAATAGCAGATCAATCTGACTGCCTCTATGCCAATATTCTAATAATTCTTCCCCGGAGGAGAAGATCAATGTTTCTATTTTCAGATGTATTTTATTGCAATAATCTAAAATAATGCTCTCCATTTCCCAACAGAACATATCATTATCATCACAAATACCAACCGTGTACATTATATCCGCCATCCTTTCGTATATCATATAGAATATAGTTTTCAGGATAATTATGCAAGTATGGATAGGATAGAATATGGTTCAATTATATTTTGATAAGACACCATTGTAGCACATTAGATTACAATAGTAGTTTGGTAGAGAATTTCAATAATTTCACAGAATGATAAAATAGTGTTAAAGAGGTGTACTTATGATGAAAAATTTAGGGCAAAAACAATTTGATGAACGTTATATGGAGATTGGTTATAAAATTTCCTATTGTAGAAAACATTTGAAGCTGACGCAGGAGCAATTAGCAGAGAAAATGGGGATTTCCAGGGAACATCTTGCTGCGTTAGAAGCACCGAATATCTTGAAGAAACCATCATTAGATCTGATCTTTCTATTAGCCGAAGTTTCCGGCAGAAAACCCAGCTGGTTTTTGGAATGCGATGAATTAGATGATGCAGAGTAAACCGTCATGAAACTGATTGTGAGGAATTTCGTTTTATGACGGTTTCTTTGATTACGCAATTTTAGAGTGGATATACTTGGAATAATAGTGCAACAAATTATTAGCACTCTATCTTGACGAGTGCTAATAAAAGTGTTATAACATAGTTGTAACACAGATGTATCGCTGGGTGATGAACAGCAACATAGAAATACCTTAGTGATATAGTGGCATGACTGATAATTTGTAATCAGTTGCTTTGTGATCAGGAGGTGGCGCATATGAATATTAGCAAGTTTACACAGAAATCACAGGAAGTGGTACAAGGTTGTGAAAAGGTGGCGATGGATTATGGTCATCAGGAGATTGGGGAAGAACATTTACTTCTAGCGATGATGACAGTGGAGGACAGCCTGATTCGCAAACTAATTGATAAGATGGGGATAGAGGCACAAGTCTTTGAGGCACAGATTCAAGGCCTACTGCAGAAGCGTCCCAAAGTTAGCGGTGGTGAACTCCACATTGATAAATTTTTGAATGAGACTTTGGTATATGCAGAGGATGAGGCAAAGCAGATGGGAGACGAATACGTTTCCGTGGAGCATTTATTTCTTAGTCTGCTGGCACATCCCAGCCGGGAGATTAAAGATTTGTTCCAAACCTGCCAGATTGACAGGGAACGATTTTTGCAGGTATTATCTGAGGTGCGTGGTAATCAGCGTGTGACCAGTGATAATCCGGAAGCAACCTATGATACACTGGAGAAGTATGGGCAGGATCTGGTGGAGAGAGCCAGAAGCGGTAAAATGGATCCGGTTATCGGACGGGATGCAGAGATCCGGAATGTGATTCGAATTCTTTCCCGCAAAACCAAGAATAATCCGGTACTAATTGGAGAACCAGGCGTAGGTAAGACTGCTGCCATAGAGGGCTTGGCGCAGCGTATCGTCAGAGGCGATGTGCCAGAGGGATTAAAGGATAAGCAGATATTTGCGTTAGATATGGGAGCTCTGTTGGCTGGGGCGAAGTATCGGGGAGAATTTGAGGAACGCTTAAAGGCCGTGTTAGAAGAAGTGAAAAAAAGTGATGGCCAGATTATTTTGTTTATAGATGAGCTGCATACCATTGTGGGTGCCGGAAAAACAGATGGAGCCATGGATGCCGGAAATATGCTGAAACCGATGCTGGCAAGGGGAGAACTGCACTGTATCGGTGCGACCACTCTGGATGAGTATCGCATGTATATTGAGAAAGATGCAGCATTGGAGCGGCGTTTTCAGCCGGTTATGGTAAATGAACCTACGGTGGAGGATACGATCTCGATTTTGCGTGGTCTGAAAGACCGCTATGAGGTTTATCACGGTGTGAAGATTACCGATGGTTCTCTGGTAGCGGCGGCTACCCTGTCCAACCGCTATATTTCTGATCGGTTTCTGCCGGATAAGGCAATTGATCTCATTGACGAAGCATGTGCCATGATTAAGACAGAACTGGATAGTATGCCGTCTGAATTAGATGAAATACGCCGCCGGATTATGCAGATGGAGATTGAGGAAGCTGCCCTCAAGAAAGAAACGGATCGTTTGTCTGGCGAGCGTCTGGCAGAGTTGCAGCAGGAATTAGCAGAATTAAGAGATAACTTTAACGAGCAGAAAGCACAGTGGGATAATGAGAAAGCTTCGGTAGATAAGGTTAATAAATTAAAAGAGCAGATTGATGAACTTCGTACCGCTATGGAAAGTGCTAAACGTAATTACGATCTGAACCGTGCCGCAGAAATTCAGTATGGGCAGCTGCCGGAATTGGAGAAGCAGCTGGCGGCAGAAGAGGAGAGAGTGAAGTCGGAGGAACGCACTCTGGTACAGGAAAGTGTTACCGATGAAGAAATTGCCCGGATTATTTCCAGATGGACGGGAATTCCGGTTTCTAAGTTGACGGAAGGAGAGCGGGAGAAAACCTTGCATCTGGAAGAGGAACTGCATCGTCGTGTGATTGGCCAGGAGGAAGGAGTTCGCATGGTGTCAGAGGCGATTTTGCGCTCCAAGGCAGGAATTAAGGATCCATCCAAACCCATTGGTTCCTTTTTGTTCCTGGGACCTACCGGAGTGGGTAAAACCGAGCTTGCCAAATCTCTGGCTGCCAGTTTGTTTGATGATGAGACAAATATGGTTCGAATTGATATGAGTGAATATATGGAGAAATATTCTGTATCCCGTCTGATTGGGGCACCTCCGGGATATGTGGGCTATGAGGAAGGAGGTCAGCTGACGGAGGCGGTACGCCGTAAGCCATATACAGTGGTGCTGTTTGATGAGATCGAAAAAGCCCATCCCGATGTGTTCAATGTGCTGCTTCAGGTGCTGGATGACGGACGGATTACCGATTCCCAGGGAAGAACGGTGGATTTCAAAAATACCATTCTCATCATGACCTCTAACATTGGATCTCAATATTTATTAGAGGGAATTGATGAATCCGGAGAGATTAGGGAGGAGGCAAAAGAGGCGGCAATGCAGGATCTGCGTGCTGGATTTCGTCCGGAATTTTTGAACCGTCTGGATGAAATAATTATGTTTAAGCCGTTGACGCAGCAGAATATCAATGGTATCATAGACATTCTGGTGGACGATCTCAATAAACGATTAGCAGATAAGGAACTGCATGTAACGATAAGCGATGCGGCAAAAAGTTTTATTGCGGAACAGGCGTATGAACCGATATTTGGTGCAAGGCCGTTAAAGCGGTATCTGCAGAAAAATGTAGAAACTCTGTTGGCAAGAAAGATACTGGGAGGAGAGGTTCATCTGGGAGAAGATATTACGCTGGATGTAATCGATGATACCCTGATCTGTCGCTGATATGATGCTAGGGTCAAAAGTAGATAGTACAGCAATGTAGCAATCCATAGCATCAGTTGAGAGATATTATTATATGTTATGATGTTAGAATAGCCGATTGCGGAAGCGCGAAGTGCGCAGCAATCGGCTATTATTGTCATTACTTTCTGTGGTTATCGTTTGTCTTGTTTGTCAGATTAGACCGAAAATGTTTTGTATGAAAATCATAGCTCTGTGACAAACTATGTTTTGTATCATGGTATAGTAAGGCACAGTAAACTTTTAACCTGTTTCGTTAGTGGTTGATAGTTTTTAAGTGATGTGGAGGTCTGGAGTGTTAGAGATATTCGAGGAGATACTGACAGAGATTGTGAATGGTTCTATTCTGGTATTGGAGCTGATGGGAGTATGTGTCATTGTAGCGTCAGGCATACGAGGATTTTACAATTATGTCAGACGGGTACCCAGTATGAAATTGACATTGGCAAAAGGTCTGGCAGTGGGATTGGAATTCAAGATGGGCAGTGAGATCCTTCGTACTGTGATTGTGCGGGAATGGGAAGAAATCATTGTGGTGGCAGGGATCATTGGTCTTCGTGCCGCTTTGAATTTTTTGATTCATTGGGAGATCCACGAAGAAAGCAAGTGTGCATGATTATGCGCAGAAATGAGGTTAAAAATGAATTTTGAAGAAATGTGTTTGGATCCCCGGATTATGCGGGCAGTGACAGAAATGGGATTTGAACAGGCAAGCCCGATACAGGCGCAGTCGATTCCGATTGCGATGGAAGGAAAGGACATGATCGGTCAGGCGCAGACTGGTACAGGCAAGACGGCTGCTTTCGGGATTCCGTTGTTGCAGAGAGTGAATCCCCGCAGCCGAAAATTGCAGGCGATTGTTTTGTGTCCCACCAGGGAGTTGGCCATTCAGACCGCTGGTGAAATCAGGCGCTTGGCGAAATTCCTACATGGGATCAAGGTACTGCCGATTTATGGGGGGCAGGAAATTTCCAAACAGATTCGATCCCTGAAAGGTGGTGTACAGGTAATTATTGGAACACCAGGTCGTGTAATGGATCACATGCGCCGTCATACTCTGAAATTAGAAGAAGTGGGGTCTATTGTGTTAGATGAAGCCGATGAAATGTTGAATATGGGCTTTCGGGATGATATTGAAATGATTTTGAAGAAATTGCCAGAGGAGAGGCAAACCTTGTTGTTTTCGGCAACTATGCCGAAACCGATTATGGAGATTGCGAAACAGTATTTGCAACATCCCGAGATTATCAAGGTTGTGAAGAAAGAATTGACTGTCCCTAAAATCGAACAGTATTATTATGAGGTAAATCCACGAAGAAAGAATGAAGTTCTGTCCCGTTTGTTGGACATTTATGATCCAGAGCTTTCTCTGGTGTTCTGTAATACCAAGAGAAAAGTAGATGAATTAGTGGCAGATCTAAAAGGGCGTGGCTATTTTGCGGAGGGGCTGCATGGAGATATGAAACAGTCTCAGCGAGACCGGGTCATGAACGGTTTCCGTAATGGCAGAACCGATATCTTGGTGGCAACGGATGTGGCGGCCAGAGGAATTGATGTGGACGATGTGGAGGCTGTATTTAATTATGACGTGCCCCAGGATGATGAATATTATGTACATAGAATCGGCAGAACCGGACGTGCTGGCAGGACGGGACGTGCTTTTACACTGGTAGTAGGCAGGGAGATTTATAAGCTGAAAGATATCGGGCGTTATTGCAAGACAAGGATCAAACGCCAGCAAATTCCATCTATGGATGATGTGACGGAAATCAAGGTTGGTAAACTTCTGGAACAGGCAGGCGACATGATTGAACGCAATCGTCTGGATCAAACCATGGATCTGATTGAAGAATATCTGGATACCACCGAATATTCCACCTTGGAACTGGCGGCGGCATTGCTGCAGATTCAAATGGGTGAGGAAAGCGCACAGAACATGCAGGATGAAATGAAATTCGGAGATACCGGGGCAGAGCCGGGAATGGTTCGTCTTTTTATTAATATTGGTAAAAAGCAGCGAATTAAGATCGGAGATATTCTGGGAGCTGTGGTAGGAGAATCCGGTATTGGAGGTAATCTGGTGGGCGCCATTGATATGTATGATAATTTTACATTTGTGGAGGTACCTAATGAGAATGCCGCCCAGGTTCTGGAGGCGATGAAGCATGCCAAAATCAAGGGGAAAGCGATTAATGTGGAACCGGCAAAAGGAAAATAAAAGATAAAATTATACTAGTATCTGGCGAGTTCAGATAAAGTGAAACTTTACATCTTCCCCCCCCCTTGACGGATAATGATAATAGGTATAAGATAGGGAAGTAGAAAAGTTCACAATACTCTTATTCAGAGTGGTGGAGAGTGAAGGCTCAATGAAACCACGGCAACCCCAATATGGAAGGTGCCAATCTCAGCGAGGAATCGATCAATAAGAGGGTTTGAAATCCATACAATGAAGTTCAAGTCCATCTTATGGTTAGGTGGGCTTTTTCTATTGTTAGACGCAAAAGACAAACAGGAATGGAGGAATTGTAATGGAAAAAAGATTATTTACGTCAGAATCTGTAACAGAAGGACATCCGGATAAAATTTGTGATAATATTTCCGATGCTATTCTGGATGCATTGATGGCACAGGATCCTATGAGCCGTGTGGCATGTGAAACGGTAATCACCACAGACTATGTGATGATTATGGGAGAGATCAGCACCAATGCACAAGTGGATTACGAGAAGATCATCCGTGAGACTATCCGTGAGATCGGATATGATGATGACTTGAAGGGATTTAATTGTGATAAGTGTGAGGTTAAGGTTCTGTTGGATAAGCAGTCCATTGACATTGCCATGGGTGTGGATCAGGCATTAGAAGCCAGAAATGGTGAGAAGGATATGTCAGAGAAGGAGTTGGATGCCATCGGTGCCGGAGACCAGGGAATGATGTTTGGTTATGCTACCAGTGAGACAGAGGACATGATGCCTTATGCGATTTCTCTGGCACATAAATTGACCAGAAAACTGACAGAGGTCCGCAAGGACGGAACTCTGCCGTATCTTCGGGCTGACGGCAAGAGCCAGGTAACGGTGGAGTATGATGAAGAGGGGAAACCGGTACATATTAATGCAGTGGTTATTTCCACCCAGCATTCTGCTGAGATTAGCCAGGAGCAGATCCACAAGGATATTCGTGCTCATGTTATTGATCCGATTCTGCCGCAGGATCTGGTGGACGATCAGACCAAATTCTTTATTAATCCTACTGGGCGTTTTGTAATCGGTGGACCAAACGGAGACAGTGGATTGACTGGACGTAAGATTATTGTAGATACCTATGGTGGATTTGCCCGTCATGGCGGTGGGGCATTCTCTGGCAAGGATTGTACCAAGGTAGACCGATCAGCGGCATATGCAGCCCGTTATGTGGCAAAGAATATTGTGGCAGCAGGACTGGCAGATCGGTGTGAGATCCAGTTATCCTATGCTATTGGTGTTGCCCATCCAACTTCTATCATGGTGGATACCTTTGGCACTGGTAAGCTCTCCGATAGCCGTCTGGTAGAGATCATCCGTGAAAATTTTGATCTGCGTCCGGCTGGTATTATCAAAATGCTGGATCTGCGTCGTCCTATTTATAAGCAGACAGCAGCCTATGGACATTTTGGCAGAAATGATCTGAACTTACCATGGGAACAGACGGATAAGGCAGCAGACTTGCAGAAATATACCGCATAAGTTACAATAAAAAATTAAGCAGTTGTCCGCAATGATGGATATTATTACTCCGACTGTTAAATATCGCAACTTTTTCTTGCCTAAATGTCCATTTGCTTCGTTGTCATCAATCGCTGTAGCACTCGCTACAGCTCAATCTTCCGCCTTGCATATGAACATTTATTCAGCGAAAAAATATTACGATATTTAATAGCCGGAGTAATAATTACTCCGGTGGATCCGTAGGGGAGAATAGGAACTACCGTGGTAATATCTGTGGTTGCGGACTTTTTTAAAGGAGGATCTTGCGGTGAAATATGATTATTTAATAGTAGGCGCTGGACTATTTGGGGCAGTATTTGCCCATGAGATGACCAATCGTGGCAGGAAATGTCTGGTGATTGATAAGAGGGATCACATTGCTGGGAATATTTATTGTGAGGAAATTGAGGGAATTCAGGTTCACAAATATGGTGCCCATATTTTTCATACCTCTAACCAGAAAATCTGGGAGTATATGAATCAGTTTGCAGAGTTTAACAATTATATTAATTCTCCGGTTGCTGTTTATCGGGATGAACTGTATAATCTGCCATTTAACATGAATACATTTAGCAAGATGTGGGGGGTTCGGACACCTCAGGAGGCAAAAAATAAGATTGCAGGGCAGATTGCGGAATTGAATATCACAGATCCGCAGAATTTAGAAGAACAGGCATTATCATTGGCTGGACGGGATGTGTACGAAAAGTTGGTCAAGGGATATACTGAGAAACAGTGGGGCAGAGACTGTAAAGAACTTCCGGCATTTATTATCAAGCGTCTGCCATTGCGCTTTGTCTATGACAATAATTATTTTAATGACCGTTATCAAGGTATTCCAATCGGGGGCTACACTGCTATCGTAGAGAAAATGCTGGAGGGATCGGATGTGCTTTTAAATACCGATTATTTTGAATATCGGGAGTCTCATCCAGATGTGGCGGACAAGACTGTGTATACTGGAATGTTAGACCGGTATTTTGATTATCGTTTGGGCGTGTTGGAATATCGTTCCGTGCGTTTTGAACAGGAGACTCTGGACATGGACAATTATCAGGGAAATGCAGTGGTCAACTATACGGAGCGGGAGGTGCCGTACACACGGATTATTGAGCATAAGCATTTTGAGTTTGGAACCCAGCCAAAGACTGTGATTTCCAGAGAATATCCTAGTGAATGGAAGCAGGGGGATGAGCCGTATTATCCGGTAAATGATGCCAAAAACGAAGAATTGGTAACCCGGTACAGGGGATTGGCTGCAGCGGAGAAAAACGTGATTTTTGGGGGCAGATTGGGGGAATATCGTTATTATGACATGGATAAAGTGGTGGATGCTGCATTGACAGCAGTGGAATCACAGTTGTGATGGAAGGGATCAAGCTATGCGAGCTACAAAAAATATCTGTACCGGTCTGATGGCGCATGTAGATGCCGGCAAGACTACTTTATCCGAGGGGATTCTATATACTGCCGGAGTGATCCAGCAACTGGGACGGGTGGATACCCAGAATGCCTTTCTGGATCATGATGAAGTGGAACGGATGCGTGGGATTACAATTTATTCCAGTCAGGCGGTTTTTCAGCAGGGGGATACCCGTATTACCTTGGTGGACACACCGGGGCATGTGGATTTTTCTGCCGAGATGGAGCGGGTGCTGCAGGTGTTGGATTATGCGATTCTGGTGGTCAGTGGTGCAGATGGCGTCCAGAGCCATACCGAGACATTGTGGCAGTTATTTGATCGCTACGATATCCCGGTGTTTTTATTTATTAATAAGATGGATCAACCGGATACGGATTCCTGCAAAATCATGCAGGAGTTGCATGAAAAGTTATCCGATGCCTGTACGGATTTTGGGACAGAAAAAATGGTGCGGATGGAAGCTGCTGCCATGTGCGAGGAAGAATTATTAGACGCCTTTCTGGAAACGGGGATGGTATCCGATGAAGAAATTCGCAGATTGATCTGGGAGCGGAAATTATTTCCCTGTTATTTTGGTTCTGCTCTGCATATGGTCGGTGTAGCAGAATTTTTGGAAGGTTTTGACAATTATACTTTGGCGCCAGCTTACACGGAAGAATTTGGAGCTATCGTTTATAAGATTACCAGAGATGAGCAGGGAAACCGCCTTACCCATATGAAGATTACCGGAGGAAGCCTTTCTACGAAACAGGTTTTGACTGGAGAAAAGAGAAGATCCGAGAGTGGCGATGAGGAAGAACAGACCTGGTCAGAAAAGGTACATCAAATCCGTATCTATTCCGGAGAACGCTATGAGGCAGTATCAGAAGTATCTGCCAGTACAGTATGTGCTGTGGCTGGCTTAAACAGTACCTATCCAGGAGAAGGCTTGGGAGTGGAGCAGGAGTCAGAGCTGCCGGTATTGGAGCCAGTGCTGACGTATCAGCTCCGTTTGTCGGAAGGCTGGGATGCTGGGCGTGCCATGCCATTTCTGCGCCAGTTGGAGGAGGAAGAACCGGAACTGCATGTGGTATGGGACGAAGCAGTAGGAGAGATCCATGTGAAGATCATGGGAGAGATGCAGATTGATATTATCAAACGGCAGCTTTGGGAACGCTACCGCATGGATGTGGAATTTGATGCCGGAAGTATTGTATACAAGGAGACTATTGCTGAACCGGTGATCGGGATCGGGCATTTTGAACCGCTCCGGCATTATGCGGAAGTACATTTGCTGTTGGAACCGGGAGAAGCGGGCAGCGGCTTGCAGTTTGAGACAAATTGTAGTGAGGATCTTCTTGCCAGAAATTGGCAGAGACTGATTTTGACCCATTTGGAGGAGAGGAATCATCGTGGTGTTCTGACAGGATCTGCCATTACCGATATGAAAATATCCGTCATTGCCGGACGAGCCCACCCCAAGCATACAGAGGGTGGAGACTTTAGGCAGGCAACATACCGTGCAGTGCGTCAGGGGCTGCGGGGTGCCGTGAATGTCCTGCTGGAACCCTATTATTCTTTCCGGCTGACCGTACCAGCGGAGCAGCTGGGACGAGCCATGACGGATATTGAGCGGATGAGCGGCAAATTAGATGCGCCGGATAACCAAGGAGAGACGGCGGTATTAACAGGGATTGCACCAGTAGCAACCATGTGGGAGTACCACCGGGATCTGGCAGCTTATACTGGTGGAAAAGGCAGCTTATCCTGTCAGATTTATGGGTATCTTCCGTGCCATAATGCAGAAGATGTCATTCTGGAGCGGGGATATGATCCGGATCTGGATAAGTGGCAGCCAGCGGATTCGGTGTTCTGTTCCCATGGATCCGGCTATATTGTGCCCTGGAATGAGGTGCCGGAACATGCCCATGTGGAAAGTGGATATCGCTTAGATGAGGAGGAGATTCGCAGCCGGGAGGAGCGGGAACTGTACGAGGCGATGTCGGTGGCAGAGCGGCGCAGGCAGGGCTATGTGGATGACCTGTCTATTGGGGAAGAGGAGATTCATTCCATTCTGGGGAGTATGAGTGCCAACAGACGACAGGAAAAACGGGGATGGAAGCGCCAGAGACGTAGAACTATTACAGCAGAACAGAAACCGCCATCCAAAGCAGCATCTTCCAAAAAAGGAGAGAAATATCTGTTGGTGGATGGGTATAATATTGTATTTGCCTGGGAGGAGCTAAAGACGCTGGCAAAGGATAATATCGATGCTGCCAGAGATCGGCTCATGGATATTTTGTGCAATTATCAGGCTTATTGTGGTGTGACCTTGATTCTGGTGTTTGATGCGTACAAGGTTCGTGGCGGAATTGGTAAAATGATGGATTATCATAATATTCATGTGGTTTATACCAAAGAAGCAGAAACGGCGGACCAATATATTGAAAAACTGGCACATCGTATCGGGCATGATTATGATGTGACGGTGGCAACCTCGGATAATGTAATTCAGTTGATTATTCTGGGGCAGGGGTGTCGGCTTTGGTCAGCCGAAGATTTTGAGGCAGAAGTAAAGCGGGTAGAGGAAAAGATTGCGGATGATACAAAGCGCACATATTAGGACAGGAGCAAAATGCTCATCTCTTTGTTTTTTGTGGGGATCTTCATAGAGAATTGCATAGAAAAGAGGATTAATAATGCAGATAGAACCAATTGCACATATTGAAAATGCCATGGATACCAAGTTTGGCATTCCCAGGCAGAGTGGTCTGGTAGAGGAATTGCAAGGGACAGTGGTTTTTGAGCCGGAATACCGTAATGAGCAGGCTTTGCGTGGATTGGAAGAGTTTACCCATATCTGGCTGCTTTGGGAGTTTTCCGAGACCAAAAGGACGACCTGGTCGCCTATGGTCAGGCCGCCCCGGTTGGGAGGGAATGTAAGAATGGGGGTATTTGCTACCCGTTCTCCTTTTCGCCCAAATCCCATCGGCCTATCCTGTGTCCGATTGATCGGGGTGCAGCAGGATTCAGCCAGGGGACATGTCCTGCAGATTGCTGGTGGTGATTTGATGAATGGAACGCCTATCTATGACATCAAGCCATATCTGCCTTATGCCGATTGCCATCCGGAAGCGGCTGGAGGATTTACCGATGTGGTGGAGAGACAGACCTTGCAGGTGGAGTTTCCGCCAGATCTGGAATGCAAAATTCCGCTTCGACAGAGAGAGGCATTATATGGGATTCTTGCACAGGATCCCAGACCTGGTTACCAGCAGGATCCAGAACGGATTTATGGGATGAGTTATGGTGGTCAGGATGTACACTTTCAAGTTTTTGATGGGGTACTGCGTGTTATCGGTGTGGAATGTGAAAAAGAGGGTTGATTTTTTGTGTAATTTATTTTAATGGTAATAAAAAATTGCGGTAGGACAGATTCAATTTCTATGTGCCTTGACATGGAAAAGGTGTGATACTATACTGTCACTAAGGCAGAATAGTCAAAAAGAAAACAGATAAAACGAAGAGAAAATAACATGATATGGAGGCAGAAATGGAAAAGACAATATTGACAGGAGACAGGCCTACTGGAAGATTGCATGTGGGGCATTATGTAGGATCTTTGAAGCGGAGAGTAGAGTTGCAAAATTCAGGCGAATATGATAAAATTTTTATCATGATTGCCGATGCACAGGCATTGACCGACAACTTCGAAAACCCAGACAAAGTTCGGCAGAATATTATAGAAGTAGCATTGGATTATCTGTCCTGTGGACTGGATCCAGAGAAATCCACACTGTTTATTCAGTCTCAGATTCAGGAATTGTGTGAATTGACCTTTTATTATATGAATTTGGTGACAGTATCTAGATTGCAGCGGAATCCTACCGTAAAATCTGAGATTAAGATGCGGGATTTTGAAACCAGCATTCCAGTAGGATTCTTTAATTATCCAATTAGTCAGGCAGCAGATATCACAGCTTTTCGGGCAACAACGGTTCCTGTTGGGGAAGATCAGCTGCCGATGATTGAGCAGACACGTGAGATCGTGCGTAAATTCAATAGTATATACGATGAAGTGTTGGTAGAACCGAAAGTTTTACTTCCGGATAATGAAGCCTGTCTGAGGTTGCCAGGAATTGATGGTAAGCAGAAAATGAGTAAATCCCTTGGTAATTGTATTTATTTGTCAGATACAGAAGAGGATGTGCGTGCCAAGGTAATGGAAATGTACACGGATCCTTTACATATCAAGGTGACGGATCCGGGACATCTGGAAGGAAATACAGTTTTTACCTATCTGGATGCTTTTAGTAAGCCGGAACATTTCGCAGAATATCTATCGGATTATGAGAATCTTGACGAATTAAAGGAGCATTATACCCGTGGTGGGTTGGGAGACATGAAAGTGAAACGCTTCCTGAATTCTGTATTACAGGAAGAGCTTTCTCCAATTCGTGCCAGAAGGGCAGAATATGAAAAGGATATTCCGGCAGTGTATGAGATTTTGCGCAAGGGAAGTGATGCTGCCAGGGAGGTTGCAGCGGCTACTTTGTCTGATGTGAAGCGTGCAATGAAGATTAATTATTTTGAAGACAGTGAATTAATTCGTGCACAAAGTGAGAAATATCACGGTTAAGCTGTGATTTAGTGGTAGGTTATATAGGGAAACTGGTTGATTGATTATGATAATTTAGGTAGGAGCGTTACCTGGCGTAAATTATCATTAGCAAGCAGGTAACGCAGAAAAGAGGGAAGGTTATGCTAAAGATTCAAGATTTTTGTGATATGAATAAGTTTGAAAGTATCATGGATAATTGGGCCAAGAGTACTGGTCTGGCTACCGTGGCGGTAGGTTCAGATGGGGAATATATCAGTGAATGTTATAATTTCACGGATTTTTGTATCAAATTGACCAGAGGTTGTGAAGAGGGACTTAAACGTTGTACGAAATGTGACCAGGAGGGTAAAGGTGTTTATCCATGCCATGCAGGACTGGTAGATTTTGGTATTCCGATTACTCTGAATGATGGTACTGTATTGGGCAGCGTCATTGGGGGACAGGTACTGCCGGAGAATCCGGATGATGAAAAATTCCGTGCAACGGCTCGTGAGCTGGGCATTGATGAAGATGAGTATATAGAAGCTCTGCACAAAGTGAATGTTAAAACCAGGGAAGAAATTGATGCATCTGCCAATCTGCTAGGGGATGTTATCAATATGTATGTGAGATCCTGCTATCAGGAACATGCAAATAAGGGTCTGTTAGAGCGCTTGCGGACTGGAATTACCCAGGCTGCCAGCGAGATTGAGGAGGCAAATATCAGTACAGCCAAGATTACCGGATTTAGTAAGAAACAGAATATGCTGGCACTGAATGCATCTATTGAGGCTGCCAGAGCAGGTGAGATGGGTAAAGGTTTTGCAGTGGTTGCAACAGAGGTGCGTAAATTAGCAGAGGGCATGGCTGTAGCGAGCAAGGAGATTACTTCCCGGTTGGCACAGTTAGAAGAAACCATTAATGATTTGAATAAGAATGATTAATATTTTTATTTCTGTTGACAAAAGGAGAGTAACAATATTATAATCTTGTGGATGGCGATGACGAAGAGAAGTAGCGCAGGTTATCGTTCCCAGTGAGCAGGGGATAGTGTGAACTCTGTAAAGTGAACCTACGTGAATAACACTTTAGCAGCCGCAATCTGAACGTGATTTTGCAATGGCTTTGATTCACGGTTGTGGGGAATACGAGAATATTCTGACATAACTGGGATGGCTAAGAGCTTTCATCAGTAGGTGCGCCGCATTCCTGTGCGATAACAGGACGGTTTGCCGTTAGAATATAGCAGATGTATTGTACGGCAACCATTGAGTGACTGAAGATCAGTAATTCGGGTGGTACCGCGGACATAAAGTTCGTCCTGAACAATTGTTTAGGACGAACTTTTTTTCTATGAACTTGAAATGGAGGATAAGAATGAAGACGAATGTAGGAAATCAGTATCGTGACAGAGTGTTGAACCAGATCTCAGAGAGTGATGTAGGAAATAATCTGAGAGTAGCAGGATGGGTGGAAAATATCCGTGACCATGGTGGAGTGTCTTTTATTGACTTGCGGGATATGTATGGTGTGCTGCAGGTGGTTATGCGGGATACCTCCCTTTTGGAGGGGATCAGCAGGGAAGACTGTATTACCGTGGAAGGCGAGATGGAACATAGGGATGAAGAAACTTACAATCCTAAGATTCCAACGGGAACCATTGAGTTGGAAGCACATCAGGTTGCTGTTTTAGGTAAGGTGTATCGTCAGCTTCCTTTTGAAGTGACTACATCCAAAGAGACACGTGAGGATGTTCGCTTAAAATATCGGTATTTGGATCTTCGTAATGCTAAAGTACGGGATAATATGATTTTCCGTTCCAATGTGATACGTTTCCTGCGGGAGAAAATGGAGGAAATGGGATTTTTGGAGATTCAGACTCCGATTTTGTGTGCATCTTCACCAGAAGGTGCCCGTGATTATATTGTGCCTTCCCGCAAGTTCAAGGGACAGTTTTATGCTTTGCCGCAGGCACCACAGCAGTATAAACAGCTATTGATGGTTTCTGGTTTTGACAAATATTTCCAGATTGCACCATGCTTCCGTGATGAAGATGCCCGGGCAGATCGTTCTCCAGGCGAATTCTATCAGTTGGATTTTGAGATGAGTTTTGCCACACAGGAAGATGTATTTCGAGTTGGCGAAGAAGTTTTGACAGAAACATTTGCCAAATTTGCACCGGATGGATATGAAGTAACGCAGGCACCATATCCGGTCATCAGTTATAAACAGGCTATGTTGGAGTTCGGTACCGATAAGCCGGATCTGAGAAATCCTCTGCGTATTGTAGATGTGACGGATTTCTTCCAGAGATGTTCCTTCCAGCCTTTCCATGGCAAGACGGTTCGTGCAATTAACGTTCATGCAAAGCTTTCCAAAGGACAGCATGAGAAAATGTTGAAGTTTGCTCAGTCTATTGGTATGGGCGGATTGGGATATCTGGAAGTGAAAGAAGACATGACTTATAAGGGACCAATCGATAAGTTTATTCCGGATGATATGAAGACAGAGATCGCAGAAATCGCTGGTTTGGAAAGTGGGGATACCATTTTCTTTATTGCTGACAGGGAAGAACAGGCAGCGTTGTATGCGGGACAGATCCGCAGTGAATTGGGAAGTCGTTTGGATTTGATTGAAAAACATGCTTATCGTTTCTGTTATGTGAATGATTTTCCGATGTATGAATATGATAGAGAATTGAAACAGTATATTTTTACCCACAATCCATTCTCCATGCCGCAGGGTGGTTTGGAAGCCTTGGAGAGCAAGGATCCTTCTGAAATTCTGGCATATCAGTACGATATTGTCTGCAATGGTATTGAGCTGTCTTCTGGTGCAGTTCGTAACCATGATATGAAAGTGATGGTTAAGGCATTTGAGATTGCGGGATATACAGAGGAAGATTTAGAGAAGAAGTTTGGCGCATTATACAATGCCTTCCAGTTTGGAGCACCGCCACATGCAGGCATGGCACCGGGAGTAGACCGGATGATTATGCTTTTGCGTGAGGAGGAAAATATTCGTGAAGTGATTCCGTTCCCGATGAATGGTAATGCCCAGGATCTGATGTGTGGAGCACCAGGGACTGTTACGGAACAGCAGCTTCGGGAGACTCATATCAAGGTTAGAAATTAAGTGTATATTAGTTTGCTTTGCAAACTAATATACACTGGAAAAATGCTGTCGCATTTTTCGCTGATTGCTTGTGCTGCCGAAGGCAGCATAACTGGAAGTGTGAATAAAGATGAAGAAAAAAATGATCTCTGGTAGCACTGTTAAAATGATTGCCATGCTATCCATGATGGTGGATCATCTGGCGGCATCTGGTGTGCTACGTCTGCTCTATGACAGTGATGAATTGTATCGGCTTTGCCGGGCTGTTGGCAGAGTGGCATTTCCGCTGTTTTGCTTTCTGTTAGTAGAGGGGCATATTTATACCTCAGACCGGAAACGTTATTTGGGTAGATTATTTCTGTTTGCCTGTTTATCGGAGATCCCATTTGACCTGGCTTTTTATGGGCGGCTATGTTATCTGTCAGCGCAAAATGTATTTTTTACATTGTTTTTGGGATTATTGACTATATGTGGCATAGATTTATTTCGGCAAAGCAGTTACAAGTGGTGGGCATGGATACCGATACCGATGGGCATGTTGCTTGCCGTGTTGTTACAGACAGATTATGACGCTTTTGGTGTGGGTTTAATCGTGATATACTACTGGTTTCGGGAGATACCGTGGCAGCGGAATCTGGTATCAGGCTGTGCTTGTATCTGGGAGCCGACAGCCATTGCCGCTTTGATTCCGATTCAATTATATAATGGGAAACGTGGTGTTTCCTGGAAATATTTATTTTATCTGTTTTATCCGCTGCATTTGCTGTTGCTGTTCTTGATCCGGGAAATGATTAGGCAGCTGTGAAAAAAGTATGCTACAGTAGATGTTTACTTTGAATAAGTTTTTGTAGTAAAATGGGGAAATGAGATATTGAGTGACGGTAGAATGGGAAAATCATAGAGTGATATTATTCATGGAATGGAAGGAAGGGATCGAACGTGAAGTATTACTATCCAGATTATTTTGATCAGTTTCGTTGTGTTCCGGGAAAGGCCTGTCCCGATAGCTGTTGTATTCGTTGGCAAATTGTTGTGGATCCGGATACACTGCAAAAATATAAGCAGGTAGGTGGTGAGCTGGGCAGGCGTATGTCGGACAAAATTGATTTTGAGACTGGTAAAATTACGCCCCATGGCTGTGACCATCGTTGCGAATTCCTCAATGAGGATAATCTATGCGATATTGTGCTGGAATTGGGAGAGGATTATCTTTGTGAGACCTGTCATACCCATCCCCGCCATGAAGAAGTATATCCAAATGTACGGGAACGATCCCTTGCCATGACATGCCCCATTGTATGTAAACAGTTACTGACCAGACAGGAGCCAGTTAGAATTCTTCATTCCAAAAAAAATGAAAAAAGAGAGCATGATCGATTCTTTGATTGGAAGTTATTCCGCTTGCTTCTCCGCACTCGGGATGAGTTACTATATGTAGCGAAAAACCGGGAGGCATCTATAGCGGAACGGATGATTACTGTATTGGGATTAGGTCATGATGTGGAATCTCGGATTCGGAAACGTTCTTTGCGGAAACGAAGAGACTGGTGGCAGAAAGTGTTTCCGACCTATCCGGATTTTACAGAGCAGGAGATATGGGAACTTCGCTTGATCCGCAAGCAGTATCGTAGTCACAATGCCTTTGCCAAAGTGGAACAACGTTTAGATGAAATTATTTATGATGAAAAATATTTTCGTCAGGAGACGGAGGAATCTGCCCATTCCATTATGACAGATATGATCTTTGCTCTAAGCACCATGGAGGCGCTTAGAACGGATTGGCCGGCATATTTACAAAGTGTATTGAATATGCGGGAGGAGATGGCGCAGGAAGATTCTGCAAAATGGATGGCACAGTATCATGCACAGGAAGCAGAGATTCCTTTGGAGCAAATGCTGGTTTATTTTCTATACGTCTACTGCTGTAGCAGTGTGTATGATGAACAGCTTCTGGCGAAATGTAAAATGGCGGTGGTTAATGTGCTGCTGATCCGGGAACTGTGGTTTATGAAATGGTATGAAAATGATGGCAAATTGACCATAGATGAGCAGGCTGATATTGCACATTGGTTTGTGCGGGAGATTGAAAATTCCGATGAAAATATGGAGCAATGGGATAGCCTGATGCAGCGGAATCCACGTTTCGCACTAAAAAGGCAGTTAAAAATTTTGCGGTCAAAGGACTGGTAGGGAAACATGGTCATACTTGATATAAAGTGATAACAGCATGTGATATAGATCGGTGGCTGGGTACACGTTAACATAGAAATGAGGATGAGTATGCAGACAAATGTACTGGAATATATAGAAGATATGGTAACAAGACTGCCGGATAAAGTGGCATTTGCGGATGATGAGATACAGTTGACATTTGCGCAGTTCCACGATAGGATTCAATGTCTGGGAACCCATTTAATCAAGTTGGGAGCGGCAAGAGAGCCAGTGGTAGTTTATATGAAAAAATCACCTAGTACGATTTCTGCCTTTTTTGGTGTGATTGCCAGTGGATGTTTTTATGTGCCAATTGATGAAGAAATGCCCAGGAGGCGAATGGAGCTGATTCTGGAAAACACCCAGGCAAAATATATGATCTATGATGAAAGTACACAGGACCTGGCCAGCGATTTGGGATTTTCAGGTACCTTGATTTCTTATGCTGACTGTATCCAGATAGAGCCAGATGAGAAAGCACTACAGTGTGTTCGGCAGCAGGCATTGGACGTGGATCCGATTTATGTACTGTTTACTTCCGGATCTACCGGCGTGCCAAAGGGAGTTGTGGGACATCACCGTGGTGTCATTGATTATATTGAGAGCCTGTCTGATGTGTTAGGGTTTAGCCAGGAGACCATATTTGGCAACCAGACGCCACTGTATCTGGATGCCTGCATGAAGGAAATTTATCCCACCATGAAATTTGGTGCAACTACCTGGTTAGTGCCAAGAGAATATTTTATGTTGCCTGTAAAATTAGTGGAATACCTGAATACACACCAGATTAATACAATTTGCTGGGTGGTTTCGGCATTGACAATGATCTCAGCATTTGGTACTTTTGATACGGTAATACCAGAGCATCTTCATACTGTTGCATTTGGCAGTGAAGTTTTTCCGGTCAAGCAATTTAATTTGTGGAAGGCCACATTGCCCCAGGCAGCGTTTTATAACCTCTATGGACCAACAGAGGCAACTGGCATGAGCTGTTACTATCATGCAGAGAGATTATTTGACGAAGGGGAGCTTATTCCGGTGGGAAGACCATTTCGGAATACACAGATTTTGTTGCTTAATGACCAGGGAGAGCAGGTGCAGGATGGTGAGACAGGAGAGATCTGTATTCGAGGAACCTGCCTGTCACATGGCTATTACCATAATCCAGAAAAGACAGCAGAAGTTTTTACACAGAACCCTCTAGTATCTCATTACCCAGACCGCATTTACCATACTGGTGATCTGGGGCGGATGAATGAGCAGGGAGAGTTGGTATTTGTGTCCCGGCAGGATCATCAGGTTAAGCATATGGGTCACCGGATTGAACTGGGAGAAATTGAGGCAGATGTGGCTTCGGTGGATGGAGTGAAAACCTGTTGTTGTATCTTTATACAGGAAAGTAAGAAGATGGTATTATTTTATGTAGGGGAGATTGATAAACGCTGTCTGACGCAGGAATTGAAGGAGCGTCTGCCGCGTTACATGGTTCCCAACGCAATTCTTCAGATGGAACAGTTGCCACTTACCCCGAATGGGAAAATGGATCGTTTATCCATGCAGGAAATCTATCTGAACCAGAAACAAAGATCCAGGCGGAAGAGAGCTTCCGTTTCAATACAAAAATGAAAGAGAGGACAAAACAATGGATGTAGAAGAAATCAGAGAAATTATTTTAGGGATTTTGCAGGAGCTTCATGAGGATATTGATTTTGAAGCAGAAGAGAAAATGGTGGATGACAAAGTATTGGATTCCTTTGATCTGGTTACATTGGTAACGGAATTGGGGGAGGAATTTGAGGTTGACATTACTGCGAAAGATTTCGTGGCAGAGAACTTCAATTCGGTAGATAGTCTTTCCGCAATGATTGCACGTTTAATAGAGGAATAAGCGGAGCAGTTGTTCATACAGTGTTTGTGCTACGTATTGTTGTGTGAGGAACCTGTTTGTACGGAAACGTGGTCAGGAGGATGAATACGTGTTTGTTTCATACGGATTTATAGCGTTCCTGTGCATTCTGTTTGTGTTATATTATGTATTGCCAAAGAAGTGTCAGTGGATATTGCTGCTGATTGCCAATTTTCTATTTTATTTTTCAGCTGGGAAATGGTATCCGGTTTTTATTCTGATTACTTCTTTGACGGTTTATGGCACAGGCAGAATGTTGGTGCGCCTGGATGGAAAATGGGAAAAATATACTGCGGAGATTCGAGCAGGTGGGATCCCGAAACCATCCAGAGAGGAGAAAAAAGCTCACAAGGCTGTTATTAACCGTCAAAAGAAAACGTGGATGCTGTTGTGTCTGTTGCTGAATCTGGGAATTTTGGCGGTTCTAAAATACACCAATTTTATCATTGCAAATATCAATACGGTGTATTCCGGTAAACAGGGAAACATGCTGCCTTATTTGAATTTGATTGTGCCTTTGGGGATTTCCTTTTATACCTTTCAGGCGGTCAGTTATCTTTTGGATGTCTATTGGAATAAGATAGAGCCACAGAAAAATGTATTGAAGTTTATATTATATGTCAGCTTCTTTCCACAGCTGATTCAAGGACCGATTAGTCGATATGGGGATATGGCGCCAAGCTTGTATGCAGAGCATGTATTTGACTGGCGGCAGGTTCGTTTTGGGCTGGAACGGATCCTTTGGGGATACTTCAAAAAGCTGGTGGTGGCAGATCGAATCAGTGTGGCTGTGGGTGTGCTGATGAGTGATCCGGATTATTATAGTGGAGCTTTCGTATTCATAGGTATGCTGTTTTATGCGGCACAGCTTTATGCGGATTTTACCGGAGGTATTGATATTACCATAGGAATTGCACAAGTATTTGGTATCCATTTGGAGGAAAACTTTATCCGGCCATTTTTTTCGAAAAATATTGTGGAGTATTGGCGCAGGTGGCATATTAGCATGGGAACCTGGTTTCGGGACTATGTTTTTTATCCATGTAGTATCAGCAAGCCGATGAAAGCCATTACGTCCTGGACGAAAAAACATTTTGGTATGGGTGGTGCCAGAAGAATAGCCATTTATATTGCTACGTTCCTGACCTGGTTTGCAACGGGAATCTGGCATGGTGCAGATTGGCATTTTATTGTATGGGGGATTGCGAATGGTGTTATCATTATGATAACCGGGGAATTAGAGCCCTTGTATGAAAAATTTCACAAACGTTTCCCAAAACTGGTTAGTACCTGGGGATATCGTGCTTTTCAAGTGATTCGTACTTTCCTTTTGCTATGTTGTTTGCGGCTGTTTGATACCTATGCCAGTGTCAGAGTGGCAGTGCGTCAGTTTATACATATGTTTACCGAGTTTTGGGAGACACCGGTCACCATGCAGGAACTGACAGATCTGGGGCTGACGGCGGCTGATTATCTGGTGGTTTTATTTGGTGTCGTAGTGATGTTTCTGGTCAGCATGTATGGCAGAAATGGAAGTGTTCGGGAAAAGATTGCGGACAAGCCATATCTGGTACGCTATGCGGTCTTTGTAGTATTATTTTTTGCCGTATTACTCTTGGGGAGTTATGGCGTAGGATTTGATACACAACAGTTTATTTACAATCAGTTTTAGATGCAGTGCAGGAATGAGGTATACAATGAAACAAGTGAAAAAAATAGGGATTCCGCTTGTATCGATTCTGGTGGTATTGATCCTGTTTATTGTTCTGCAGCGCTTGGTAGAGCCAAAGTACGATGGCAGGGATGACATGCCTCTGGAGGGAAACTTTACAGCGGAGTACTATCAGGAGACAACGGATCATGATGTGATCATGGTAGGAGACTGCGAGGTCTATGAAAACATTGATACTATGGCCCTCTGGAAAGATTATGGTATTACCAGTTATATCAGAGGGAATGCCCAGCAGCTGGTCTGGCAGTCTTATTACATGTTGGAAGATACCCTAAAGCGGGAAAAACCCAAAGTGCTTATCTATAATGTGCAGTCTTTAGAACATGGGCAGCCGGAACGGGAAAGCTATAACCGGATGACCTTGGATGGTATGAAGTGGTCTAAGACCAAGTGGGATGCCATACGTGCTTCTATGTGTGAAGGGGAGAAGATGGCGGATTATGTCCTGCCGATTTTGCGTTATCATTCCCGTATTCTGTCTCTGAATAGCAGTGATTTGAAATATTACCTACAGCCGAAAAAGGTTGCACACAATGGTTATTATATGAGAATTGATGTATTGCCTGCCAGTGAATCGGATGTGGCAGATACGGCATGGCTGCTGGGTGAGGAGCAGGATGAAAAAAAGGATGATTCCACAGCAGGAGATGGAGAAGAAGATCTCTGGAAAATGATGGAAGAAGAAACGGCACAGGAAGATGATGCGGCAGAGGCAGACAGTGAGGACGAGACAGGGAAGGACTCATCAGCAACTGGAAAAGAGGACGCAGAAGAAGATCTCTGGAAAATAATGGAAGAAGAAACGGCGCAGGAGGACGGTGCGGCAGAGGCAGACAGTGAGGAAGATACCTCGGAGAATCAAGGGCCGGAATCAATCAGTGAAGAGGATGCTTCCGATGGAGACGAGGATCTCTGGGCTATGATGGAAGAGGAGGAAGCGACAGAAGAAGAACCTTCTGCCAGTGCAGAGCCGGAAGGTGGTGCCGAAAATACAGAGGAAGTTTCCAAGGATTCTGATAAGAAATTTGCTGCCTATCCCATGAAATATTTAGATAAAATGAGAGAACTCTGTGAAGCAGAGGGGATTCAGTTAATCTTGATGAAAGCACCAAGCTTATCACCAGTATGGCATGATTGGGAAAATCAACAGATTGTAGATTATGCTGCAAAAAATCAATTGCCATATATTAACTTTTATGATTTACTAGAGGAGACCGATATTAATTATGAGACTGACACCTATGATGGCGGATTACATTTAAATCGAAATGGGGCTGGGAAATTAGCCGGATATTTGGGAAAGGTTCTAACGGAACAATATGGCATTCCAGATCATAGGAATGATGCCGATATTGCAGAAGTGTATCAGCAAAAATATCAATTTTATGAAGATATGATACAGGCTCAGCAGGAGGAACTGGATCGTTATGGGGAGATCCGGAACTATTAATGTATTGGTACAAGGAACATTAAATAGCTTAGTATTAATTGTACTGAAGTAGGAATTGGGAACATGTTAAACAAATACAACAATACTTAGTTTAGACAATTTAATATTAGTTGTATTGGAAGCAGCGGTAGATGCCGCAGAAAAGAGGATGAAGATGAAAACAATTATGAAGAAATTGGTCGCAGTATGTATGATGGCAGCAGTAATCTGTGCCAGCTTGTCGGTTTCACAGACAGCAGAGGCGAAATCAAAGGGTTATATTTTTAACTTCAAGGGAGTATCGGTTTCCGCAGACAGTGCCGCCAAGAAATTGATTAAGAAAGCCGGAAAACCACAGAAAAAGCAGGTGAAAAAAAGCTGTGCCTATGATGGGAAGGATCGCATTTATCAGTATGCAAACTTCTGGTTATCCACTTATTCCAAAACCAATGATGGTCCGGAGTATGTACAGCAGATTAAATTCCGTAATGGGAAAGTAAAGACGAAAGAGGGCATCAAAATCGGCAGTAAGGAAGCGGATATTGTCAAGAAATACGGCAAAGGTTATGATGAGACAGATCAGCTGATTAATAATGCTTATGTTTATAAAAAGGGTAACTGTACCTTGAAGATTAATGTGAAAAACGGTAAGGTATCCGGTATTGTTTATTTACAGACGAAAGTAAAGAAATAAGTAAGTAAGATCATATAACTATGGCAATGTACTATTATAACCCAAACTAATATTTGTAAATTAGTTTGGGTTATAATAGTGTGGCGTGAGATGGCTGCACTGGTACATTTGCGATGAGATAGGAGGTTTACAGCATGAGTACCTTAGGAAAGAGAATTGGTAGAACACTTTTGCTCCTATTGCCGATGGTTTTGGTGTTCTCTATAGGGAGTCAATCACACATTGCGTGTGCCAAGATGGTTCAGGCATCTGTTTCGGCTAAGCAGCTTTCGGTTGGAAAGCAATTATCCATTCGATCCAAAACGGATCAGCTTAGTTATCAGAGCAGTGACTCCACGGTTGCATCTGTCAGTGGGAAAGGAGTCATTACTGGAAAATCTGCTGGTAAAGTAACTATTACCGTGAAGCGTTCTGGATACCAGGCAAAAAAAATTCCCCTTACAGTAAAGTCGGTAAAGGGAAAACCTTCTTTGGATGTGGCTTTGGATGAGGTTTGCTTACAGTCGGCAAAAATGAAAAAAACAGGGGATCATCGATATCGATTTTCTGCTGTTGTCCGTAATAATGCGAAACAGGGATCTATTGCTAAGATAGAGTATTATTACCGGATTCAGGTACAGGAGCCGGTGGTGGAAACGCCAGCCGGTCAGGCAAACACAACCACGCGGGCAGCGTCTGATGCTGTCCCGGCGCCTACTGCATCGACAAAATGGATTACCAGGAATCAGACAGTGGTTTTGTCTGCAAAAAATATTAAAGCACATCGAAAATCTTCCCGGGTATATTGCCAGGGAGATGCTTCCGGAAAAGTGAGCGCTATGCATCTGACCAAAGTGAAAATGTATACTGGAGAGGCAGTATACACCTATCAGGTAGCTCAGAAGAAAGGAAAGCTGAGTTGGAGCAATGTGGATTTGACAGGACCGGTTATTACCGGATGGGTGGGTAAGAAAAGCGTCTATCAGGGAGAACCATTATGGCTTTGCTACTCCGATATGAAAAATACATATCATTTTAAGGATCATGTCAAGGCGGTGGATGCCAGGGATGGTAAAGTATCGGTTTCCGTGGATACCAGCCGGATTAATTGGGATAAAGAGGGTATTTATAAGGTTTACTATACCGCAAAGGACAAGTCTGGCAATCAGACAAAGGCCTGGGCAAAAGTGCAGGTATGTAAACCGGGTGCAGCAGAACAGATTGCAGATATTATTCTCAAAACAAAGATCAAATCAGGCACTGATGTGCAAAAATTGCGAAAAATATATCAATATGTACAGGGAAACTGTTCTTATACAGGAAGCGGTGGGCATACCGATTGGCGTGCTACAGCGGCAAAGGGAATTCGTAATCATAGTGGAGACTGTTTTACCTATTATTCCATTGCGAAGTTACTGATTACCCGGTCGGGTATTCCACATATTATGGTTAGGCGTTATCCAGAGCGACCAGGTCATAATCACTGGTGGAATCTGGTGTATGTGAAAGGTGGATGGTATCATTTTGATACAACACCTAGGTCGCGGAAAGGATATTTTTGTCTGCAGACAGATGAACAGCTGCATATGTACAGTACCGGATCTACATTCCGTTTTCAAGAGGAGCTTTATCCCAAACGGGCGAAAAAGAAGATCAGCCGGAATCCAATCTAAAAGAAGGTAAGGGGTGAGATCATGAAAACAATAGGTATTATTGGGGGGCTGGGACCCATGGCAACTGTGTATTATCTGGAATTGATAACCCGTATGACAGATGCAGAAAGAGATCAGGCGCATCCACGGGTATTGCTGTTCAGCTTGCCGGATATACCAGATCGGACTGCCTTTATTTTGGGCAATAGTACGGATGATCCTCTGCCAGTTATGACGGAAGCTGCCTTAGCGCTACAGAAAGACGGTGCACAGCTCTTGTCCATTCCATGTATTACGGCGCATTTCTTCTATGATGCCTTGGTAGAACATTTGAATATTCCAGTCTTACATCTGCCCCGATGCGTGGCACAGGATGTGGCTGCTAAGGGGATACGTAAGGTAGGATTATTGGCAACCAGTGGAACCATCCAGAGCCATGTGTTGGAAAAAGAATTTGCAGCAGCAGGAGTGGAAGTGTTGGTGCCGGATGAGGATAGGCAGGCACTGGTTATGCAGATTATCTATGAACAGGTTAAAAAGGGGGAGCCGGTTAATTGGGAGAGTTTTCGCACAGTAGCTTCATTCCTGCAGGAGCGAGGTGCCGAAAAATTGATTCTGGGATGTACGGAGCTGCCTTTATTGAAGAAAAACCTTGTTTCTGGTGGGGATGGTGCGGATGCAGAGATAGAACATATTCTCACCCGGGATTGTGTGGATGTACTGGAGGTGTTGGCGCAGCATGTCGTATGTGAGGCAGGAGTGCCACTGCGGGAGGAATATAGGAATGTGATTCGTTAATATCATTATTGTTTTACAAGTGCAGCAAAAAGGGGTATACTGGATGTTAGGATAACTAGATAACGGTTTATGGGTATAGCTAGTGAATCACAGAAGAAAATCTATGATTCGAGCGTTGTTATTTATTAAGGAGGTATACTGGATGAAAGGAAAAACATGGAAACTATGGGGAATATTGTGTATGGCAGTTCTGTTGGGAATGGGACTGAATCTATCAAAAGCACAGGCATTGGATGAAAATCGGATTTATGATGTAACAGGAAGCGAGCATTTTGTTTTTGATAAAGAGACACAAATGATCACAGCTTATCAGGATGCTGCAATAGCAGGAGAAATCGAGAATGGATCTGTACAAGCTCCTGGTACAGATGATACGAAACCTGCCACAGTGGTGGTGATTCCAAAGCAGATTGATGGAATTGATGTTGTGGGCTTGACAGGAACCTTTCAGGGAAATGAACATATTCAGAAGGTGATTATTCCGGATACTATTTTAGAATTGGGAGATGATGTGTTTAATGGTTGTATGAGTTTGTCTTCTATTTGTGTGTATCGGACGGATCTGCCATATCTGGAGCAAGATGTAACAGAGAATCAGGAGCAGGACTGGAGCATAAGCTATGTGAAAGTGGATCAGTTGATCGAGAATGTGGGAGAGGTTCGACCAAATCCAACAGAGACACCTCTGGCATCCAGCGAACCAGGTAGCACAGAGACACAGGCTTCCTCCAGCGAACCGGGCAGCACAGAGACACCGGTTTCATCCAGTGAACCGGATGTTACAGAGGCACCGGATGGATGGTCCTGGGCTATACCGAATCCGGATATTAATCCGGTTGAAGATGCCGGAGAGGACGGATATTATGAAATTGTTGACCGAGGCAGTTGTGCTGTAATTCCGGCATCATTACGGTCTGTGGGACAGCGTACATTTAATTCTTGTGCCTTTGGCAGCTTTGATGTGCTGGATGGCAGCGAATATTTTATGGACAGCGGAGAAAGTGGTATGAATCTCCAGGAGGGAGTCGGTGCCTGCCTGCTGTCATTAGATGGCACCAAATTGTACCGTATCGCACCGAGATTCCGGGATCAGAATAATAGCCTGCAGTATTCTATACCAGAGGGTGTTGAGGAAGTGATGCCTTATGCCGGGCAGGGATTAGGCGATAAGCATGAAGTACAGATTGCAGACAGTGTTAAGACTATCGATAGCTATGCATTTTATGAAAGCGGACTTTTAAGGATTACTTTTACCGAAAATGCTCAGGTAGAGACAGTGGGTGACTGGACATTTGCCTATAATGATAATTTGGAAATTACCTTACCGGCGTCTGTTAAGACCATTGGTAAATACAGCTTTGCTTATATAGCCAACCGGACACCGGATCTTTCCAAAACACAGATTACAGTAATACCGGAGCATACCTTTGAAGGTTGTCCGAATCTACATACGATTACCATGCCGCCTACGCTGCAGGTAATTGAGAAAGAAGCATTTGCTGGCAATGCTAACTTAAATGAGGTGGTATTTACAGGAGAATCTCTGACCAGCATTGGGGCCGGTGCATTTCAGAATTGTCAGAATATGCACAAAATTAATATTCCAGCAGGTGTAACCACCATTGAAGAGAATACCTTTGCAGGATGTTCCAACTTAAATGAGATCATTTTGCCAGAGGGGTTACAGGAAATAAAGGATGGGGCATTTTCCAACTGTCAGAATATCCATACAATGGTTATTCCTTCTACCGTAACCTTTATTGCCGGCAATAGTTTTTCCGGTTCCAATACCCAAGATATTGACACTTCTAAAAATGCTTATGCACAGGCAGCAATCAGTGGTAAGTCGACTGTGCCGACACCGTCTCCAAAACCACAGATGCCGGGAGTGGGATATCAGAAAACCATTGGTAAATTGGTATATAAAGTAAATGGAAAAGGAACGGTGACTTTAGTGAAACCAGTTTCCAAATCCATTCAGAAGGTAAGCATTCCAGCCAGTGTTAAAATAGATGGATTTACTTTCCGGGTAACTGCGATATCTGCAAAGGCATTTGCCGGATGCAAGAAGTTAAAAACAGTAACGATTGGTGTGAATGTACGCTCTATTGGGAAACAGGCATTCAAGAACTGCAAGAAATTAGCAAAAATTACCATTCGTTCCAGTAAATTGACGAAAGGAAAAGTTGGTGCCGGAGCCTTTAAGGGGATTGCTAAGAAAGCAACGATAAAGGTGCCAAAGAAAAAATTTAAGGCATACAAAAAGTTTTTGCGTAAGAAAGGTGCTGGAAAAAAGGTCAAGATCAAAAAGTAAATATTGACAAATAGTTTATGTGAGATATAATAGCTATTAGCACTCGATATTATGGAGTGCTAATAGCTATTGCTTTATAGAAAACATTTTGCTATAAAGTAATAACATTTTTATTCTTGTATGTGCCAGTTAAGGGAGGTAACACTATGATTGCGATTCCTTTTTATAATTTGATCGTGGTTCCTGGTGTACATTTTTATTTCAACCAGGAATATTATCATAATCTGACAAATGAAGAGCCGATTGTTGGTGAAAATGTGGTGTTTCTGCTGACCAGAGATGATCAGGACAGGAACCATCTTACAGAGGAATCTTTTTATTCGATTGGCGTAACCGGAGAGATTGACCAGATTGATGATGACGGCAATGTAAGTATCGTTACTTATGATTGTGTGGATTTGTTGAATCTTCGGGTAGAAGATGGAAATATATTGCTGGAGATGGCAGAGCGAACGAAGATTGATGATGTGGAGTTATCTGAACGACAGGAACGTTATAATGCATTGCGGGCGGCTCTGTTGGATTATGTACAAAAATATCCATGGGGAATTGTTGCCAGAAATTATATTATGCATTGGAAGACTTTGGAAGATATGGCAGTGGGGATGGGAACCTATCTCAACGTGCCAGTAGAGGATAAGTATGCCCTTTTGGAGGCGAACAGGGTTTCGGAACGGCTTCGCTTGTTGGAAGGCTTTATCTATGAATTTCTGGAGCAACAGAGGGTCAGCGAGGAAGCGGCAGAAGCGCAAAAGGAATCCAATGAAAAGCGGTACCGTGAGGATGCTTTGCAGAAGCAAATTTCTTATTTGCAGAAGCAGTTGGATGAGATGCATCCAGAAAGTGGATCAGACCTGGATCGTTTTGCCAAGTTAATTGCAGAGTCTGGTATGAACGAAGAAGCAGAAAAAGAGGCCAAAAAAGTGTTGCTCCGAATGAAGCAGGAGGGGGAGCACGGTCATGAATATGGCATGCTGTATGATTATCTGGACTTTGTTACAGGTTTATCTTGGAAAAAACAGGAGACTGTGCCAGTGGATCTGGGAGAAGCCAGGGAGATATTGGAAGAGGATCACTATGGATTGTCAAAGGTTAAGGAGCGTATCATACAGCAGTTGGCGGTAATGATATTGCAGAAAAAGCAGTCGGGTTCCATTCTGTTATTTGTCGGAGCTCCGGGTACAGGCAAAACCAGTATTGGGCAGAGCATTGCCAGAGCATTGCACCGGGAATATGCCAGAATCAGTCTGGGCGGTGTGAGAGATGAGGCAGAGATACGGGGACACCGTCGTACCTATGTGGGCGCCATGCCTGGCAGGATTATGGAGGGAATCCGTCGAAGCGGGGCATCCAATCCGGTGGTGGTTTTGGATGAGATTGATAAATTATCCCGTGATTATTCCGGAGATCCTTCCAGTGCCTTATTGGAGGTATTAGATCCGGAGCAGAACAGTACGTTCACAGATCACTATATGAATGTACCTTATGATTTATCAGATATACTCTTTATCTGTACCGCAAATAGTACAGATACCATTCCAGAGCCTTTGCTCAATCGTATGGAAGTGATTTCATTTCAGGGATACACTGCTGTGGAAAAATATCAAATTGCCAGACGGCATCTGTTGCCAGCGGCCATGAAGGAGACAGGGATTCGCAGTAGACAGCTGAAAGTAACAGATGATGCTATTCGTGCAATTATTTCGGATTATACCATGGAGGCAGGTGTCCGTGGATTGCGTAAGAATTTGAATACCATATGCCGTGCAGTGGCTGTGAAACTGGTGCAGGGTGGGCAAAAATCGGTTACGGTCGGCCCTAAGCGTTTACGGGAACTGTTGGATCAGAAACCAGTCCACCATGACCAGGTGACGGCGCCAAAATCACCGGGAGTTGTGAATGGTCTGGCATGGACAGCCGGAGGAGGAGATACCCTGTTTATTGAGGCATTGTTTGTGAAGGGCAGTGGTAAGACCTTGATTACCGGTAAATTGGGTGATGTAATGAAAGAATCCGTGCAGATTGCGGTCAGTCTGGTTAAATCTATGTATCCGGAACGGGCGAAGCAGTTTGAGAAGCAGGATATTCATATTCATGTACCATCTGGAGCGGTTCCTAAAGATGGACCATCTGCAGGGATTACGCTGGCAACAGCTATTGCATCGCTGGTTTTGGACAAGCCAGTCAATTCAAAGATTGCTATGACAGGGGAGATTTCTCTGCAGGGCAGGGTTATGCCGATTGGCGGTTTACCGGAAAAATTGATGGCGGCCATGCGTGCTGGTGTACAGACGGTATATATTCCCCAGGAAAACGAAGATGATCTGCGTGATGTAGCCCAGGAGATTAAAGAGGCATTGCAGATTATTCCTGTGACAGAATTTAAGGATATGTTAGAAGAAGTGTGGGCTTGACGGGGAAGCTCATACTGTGATAATCTAAACAAAGTTATATTATGATGCTAAGGTCAAAGGTAGATAGCAATGTGTGTTTATACGTAATTCGTAGCATCAGTTGTGGTCAAAGTGTCTTTTGCCTCAATAGTGATATTACGAATAGTGGAATTTCAGCATTTATTTAGAAAAAGGGGTCTGTATGCGTATTCTGGTGATTGATGGACAAGGCGGAAAGATCGGGAAACTACTCATTGAAGGAGTCAGGGAGAAACTGCCCAAGGCAGAGATTACAGCGATCGGAACAAATAGTATTGCAACCGCCAATATGCTTAAAGCAGGACCAGATCAGGCAGCGACCGGAGAGAACCCCGTGATTGTGTCTTCCAAGGCAGCGGATGTGATTGTAGGACCTATTGGCATTGTGGTTGCAGATGCTTTGGTGGGGGAGATTACTGCTGAGATGGCTGTAGCCGTTGGCAGAAGCAGGGCAAAGAAGATATTAATCCCGATTAACAAATGTAACACGGTGGTTCCAGGGGTAACACCACTTTCTATGAGTGAGTTGGTATCCCAGGCAATTGATCAGATTGAGAAGGAAACAATCTGTGATTAATCTTTGTGCCAGTGTGATAGTTTGTGCAGTAATAACAGATATATGATTTATTGTTTGCTTATCAAAATAAATAACAGAAAAGAAAATGAGTGCCATGAAGGCATACCCATATCAACAGGATGAAGATAGGGTATGCCCTTTTTCTTGTTATTTTAGGAAAAGGAGGTAATGATTATGCATATGGCAGATGCGTTAGTGGTTCCAGCAGTGGCAGGTGCTATGTCAGTTTGTAGTCTGAGTGCTGCCGGATATTCGGTGCGACAGGTTCAGAGAGAAGATGATGACGGAAAGATTCCCATTATGGGAGTAATGGGGGCTTTTGTCTTTGCAGCCCAAATGATTAATTTTACCATTCCTGGTACAGGATCTTCTGGGCATTTATGTGGGGGGATGTTGTTGACGGCACTTTTGGGACCCTGTCGGGGATTTTTGACCATGATCGGGGTACTTTTGATCCAATGTCTGATTTTTGCAGATGGAGGTCTGATGGCGTTGGGATGTAATGTATGGAATATGGCGTTTTATGGATGTTTTATCGGCGCATGGATATGGAAAGGAATCATGAGATCCGGTATGAGCAAGAGGAAGATTACGGTGGCCTCCATACTGGGTTGTGTGCTGACTCTACAGTTGGGAGCCTTGTCCGTGGTGTTAGAGACCAGCTTTTCGGGGATCACGGCATTACCTCTTACGGTATTTCTGGCATGGATGCAGCCGATTCATCTGGCGATCGGTGCAGTGGAAGGCTTGATTACCTCGGCGGTACTCCTCTTTATTTATCAGAGTAGACCGGAACTATTCTGGGGAGTGGGAGAAAGTAAGCAAACTGCCAGGGGGAAGCAGTCTTCCCGAACGATTCCAGTGTTATTGCTGCTGACGGTACTGATTGGTGGTGGATTGTCTTTGCTTGCTTCTGCGAAACCGGATGGTTTGGAGTGGTCGATCCAGAGGATTACAGGAAGCACGGATTTGCCGGGAAGTGAGACTATCGCCGGGGCGATACAGGAACGACTGGCAATTTTGCCGGATTATGGATTCCGGGGAAGTGATCTGGCGGTAGGGACAGGGATTTCTGGGATTGTAGGTGCCGGTCTGGTTTTGGTATTATGTATAGGAATTGCATGGATTTTTAAGTTTTATAAACGACAGTCCCAAGGGAAACAGAAAGAAAAAAGACTATGAGTAAGATGGAACATGCTATTCATAAACTACATACCATCCGTGAGGAGGCATTGGTGGATCGCTGGATTAATCGGGTTTATCCTTTATTCAAGCTTCTTTTGACTTGTTTGTATATTGGAATGCTTACCTCTGTTTCCAGAGAGGATCTGGATATCCTGCTGGCGCTTGGAATATATCTGCTTATTTTGTTTGTGGCGGGGGATCTTTCACTAAAAGAATGTATTGCTCGCTTGTGGATTGCACTTCCTTTTATCTGTATGATGGGCGTTTTGAATATTTTTCTGGAACAGGATGTGCAGTTTTATCTGGGCAAATTACCAGTTACAACAGGAATGTTGGATTTCGTATCATTATTGCTAAAAGGGGTGGAAAGTCTGTTGGCGGTCTACTTGTTGGTAGTCACTACAACGGTAGAAAAAATATGTGTTTCCCTGCGGAAAATTCATTGTCCTGGTATTCTGGTAACTTTGTTTTTGCTGATCTATCGCTATATTGGACTGCTGTTGGAGGAAACGGAGAAGATGTTGCAGGCTTATCAGTTGCGGGCGCCTGGGCAGAAAGGTATTGCGATACAAGCCTGGGGAAGTTTTGCGGGAAGATTATTATTGCGGACTTTTGATCGTGCAGAGCAAATCAATGAAAGTATGAGGTTAAGAGGATTTCAGGGAGAATTTTTGCATTGGGAAAGCATGAGGGTATCATGGAGCGACTGGATGTTTCTGTGCTTGTTTGCAGGGCTGATATTGGTGCTGCGTTATATTCCGGTTTTTGTACTAGTGGGGAATTTGATCGCTTGAATGCTTTTTGCTGGAGTGATTAAATTGATATGATTGATGATATTACTAAGGCGGTTAAATATCAACGTTTTTACTTGAATAAATTCCTATCTGCTACGTTGTCATCAATCGCTGTAGCACTCGCTACAGCTCAATCTTCCGCCTTGCAGATTGAAATTTATTCTGCGTAAAATTCATCGATATTTAACCGCCTTAGTAATAGTAAAACAAATGATAAATAACAGGCATCTTTGCTTGTATTTACTGTGTTAAAAAACTGGTTGTAAATATGGGGAAACAGGTTTTTGCGAAGGAATAATTTGTGTAACAAGATTTAGTCAGAGGGGAAAGAATGAATGACATTAATATTAAAATAGAGAATCTTACATTTTCGTATGGGACAGTGCCGGTGCTGCAGAATATTTCTTTCTGCGCTGCAGAGCAGGAAACGATTGGGATTATTGGAGAAAATGGGGCAGGGAAATCTACCTTACTGAAATTGCTGGTAGGTCTTTATCTAGATTTTACAGGCAATATCGCAGTAAATGGGCTTTCCGTTACGAAAAAAAATCTGCCAGAAATCCGTCAGAAAATAGGTTATGTTTTTCAGGATGCGGATCATCAGCTTTTTATGACTACGGCTTATGAGGATGTGGCATTTGCGCCTAGGAATTATGGCTTGCCAGAGGATGAAGTGGAGAAAAGAACCTTGCAGGCATTGGAGCGGGTAGGGGCTTTGCCGTTGCGGGATAAACAGGTTGACCGTATGTCTGGGGGAGAAAAAAAGTTAGTTTCTATTGCAACGATACTGTCCATGTTTCCGGACATTATTGTAATGGATGAACCATCTGCTGCACTAGATCCTAGAAATCGCAGGAATCTCATTCGTTTGATGAATAGTTTTGATAAGCTGAAGATTATTACTTCCCATGATCTGGATTTTATTTTGGATACCTGCAACCGTGTGATACTCCTGGATCATGGAAGGATCATAGTAGATGATGCAGCAGGGAAAATATTGCGGGATCAAGATTTGTTGGAAGCTCATGGTTTGGAGCTGCCGTTGTCGTTGTATCGCAGGGGAGTTTGATGCTTAAATCATATTGCGTATGTCATTTAGTGATTTTTATTATTGCCTTCTGCTTTCTGTTTTGTAGGGATAGATCAGATTGGCAGAAAGGTTTGCTTTAGAGTCAATTTGCTTTCTATGTCGTCAGGAAAATTATGCTGGGAGAAAGGGAGATATTGATGCAGTTAGAAGAATTTTTTGTTAGGTATCCAAAGTGTGCGCTGGCTTTTTCCGGTGGAACAGATTCTGCCTATCTACTGTATGCAGCGATGCAGTATGGTTGTAATATCCGTGCCTATTATGTGCGTAGTGTATTTCAGCCGGAATTTGAATATCAGGATGCCATGAAAATAGTGGAACAGTTGCAGGCTGATATGCGGATTATCCATTGTTCGGTTCTGGAAGATGAGAAAGTGCGGATGAATCCGGCGAATCGTTGTTATTATTGTAAGCAGAGAATTTTTTCGGCAATTAGCAGACAGGCCCAGGCAGACGGCTATTCCGTCATTCTGGATGGCACCAATGCTTCGGATGATGCGGCAGACAGGCCGGGGATGAAAGCCTTAGCGGAACTAAAAGTGTTGTCTCCCCTTCGGATGTGCGGTATTAGCAAAAGCGATGTTCGGCGATTGTCCAAGGAGGCAGGATTGTTTACTTATCAGAAAGCGTCTTATGCCTGCCTGGCAACCAGAATTGCAGCCGGGCATGAGATACGGACGGAAGATTTGCAATGCGTGGAGCAGGCAGAGGCGGCATTGTCGGATATGGGCTTCCATAATTTTCGGCTGCGACTGTACCGCTATGAAGAAGGGGTGGCTGCCCTGGAGACGGAGGAAGGGCAGTGGCAGTACGCCAGAGATCATTTGGTGGAGATACAGGAGAGGCTGCGGCCCTGGTTTCATTGCGTGGTTTTGGAGGAGAGCTATCGGGCGACGGAGGAAATTCCGTGAAGAATTCTTTAGTAATGCTATTCTCATTATAGAAGGGAGAAAGAAATGCAGGAGGCAGAAATTAGGACATTATTAGAAGAAGTAAAACAAGGAAAGACAGATGTAACAGAGGCAGTACTAAAATTGAAAATAGAACCATTTGAGGAATTGGGTTATGCCAAGGTGGATCATCACAGGCAGTTGCGGCAGGGCGTGCAGGAAGTGATCTATGGGCAGAGTAAAACACCGGAGCAGATCCTGGGGATTGTGGAAAGTATGCTAAAACAGGGAGCAGAGAATATCTTGATATCCCGCATGAAGCCGGAGGGGGCAGAATATCTTCAGAAGAGTTTGTCTGGTAGCAATGAATTATTTTATGATACACTTTCCCACACAGGAGTGGTTAACTGGAATCGATCCAGAGAATTAGTAGGAAATATCGTTGTGGCATCCGGTGGTACCAGTGATATGCCGGTATGCGAAGAAGCGGCAATTACGGCAGAAGTGCTGGGGAATCAGGTGGTTCGCCTATATGATGTGGGTGTGTCGGGGATTCACCGCTTATTGGCGCATTCCGAGACATTGATGCGTGCCAGAGTAGTGATTGTGGTAGCTGGCATGGAGGGAGCATTAGCCAGTGTGATTGGTGGTCTGACCAATTGCCCTATCATTGCTGTGCCAACCAGTGTGGGCTATGGAGCGAATTTTGGGGGCTTGTCTGCGCTGCTGTCTATGCTGAATTCCTGTGCCAGTGGTGTCACAGTGGTAAATATTGATAATGGCTTTGGTGCGGCGTATAGCGCCAGTATGATTAATCAGATGGAGGGATATAGTAGGTAATTAACGGCCGTGCATGGAAATGGAGGAAATCATGGAAAAAGTATTATATCTAGAATGTAATATGGGGGCAGCGGGCGATATGCTCACTGCCGCATTGTATGAATTATTAGAGGAAGACGACAAAAAAGAATTCTGTCAGATTATGAGCAGAGAAGAGTTGGGAATTCAGGTAGCACCGGAAAAAATGGAAAAATGTGGGGTGCAGGGTACCTACATGAGAGTGTTAGTAGATGGCCAGGAGGAGATGGAACATGGTCATAATTCGGGACATAACCATGAACACGGCCATGACCACGAAGTTCACAATCATACTCATGGAGAACATAGTCACATACATGGAGAGAACGGTCATATCCATGAGGAGCATAGTCATGTACATGGAGAGAATGGTCATCATCATGCCTTACTGGCGGATGTGCATGCTATGATTGAAACGTATCCGGTGGATGCTGCTGTGCAGATGGCAGCAAAGGCGGTGTATGAGCAGATTGCTGCGGCAGAAAGTCATGCCCATGGAAAACCGGTATCCGAGATTCATTTTCATGAAGTGGGAATGAAAGATGCCATAGCAGATGTGATGAATGTTTGTTGGATTGTAAACCGCCTGGCAGCGGATAAAATCATTGTTTCGGATATTAATGTAGGATATGGCGAGGTGCATTGTGCCCATGGAATCCTTCCAGTACCGGCACCGGCAACGGCATTTTTGCTACAGGGGGCACCAATTTATCAGGGAGAGGTGCGAGGAGAAATGTGTACACCTACCGGTGCAGCATTGTTGCAGTATATCCACACAGAATTTGGCAGGATGCCAGTTATGTCCATTGAGAAAACAGGTTACGGTATGGGTCGAAAAGATTTCCCACAGGCAAATTGTATTCGGGCATTTCTGGGCGAAAGTGCTGCTGTTGCATCAGAGCGGGTGGTGGAACTATCCTGCAACCTGGACGATATGAGTGGGGAAGGAATTGCTTTTGTCTGCGAGTTGTTAAGGGAAAATGATGCCTTGGACGTTTATACAGAGAGCATTGGCATGAAGAAAAACCGTCCGGGAGTGAAACTGGTGTGCATGTGTCGGGAGACAGATGTGGATGTTCTATTACCACTGATTTTGAAACATACCACCACCTGGGGAGTGCGCAAGGCAGAGTATGAGCGTTATACTTTGGATTGCAGTATCAAAACTGTAGAGACAGAGCATGGACCAGTCCGGATTAAAACCGGGGAGGGGTATGGAATTACAAAATCGAAACCGGAGTATGAAGATCTGGCAGAGATTGCAAAGAGAGAGAAGATTGCATTGAAGGAGATTGTCCTATGAATTTACCAATTAGTGTCACGCAAAATGACCTATTAGAAATATTATTAAATGTTGCAACCGCTCGCCCAGTTTTTATCTGGGGTGCTCCTGGTATTGGCAAGTCTGCTCTTGTAGAAAAATTTGCGGAAGAAGTTGGACTTCCATGTGTATCATTGTTAGGAAGTCAGCTTGCTCCGGAAGACATCATTGGAATTCCTCAAATTCAGGATGATGTAAGTACATTTCTTCCTCCCAAAATGATTGCACGAAAAGATCCTTATGTTCTTTTTTTAGATGAATTGAATGCCTGCTCTCAGGAAGTGCAAAAAGCTTTTTACAGTCTCATTCATGAGAAAAGAATCGGAGAATATCATCTCCCAGAGGGGAGTATTGTTATCGGTGCAGGCAACAGAGCCCAGGATTCTGCAATTGTAAAGACCATGTCTTCTGCTCTTATTAACAGAATGTTTCATGTGCAGTTAAAAGCTGATCCGCAGCAATGGATTAACTGGGCTTATGAGGAAGGGCTTCATCTATGGGTTATTGATTATATCACACAGAGACCGGACCATCTGTTTTCTGAACCACCGAAAACAGAGGAGCCATATTCTACTCCACGTTCCTGGCATATGTTAAGCGATGCATTGAAAGCGTATGGTGCGGGTGACAAAGAAATCAGTGAAGCAATGTTAAAAATGATTACATACGGATGTATCAGTGCAAGTCATGCAGGAATGTTTCTTGCTTATACAAAGCAGCTAGGCAATAAAAATCTGATTAATGATATTATTAAGGGGGAAGCAAAATGGCCTGCTAAACCAGAGGAAAGAGATGTTCTCTATTTCTTGGCGCAGTCATTTCGGGCAAAGCTATTACAGGAGCTTCCGGATAATAAAAAGAACCTAAGTAGCGATGCAAAATTCTTAACACACCGAGCAAAAGCTTTGATGAAAGATCTGGCTACTATCAATCATGAAATTGCACAGATGGTAGTATCTGCTGATGAAGGTAAGGTTTTACCTGAGTGGTTTATGGTTGAAATTGTAAGAGATTTGCCACGACTTGTTCAGAATTAATTTTGTCTGCGAAAAGGGGTAATCATGAAATGGCAAAGAAAAAGAATAAAGAAAAGAAAAAATCTCAGCAGCAAATAAATTATGAAAATTTACAAGCTGGTATTTCTATTATCGATACTCATCCACTATTTGGGGGCTGTTTTTATTGCAATATCCGAAACGATGGTAAGAATCTTGGTAAAGAGGTATATGCAACCGTATCTTCAAAAGGAGAGCTTATATTAAACGAAAACAGATATCTTTTGCCGAAACAATGGGCGTATGTGATAGCCCATAACAAGCTTCATCTTGCTTTCGGTCATTTTGATGCAGATAAAATGCCAGGATATTTCATTACAGACGAACTTGGAAATAAAATAAAGAAATTGGAATTTATCCCTTTGCTCTGGAATATGGCTTGTGATATTTATGTTGATAAATTTCTTTCAGACATAAAATTCGGACAGTCTATTCATGATAGTGTAGAGAGTGTATTTTCGGGTGGACTAGATGATGAAACTAAAATATATGAATATCTTTTAGAAAATGGTTTTTCGGGTGCGAACAATACCTTTGGAACAGCAGCTATGGGAAATTGCGACATGAAAGGTTTAGATACCCCGGTAATATATGATGAAAATAAAGGCGAATACAATCGTTACGCAAGAGGGTTTAGTTTTGCACTTGCTCGCTCTGTGTCAAAAGCAGTAAGTACTGCTGGTGGATATGAATTTATAGATGAGGGTGGTATGACAGATGGAATAAAAGCATCAAAATGGTTTATAGATCACTATCCACTTCTTGGCGGACTTGCTTCTCATTTTAAGATAATCGAAGATTATAATTATTGTTATAAATTTGATATTCAGATTGCCGCAATAGATGTCACATGTGGTGAACTGTATTTAAATCCGGCAGCCAACTTATCTTTGGAGGAATGGAAATTTGTACTTGCCCATGAGTATTTACATGCAGGTCTGATGCATCATGAACGCTGTAATGGCAGGAACCATTATCTTTGGAATGTGGCCTGTGATTTTGTAATCAATGGCTGGCTTCACGAGCTGCAAGTAGGTTCCATGCCCACAGAGGGATTACTCTATGATCCAGAGTTAAAAGGTTTATCTGCGGAAAGTATCTATGATATGATTCTTTCTGATATGCGAAAATATGAAAAGCTTAATACTTTCCGTGGATATCATAAAGGTGATATTATCGGAGGCTCCACAGGAAAAGATGCCAATGGCGTTACTTTAGATGATTTTTGCAGAAGTGCCATGCAGCAAGGTTTGGAATATCATATCAACTCTGGACGTGGACTGATCCCAGCTGGATTAATTGAAGAAATTCGAGCGTTATCCATGCCGCCTATCCCTTGGGATGTAGCACTTGCCAAATGGTTTGATGTATATTTTGCTCCATTAGAAAAGCATCGAACTTATGCAAGACCAAGTCGAAGACAGGCAACTACTCCGGATATTCCACGTCCACGATATGCACCTTTAGACATTCCTGTAGATAGTAGGACATTCGGCGTGGTAATAGATACTTCCGGTTCCATGGAAGCAAAAACCATAGGAAAAGCATTGGGCTCCATTGCCAGTTATTCTGTGGCACATGAAGTACCATTTACAAGAGTAGTATTCTGTGATGCTGATGCATATGATGCTGGATATATATCACCAGAAGATATTGCTGGGAAAGTAGCGGTGAAAGGCAGAGGAGGGACCAGATTGCAGCCCGGTATTAACATGATTGAAAATGCAAAAAATTTTCCAAAAGATGGTCCTATCCTTATTATCACAGATGGTGAAATTGAGGAGCATTTAGATATAACACATGAACATGCTTATTTGCTGCCAAAAGGGTGCAGACTTCCATTTCGTGCAAAAGGAGATGTGTTCTATTTTGAATAATATAAGAAAAATAGAACACATCTCGATGAATTGTTTCAGAGAACAGAGGATGGTTCCCTTCCATCAATATATTTAATCCGGATAGCGTGCGTGGATTTCCTGGAACTGCTCAAAGGTACCCAGAAAGGCATCTACCACGTCAGGATCAAAGTGAGTTCCCCGGTCTTCCACAATAATATCTCTGGCTTTTTCATTGGAAAACGGTTTCTTGTATGGACGTTTGCTGACCAGGGCGTCAAAGACATCGGCTAATGCTACAATGCGGCTGTCCAGATGGATCTCTTGCCCTTTGCGTCCCATATAGCCGGTGCCATCCCATTTCTCATGATGTTCCAATGCAATGGTTTTGGCAGTTTCCATAATTTTACCGGGAGCATTCCGTAATAGCCGTTCCCCTTCTTTGACATGGGTTTTAATGACTTCAAATTCTTCCGGTGTTAATTTCCCCGGTTTCTCCAGAATTTCTGCTGGGATATTGATCTTGCCAATGTCATGCATCATGGAGGCAATGCGGATGGTGTTGACGTCTTCTGGAGAGTAACCCATGGCTTCCGCAAGAATCCGGGTGTATTCCGATACCCGTTTAACGTGGAGACCAGTAAATTCTGACTTGGCTTCCACAATTTCCGCCAGAGACTGGATCGTCTGTTCTGATACATCATTTACCTGTTGGTTGGTAATCAGCAAAATCATGCGTTTCTTTATATTATCCAGAAGATGGTTTAATGTCATAATCAGCTCAAATAGGGATTCATGCAGAATTTTGTCCCCATGATATTCTAAAGTCAGAAAGCCGAAAGAATCATCTAGGATATTCAATGGTATGGTCAAAAGTTGTGGTGCGTTTTCAAATGTTTCCACTGGCATGGTCCATAGTTCTGAAATAGGGCGGGGTAGCAGTGGGATGGAATTATCTTCTTCTGTCATGTGTGACAACAATATAAGCGGAGCGGTGGTTTCTGTTGCCGCTGGAGAATCTGTCAATGCTACGAAGTCGGTAGTGAGATAGAGGTTCACTCCAGTCAGTCCCGGCTCCTGAATATAATCCGGAAAATGTTTTACCAATGCATTTAATGTGGTTTCCATATTAACATAGGTAGTAAATTCATAGGTTGCATGACGGTATCCCCGTTCCTGTTCTGTCATAGAAAAAAGATGGATCAGGCGATTTTCTTCTTTTTTTCTGGCATGCAGCTCGCAGCCACAAGATTCTGTGTAATCAATAGCGCAGGGAATGAGAATGTCCTGATCATAAGGGATGTTGCCCTGAAGCATTTCTTTTAATTGTTTCATAATGACAACGCCGGTCTCTGTGGGATCGTAGATTGCTGTAGTTAGGAATGGGAGATGGTATTCCCGTTCTTGTATTCCACCTAGACCGGTTACAATGATATCCTCAGGAACCCGTATGCCCTGTTCGATTAAATAGTCGCACACTGCGATACCCATAGCATCATTGGCACAGATAATAGCGTCTGGGGCAGGCTTGTTAGATGCCAAAAATTTTTGTGTGGCTTTTCTGGCTGGCATGCTCCAGAATTCCCCATAGCCAATTCGGTTATCTTCAATAGGATATCCGTATTCTTCCAAGATGTTTCGGTAAATGGCAAGACGTTTTTCGGACACAGGATTGCCTGGTGTGCCAGCCATAAAATTGATATGTTTGCAATGATGATGCTCGATAACATGGCGAATGATGTCAGCCAGGGCAGACTCGGCATCATAGCGGACATTGCTGGTATTAGCAGAGTTTCCTTTAATATTGATAACTGGAATATTTGCTTCTAATCCTTTTTGGATGAGAGCTTCCTGTATCGTTTCTGATTTGATCATTTCACTGAAAATAATCAGAGCACAAATTCGGTCATAGGGAATCAATTCAAAGATCTTCTGCTCTGCTATGTCGCTTCTGGATTTGTAGTATAAATCAGAAAATGGCGCAAAAATATGCAGGGAATAACCATGTTTCTCCGCTTCTGCTCCCAGAGAGGTCAACAGTCTGTGGATCGCAATTTTGTGAATGCTGGTAACACATACACCTATCAGTTTTTTTTCTCCCATTGCCTGTCCTTTCTGACATATTGCTTCGTCTGTCTGTTTGTTGTATTAATATATTTTTTGCAATTCTGCAAAGTCTGCGCTCTGCTTCGGTCGGTGCTTAGAAAACGTCCACTGGACGTTTTCTAAGCACCCTAGCATCATTATATAAGTGAACAAAGGGAAAGACAATAGGAAATGTGATATTTATAGTTCGATTGTCTTGCTTGCAATTTTTTCACGAAAGCGGATATCGTGCTCCACAAACAACATGGTTGGTTGATATTCCAACAGCAATTTTTCAATTTGCATTCTGGAAAATACATCAATGTAGTTTAAAGGTTCATCCCAGATATAAAGATGGGCGGGGGTGAGCAGACTGGCTGCCAGCAAGGTTTTCTTTTTCTGTCCCTCGGAAAAATCCCACATATCTTTGGAAAATTGAATCCGTTCAAAGTCAAGCTGTCGGAGAATAGAGCAGAACAGGCTTTGATCCAGATTGTGTTTCTGACAAAATTCGGGAATACTGCCTTTCAAGTCAGAGGTATCCTGATGGATATAGGAGATTACCAGTCCGGATGCTGTCTCACAAATTCCCTGTTCCAATAATGACATATTTCTGTCCCTGACTCCGGCTTTCTGTAATATCATCTGGATCAATGTGGATTTTCCGCAGCCGTTCTTGCCATGCAGAGCAATTCGGTCTCCCTGATGGATGGCAAAACTTAAGTCGGTAAATACTGGGATATCGGTATCTGCATATTGTAAGGAATAATCCTTTATATTTACCAATGTATCTTTGTGGTGGGAAAGGGGCATTACTTTTAAATCCACAGGTCGTTCCAGATCTACTAAAAGTCCTTCCTTTTCTTCGATTTCCATATTAATTCTTTTTTCAAGCTGTTTGACCCGGTTTTGCATTTTTTTAGTTTTTGCACCAATATATGCCCGTGTAGCAATGCATCTGTCGTGTTCTTTGATGGGATCAAATCCTATCTTGGTATTTTCATTTTTCTCTGCCCATTTTGTAGTGCGCATAGCAGCCTGCTTTAATTTACCAATTTCCTTTTGATGCTTTTCATTTTCAGCGATGGCAAACTGGTCTTTCCGCTGCTTGTCATCCCACCAAGTGGAAAAATTACCCCGCAGCACTTCAATGCTTTGTCTGTTCAGCACTAGAACATGGTCAATGCAGGCATCCAACAAGTCTCTGTCATGGGAGACCAGGATAAATCCCTTTTTGGAAGCTAAATATTGTTTGACCGATTCTCTGGCATTTTGGTCTAAATGATTGGTGGGCTCATCAATCAGCAGGAAATCATTTTCTCCGGAGAAGAGAACTGCCAGCATAACTTTGGTGCGTTCCCCCAGACTCAATGTCTGATAAGGTCGATAAAGCAAATCAGCACTTTCATTTAATTGTGCCAGCTCACAGATCACACGCCATTCCTCACAGTCAGTTTTTATTTCATCAATAAAAGCAGTGGCAGGCAGTTCCATTTGTAATTCTGTAATTTGGTATGGAAAATAGTCAAATGCAGTGGAATGGCTGATACTTCCCTGATACGGATATTTTCCCAGCAGTAAATTCAGAAAAGTCGTTTTTCCTTTTCCGTTGCGTCCGATAAAGCCTAATTTCCAATTGGTATCAATAGAAAAAGATACGTTTTCAAATATATAATCAAAACTTCCCTCATAATAAAATGTTAGATTATTTACACTAATTTGTGCCATATTCATTCCTCCTTTCGAGATCTCGTCTGTGTTAAAGCTAAAATCTCCGTTTGTTGCCAAACGGTTCTATTACATACCTTAACCTCGTTTTGGAGAAATGCTATTACAATGATTTCAAACATCAAATTTTGAAAAAATATTATCACCTTGGTAATAGCACCTGTACTTATTTTGGTACACAAAAAGAGAGGTTATGAGAATATAATTTACTTTTGGCAACAAACATGATAAAACGAGCACAGTAGAGACCGTACTTGTACGAATCGACATTGTGCGAATATTTTCATGTAAACAAAAGTAAACTATCTTCTCAATGGGCTCACCTCTCTCTAAAATGATGATGCCATTCTAACATCTTATACTCCTGTTGTCAATCCAAGTAAACTTTGCTTTTTCTGCGAAATGTTTATTCGATTGTGAAAGAGGTAATCCTGTGATATGATACTAGGGTCAAAAGTAGATAGCAATGCGTAGTATCATTACATAGAAGGAGGACACAATATGCAAACACCCACGATTGAATCGAAACGTATCATTCTTCGGCCTTTGCGTGTAAAAGATGCACAGGATATTTATGAACGCTGGACTTCAGATGACAGGGTTTCTCGGTATGTCCGTTGGTCAACCCATCAATCTGTGGAAGAAACCATCTGGTGGCTACAGGAGGAAGAGAAGAATAATCAGGGGGAGGATTCTTACCAGTGGGGATTTGTAGATCAGAAAAAAGACTTTCTGTTTGGCGGTGGAGGTTTTTTTAGAAATGAGCAGGGGATTTTTGAATTGGGATACAATATTATGTACGATTATTGGAATCAGGGGTATACCACGGAGGCGGTAAAATGTATGTTGCAATTTGCCAGAGAGAAGCTGCACCAGCAGGAGTTTGTTGCCTGGTATGCAAAAGATAATCCGGCTTCCGGAGCGATTCTGAAAAAATGTGGATTCGAATATGAGAAAGATTGTGTATCTGAAAAGTTTGACAGTTCCAGAAAGTTTGCATGTCGTTTCTGCAGATTACAATATTAGTTTGTATTCAATGTATATGACAGTATAAATAAAAGAATTATGACATAAGGGCTACAATCGATTTGATTATTATTACTAAGTAGGTAAACAGCGATATTTAGCCACTTATGTAATATATAGAGTCAAAAGGGTTACTAGGAGAAAGAAGGGATACGATGAACACAGATATGACACAGGGAGACGTGATGAAATCTATGCTGTGTTTTGCGGTTCCCATGGTGTTGGGAAATCTTTTGCAGCAATGTTATAATGTGGCGGATACATTGATTGTGGGGAAATATATAGGTTCTAATGCATTGGCTGCGGTAGGGTCCTCTTTTACACTTATGACTTTTCTGACTTCGATTTTGTTAGGTTTATGTATGGGGAGTGGTACCTTGTTTTCTATCCGATTCGGAGAAAAGAATGAACAGGGATTGAAAGAAGGGATTTGTGGTTCTTTTATTCTTATTCTCTGTTTGACCATTTTATTAAATATATTAGCATTTCTTTTCCTTGACCAAATTCGTGTGTTTTTGAAAGTGCCAGTAGAAGTGTGGAAAGATATGCGCCGTTATCTGCAAATTATTTTTTGGGGGATTTTTGCGGTTTTTCTGTATAATTATTTTGCATCCCTGCTTCGGGCGATTGGCAACTCGGTAGTACCCTTGGTTTTTCTAGCGCTTTCTGCAATATTAAATATTGCATTGGATCTTTGGCTGGTTATCGGATTGCATCGAGGTGTAGCTGGTGCAGCAGAAGCTACTGTGATTGCACAATATGTTTCAGGAATTGGGATTGCTATTTATTCCTGGCTATGTGTTCCGTATTTGAAAATTAAAGGGAAGGAATGTCATGTAAGATGGCAATGTATGCGGGAAATTGTTAGCTTTTCTGTATTAACCTGTGTACAGCAGTCGGTTATGAATTTGGGAATTCTTTTGGTGCAGGGAGTGGTTAATGGTTTTGGTCCTGTAGTCATGGCGGCATTTGCGGCAGGAGTCAAGATCGATGCTTTTGCTTATATGCCAGTGCAGGACTTTGGCAATGCTTTTTCCACCTTCATTGCCCAGAATTATGGTGCTAAAAAAGAGGAACGCATTCGTACAGGGCTGAGAGGAGCTGTTTTGGTATCTTTCCTCTTTTGTGTTTTGATATCGACAATTGTCTGGGTATTTGCTCGTCCACTTATGCTTTTGTTTGTGAAAGCAGAGGAAACCGCTATTATAATGGAGGGTGTCCGTTATCTGCATATTGAGGGCATTTTTTATGCTGGAATTGGCTGTTTGTTTTTATTATATGGTTTATATCGTGCCTTGGAAAAGCCGGAAATGTCGGTGGTTCTCACGGTGGTTTCCTTGGGGACACGGGTGGCATTGGCGTATCTGCTCTCAGCGATGCCGGAAATAGGTGTCCTTGGAATCTGGTGGGCAGTGCCGATAGGCTGGTTTTTGGCAGATAGTATCGGAGTGATTTATTATTTTACCCAACGGAAGAAGTTGTTTTGTTTACATTAGTTTGAATGGATTATTATAGATTAAAAATTCCTTGTAATTAATGGCATTTTGGATTGTTCATTGATTAGAAGGTATTTTTTTGTTAGGACTATTATGGCTTACGTGAAATGTAATCCGAGATTCCCGTCTGAATGGGAAAGATGAATACAAACA
>CAYPEW010000003.1:0-42046 GCA_964409845.1 uncultured Jutongia sp.
GCAATGATAGAGTTAAGGACATATTATTTTCGAGTTAATGGAGAAATAAGGAAGAATAACCTAGAGACAGTCATGAAAGAGTTAGATTTATTAATAGAGTGGGTGGAGAATCATACGGAAGGCGAAGATTTGGAATATTTAAAATCCCAGTTACAATATATGCAAAAGCTTATACCGGAGGCTTTGCAGGAAGATGATGATATATTGCATATTTTATGATGTTGGATGAATCTTTGGATCCAGATGATCTGTGCCGGGAGTCGCCTTGTACCAGCGAAGGAAAATGGGAGTACAGGGTGGCGAACGGCAGGCTATAGTTTGTGTGGAGAAGAATATGGGATGATATTAGTTAGGAAGAATATACCTTATCTATTAAGAACTCAGATGACTTGCCAGACATTGATCAACTAAAAAGTATTCGAAAATTTGTTTTTGTGATAGATGCAGACACATATGCATTGCGCCAGGCAGTGGAAAATAGTTTAACTATGTTAAGGTTGAAATATCCGGAATATGAATTCTGGGCGATTTATGGAGGGATATGCTCCCATAGATGGGGCATTGTAGGGAATGGAATTGAAATAGTAAAACGCAATAATAATTTTTATTTGATCTATGCTGGAGAAATATGCGATCGTATGGAAGAAATAGAAATAACAGAGGAAGATGCAGAAATAGCTCAAAGAAGCTCTATGGATGCATATAACATTATTATTAAATACCAAAATAGAATGATGTCGCAAAACTGAAGAACCAAAGCAATATATAAAGAAGTTAATAAATGAAAAGGGAAAATATTATGAAGATTACAGGTGGTAAAGGATATGTGAAGTTTGATTTAGAAGATGGATATGTTATGAAAGCGGAAGGCGAGATGCTTATAAATAATTCTTTTTTGGTATACAAGGATACTATGGAATCATGGGAACCACCTCATGATAATGAGAAAGTTTCCCATGAGCAAGTGGAAAATATTATTAAGATGGTAAGTGAAATGATGAATGAAAAGACTGTGCAATTCATATTTGAGAGATAATAGCAGAGTGGTATGCAGACGGAAATAATAGACTAACACCAGTAGTTGGAGCAGAATTGCATAAGGTGGTAAATTAAGGGATTGGCCAATTGAGGATTTAATAGAAATAAAGATCATAAATCAGTTTCATGAATTAATAGATGTTAACTTATAATCTTTATTTGTTAGAGAAAATCTGATTTTTTATATTTCAATGATAATTGAGGAGGAGATTTCAATGGCACTTGAATATACGCTTTGGTTAAATAATCCTATATCTAACAAAATGCTAATTAATAAAATAAAATCATTAGGGATGGAATGTTACAATATTGAATATTTAACTAGTGGATTGGTTATTGATCTTAGTGAAGAATTAGGCTTTTGGATTTACTTAATAGATATTGATGATAATACATGGGAAACGGATCTTTTCGAAATAGATTTTGTTTTTAAACAAAGCTTAAGTTTCAGAATGGACAAAGAGTACAAGTCGGTAGAAAAAAGATATAATATTATACTAAAAATAATTTTTGAAATTATGGAGGAAATGAAAAATAGTGCTATTTTAGTGAATAGTGGTAGTGAAGAGTTATGCTTTTTTTATGATGGAGGTAAGATTATATTGAATAATGAATCTGGGATTTGGGATCAAAAATGTTTCAGAGATATTATTGTGGGGAGAAAAGTAAGTTACTTATAATTGAACTTTAATAGTTGCTTTTGGAATACATTGGAAAATGTTTGTCTGAATCTTGACGATCCGGGATGTGGATTCTATGCTGCTTTATTGTGAAGATTTTTTGTCAGATTCGGTACTGCAGACTTTGAGAAAGACTATCTAGGGATGTGATACTAAACAGTTGCTTGATATAGCGAAGATGATCAGGGAGATTAGTAATAAGCAGACGATCTCCTAAAAGCAGATGATCTTGCTGTTGCATTGGGGAACTGGCAGGAAACAGGAGATATTTCGAAAGCAGTGCAAATAGCAGTAAATTGGATCAAATGGATAGGACAGAACAAAATGAGTTCTGTTGACGATATGGCATTGAAACATTCTGCAATAGGTGATTTCACATATAATTCGAAAACGGGTGCTGTGTTTAAAATAAAAAGTGGAGGGCATAGCCAAGCTAATATAGATTTTCTGCAGACTAATGGAATAAAATACAATATAGTAAAAGAATACGATAATGGGGTCAGAATTGGAAATGTACCAGGGCATAAAGTAAGTGCAAAAAGAACAGGTACTAACCAGTCATGGTTTCCGCAAAATTGGACTGGATCAGATATAGCCCATGCTGGTGAATATGTTGGTAATTTACCAGAAAATAGAAATGTTGCTGATGGTGTTTCTGCTTTTGGAGAATATAAAGGAGTGAGAGTTGGGGTAATTCGTACAAATGGAAGAATTAGTACGATTTTTCCTGATGTAGAATTGCAACCATAATTTTAAATATCTATAAGGAGGTCTAGAATGATTAAGGCATTAATGGATGAAATAATAATTGAACGGGGAAAAAAGCATATGGAGGATGATTATGGAATACAGGAATGTTGGAATAAAATGATTAATATATTATCTCAAGATGTTTATGAAACCATTGCTTATTTAGAAAGCTGTTCAGAAGATCAAATGTATTATGTTAGTGAAGTCTTTGAGGATGTGTCTGCAAAATTGCAAAGCAAAGAATATATTATCTGTTTAAGAAAAATGGATGAAAAGTTTCCTAATTTACATATGACAGAAGATATTGATATTGCAGAAGAAATGATTATTTAGACATCAACTGAATAATGAATTGATTTGTGAGAATAAAGATGCTACAAACTTATATAAGGATAATCCAAATGTTCCTCAAACAGAGGAACAATGGGCGGATAAACATATATTTGATAAAGGCGCTAATTGAATTGAAGCTATTAGCCAAGAAGAATGCACCTTGTTGATCCGGTTGAATGTGGAGGGGTTCATGACAGTGACAATGGAAATGGCTCATTGATGTGAATTCTGCCATTGTAGTACAATTGCTGCAATTGTACGCGGAATAGCCGGTATTTATTATGGGTTTCATGCTATACCGTATCAGTGGATTCAAAATCTTGCAGAGAAGAAAAAACTGTATCAAACAATTGGTTGAATATGCTTAGGTAGAAAAGTTTATAAGGGGTTAGAGACTTTAGTATTAGTTTGCGAAACACCAGTATGTATAATTATTCATTGCAATGAATAATTATACATACTGGTGTTTCGCAATTTGAATGTTTTTGATTAAAAAGAACCTACACATTTTTATTTATGATGGATCAAAATGAAAGTAATATACTTGTTGATATTTTCTTAGATAAAATATTACTGATGACTTTTGATTATAAAAAATTGGAAGATAGATCCAAATAACAGTTGCATAAATATAAATCATGGGATATAATGAACGCATAAGCACGAACGTAGACTTCCTACGGAGAATACATTGTCTGCTTGCAGGCAGATGTATTCTCCGTAGGAAGTCTATGTGAGTGTAACGAACACTGAGAAACCGAAGGTTTCGAAGTGAGTGCTTATATTTTAACCATAGAAAAAGGGGAAAATGAATTATGATTAAAGTAGGGATTATAGGTTCTACGGGCTATGCCGGACAGGAAATTGTACGGATTTTATTACAGCACCCGGAGGCAGAAATCGTATGGTACGGCTCCAGGTCCTATATAGATGAAAAATATAGCAGTGTATTTGGTAATATGGTAGATTTAGTAGATGAAAAATGTCTGGGAGAGGATATGGATGCTCTGGCGGCACAGGTAGATGTGATTTTTACGGCAACGCCTCAGGGATTATGTTCTACATTAGTTAATGAGAAGATTCTGTCACAAACGAAGATTATTGACCTCAGTGCCGATTTCCGTATCAAGGATGTGGCAAAATATGAGCAGTGGTATGGAATTACCCATTCCAGCCCGGAATTCATAGATGAGGCAGTATATGGACTGTGTGAGATAAACCGGGATCAGATCCGAAGTGCAAGATTACTGGCGAACCCGGGATGTTTTCCAACTTGCTCCACTTTGTCCATTTATCCAATGGCAAAAGAAGGCCTAATTGATATGAAAACAGTTATTGTGGATGCCAAGTCAGGTGTTTCCGGTGCCGGTCGTGGTGCAAAAGTACAAAATCTATATTGCGAAGTCAATGAGAGTATCAAAGCATATGGCATTACCAGCCATCGCCATACACCGGAAATCGAGGATCAGCTTTCCTATGCATCCGGTGAAAACGTAACCATTAATTTTACGCCCCATCTGGTGCCGATGAACCGTGGGATTTTGTCTACTTCTTATGCAACACTGAAACAGTCTGTAAGTCCGGAGGAGGTTCGTGCGGTTTATCAAAAATATTTTGGACAGGAATATTTTGTCCGTGTCCTGGATCCAGATGTCTATCCGGAAACCAGATGGGTGGAAGGCAGCAATTTTGTGGATGTGAATTTCAAAATTGATGAGAGGACCAATCGAATTATAATGCTGGGTGCTATTGATAATGTGGTCAAAGGCGCTGCTGGTCAGGCGGTTCAGAACATGAACTTGATGTTTGGTTTGAAGGAAAATACGGGATTGCAGATTGTGCCGATGTTCCCTTGATGCAGAAAAATCTCTGTGCAGGAAAATAAGCCGTCTTTAATAATATGCTATAGTACAAATATAAAAACTGTAGCAGGATGGATCAATGTTTGTGAGGTGCGTTGTCTGAACAAACATTCTAACAATATATGTATGTGCAACGCAGAAATGAGGAAGTTATGAGCGCAGAAGAACAGGAAAAGTTTATGGATCAGATTACGGTAAAGGCAGAAACCTTGATTGAGGCATTGCCATATATCCGGGATTTCAATAATAAAAAGGTGGTTGTGAAATATGGCGGTAGTGCCATGCTTGACAAAAACCTGGAGGAAAGTGTGATTAAAGATGTTGCTTTGCTGAAATTGGTGGGAATGCAGCCCATTATTGTCCACGGCGGCGGCAAGGAGATCAGCCGCTGGATTGACAAGGTAGGCAAGGAGACGGAGTTCGTGGAGGGCTTTCGTGTCACAGACCAGGAAACCATGGAAATTGCAGAGATGGTATTAAACCGTGTCAATAAAAATCTGGTACAGATGGTGGAAACCCTGGGAGTCAAAGCCATTGGTATTTCCGGAAAAGATGGTGGTATGCTCCATGTAGAGAAAAAGAAGCCAAATGGCAAGGATATTGGCTTTGTGGGAGATATTTCCCATGTGGATACCGATGTGATTGACACCTTGTTAGAAAATGATTATATCCCGATTATTGCACCAATTGGTATGGATGAAGATGGACAGACCTATAACATCAATGCGGACGATGCGGCATGTGCCATTGCCGGGGCAATTCATGCAGAAAAGCTGGCGTTTTTGACGGATGTAGACGGCGTATGCATGAATCCGGAGGACAAGACTACATTAATATCGGTTTTAAATCTTATTGAAGCAAATAAACTGATTGAAGCCGGCATCATTAGCGGAGGCATGCTTCCCAAAGTAAATAACTGTATTCACGCTGTGAATTCCGGTGTGGGCAGAGTGCATATTTTAGATGGTCGTAGAGATCACTGCCTGTTATTGGAGTTCTTTACCAAAAGGGGTATCGGTACTGCTATTATAGGCGATGACAGCGAACGCTATAGTAACGAACGATAAAGCTTAATATTGACAGGGGATCAAATATAGAAAATCAGAAAAATTCCAAAGATAATCAAGACAAAAGAGAACGAATTAGCAGAATGAATAATGAAAACAGGATAGATGATTCGTCAAAAATGGCGATGGAAGGAGGATACCATGACATTACAGGAAGCAGATCAGTTTTTTATACATACCTATAACCGAAATGTGATCTTTGACCGGGGCGAGGGCATGTATTTATATGATAATCAAGGGAAAGAATACCTGGATATGGGTGCCGGAATTGCGGTATCTGCATTGGGATACAGCAATGAGGATTTCAAGCAGGGATTGAAAGACCAGATTGACCGTTTGATCCATGTTTCTAATCTGTATTATACAGAGCCTTCCATCCGGGCAGCCCAGCTGCTGTGCCAGGCATCCGGAATGGATCGGGTATTTTTTACCAATAGTGGTACAGAGGCAATAGAAGGAGCGTTAAAACTTGCCAGGAAATATGCCTATCAAAAGAATCCTCAGAGCAAAGGGGAAATTATCGCCATGAACCATTCCTTTCATGGACGTACCATGGGGGCTGTCTCTATTACAGGTACAGAGCATTATAGAGAGCCTTTTGAGCCGTTGATTGGAGGAGTGTCTTTCGCCGATTTCAATGATCTGGACAGTGTGAAAGCACTGATTACAGAAGATACCTGTGCCATTATCCTGGAAACACTGCAGGGAGAGGGTGGAATCCATCCGGCTGATCCAGCATTTATAAAAGGGGTCCGGGAACTGTGTGATACTCATGACATTGCCTTAATTCTAGATGAAATACAGTGTGGTATGGGCAGAACCGGCAAAATGTATACCTATGAGCATTATGGAATTCTGCCGGATATTATGACTACTGCTAAGGCATTAGGATGCGGAGTGCCAGTAGGTGCCTTTGCAGCAGTAGACAAATTTGCATCCGCTATGTGTCCGGGAGACCATGGAACCACTTATGGCGGAAATCCTTTAGCCACTGCTGCCATCTGCAAGGTGTTTGAAATCTATGAAAAAGAGCAGATACTACAGCATGTTTGTGAGATTGCCCCTTATTTAGAGGAACAGATGCAGAACTTAGCGGAAAAACATCCTGACAAAATTGCCCAGTGCCGTGGCACGGGACTGATGCGGGGCATAGAGCTGACCATACCAGCGGGGGATGTGATTGCTCAGGCATTAGAAGCTGGTGTAGTACTTATTGGAGCGGGAACCCATATTATTCGTTTTGTACCGCCTCTCATTGTGGAAAAAGAGCATATTGACCGAACTATGGAAGTATTAGATGCGATATTAAAATAATAAATACGGAGCAATTGATATATTTTTAGATTAATTTTTTAGTTTGTTGCTTTGACTCAATTTGATGTAAGTGACAAAAGAATACCAATCCTGACAAACGAAGATCAATATCTTGCCTAGGAAATTGCTAGCGAATTCATAAAACAGCAAGGACCTGGGCATACTTTTTTACTATATTAAGAAAGTGTTCGTATACAATGCTTTGCAAGCTATGGAAGCTACGCTTTCTTACATGTATGATTCGTTTGATGAGACAGAAAGGATGGTATCTGCTATGTGGGGAATGATTATCGGATTGATTTCCGGATTATTAATGAGTGTACAGGGTGTATTTAATACAGAGGTAACGAAACAGACCAGTGTCTGGATTTCAGCAGGCTTTGTACAACTGACAGCATTGATTGTCTGTATGGTGGCCTGGTTTGTTTCCGGCAGAGAAAGCAGCGTCAGCGCTGTTTTTTCGGTTAGACCATGGTATATGTTGTCTGGAGGTATTATTGGAGCTTTTATTACCTATACGGTAATCCTTGCCATCGATCAGCTTGGACCAGCAAAAGCTACCATGTTCATTGTGGCAGCACAGCTTGTGGTTTCCTATCTGATCTCTTTGTTTGGTATGTTTGGTGTCGAAAAGGCTTCCTTTGCATGGACCAGGCTTTTGGGTATTCTGGTAATGGTGGCTGGCATCTTGCTCTTTAAATGGCAGGAATTATTCCCGTCTGGGCAGTAATCCGGCAAATTTATAAAGTATTTGGCGTGAGATTTTTTGCATACAAAGCCTTCGTAGAATAATTACATTACAAAGAATAAATAAAAAATATTGATTTTTGTGCATTCTTTCTCTTGTAATCGACATGCAGATTCGTTAAAATGATAAACAGGGGTTTTGATTGAAACGCAATGTGACATGACCTGTTATGCACACGCATAGGAGGTATCATGAAACAAGAAAAATGGATTACAGGTATCCTCTGTATATTGCTTATATTGGGTGCTGGAGCACTGTATTTATACCATGGTCAGAAAATGACAGGAACAGAATCCGTATTTGCCACAGAGATGCCGTCGGAATCGGCTGTTACTGAGACAAGCCTGGATGGTTCCGCTTCACTTTCGACGGGTGGGCAGCAGGATACACAGACGGAATATGCAGTATATATTTGTGGATCAGTGAAATATCCGGGGGTATATCGGTTCACACAGGCAGCCAGAGTATGTGATGTGGTGGAAGCGGCAGGTGGATTTACGAATAATGCAGCGACAGCCTCTGTGAATCAGGCGAGATATATTACCGATGGGGAACAGATAGAGATCCTGACCAAAAAGCAGTGGCGAAAGAGCCAGAAACAGGCACAGGAAAGCTCCTCATCCGAAAATAACAATAGTACGGTGCAGGATTCCGGAAAAATTAATCTCAATACAGCAACAGAGGCAGAGTTAATGACTTTATCCGGTGTGGGACAGTCCAAGGCGAAAGCGATTATTGATTATCGAACACAGAATGGACAGTTTGGATCGGTGGAAGATATTATGCAGGTGCCCGGAATCAAAGAAGGCGTTTATAATCAAATAAAAGACTCCATTACAGTATAAACACTGTTAAATTCTTATAAAATGGAAATCAGTCAAATTAGGGAAACTGGTAGAAAGAGGAGAACATGGCAAAGAAAATATTGGTTGTGGATGATGAGAAGTTAATTGTAAAAGGGATCCGTTTCAGCCTGGAGCAGGATGGCATGGAAGTAGATTGTGCCTATGATGGGCAGGAGGCCTTGGATTTTGTCTCGGAAAACCAATATGATGTGATATTGTTAGATGTGATGCTGCCGGTACTGACCGGTTTTGAGGTGTGCCAGCAGATTCGGGAGTTTTCCGATGTACCTATCATTATGTTGACGGCAAAGGGCGATGATATGGATAAAATTCTGGGATTGGAATACGGTGCAGATGACTACATTACCAAACCGTTTAATATTCTGGAGGTTAAAGCCAGAATTAAAGCAATTATGCGCAGAAGTACCAGCAAACCGGCAGAGGAGAATCAACAAATTCTCAGCTATGACATTCTCCGGGTGGATCTGGACAGTAGAAGATGCTATTTAGGAGATCAGGAAGTTAGTTTGACAGCCAAGGAATTTGATCTTCTGGAACTATTGATGACGCATCCAAATAAAGTATATAGTCGAGAGGAGCTGCTGAACACTGTGTGGGGATATGATTATCCTGGTGATGTGCGTACTGTAGATGTACATATCAGGCGGTTACGGGAAAAAATCGAAACCACACCGAGTACACCTCAGTTTATCCACACCAAATGGGGGGTAGGATATTACTTTCAGCAATAGTGGACAAGTTGCATTTTTATGGATTATTTGTATCACAGTTAAGTCTTGCTTAACCGTTGTGGCTTGGCATGTCTGAAAGTGAAACGGAGGAAACAGGTTGAAAAAGCACTGGGAAGAATTGCTATATCGTCTGCGAAGTATGCGAGTACAGCTGTTTGTAGTCCTGCTGGTGGTAGGGCTTGTTCCTGTTATTCTTTTTTCCAATATTATGATTCATATTTATGATTCCAAATTGATTTCCCAACGAACAGACGAACTGCAATCATACGGTACCGTTTTGTCCAACCTGATTCTATCCTCTGGATATTTGTCTGGCAGGATTGCCACAGAAGTTGACCAGGAAGCGGAATCTATCGCAAATATTTATCAGGGACGAGTCTTAATTATCGACCAGAACCTGTATGTAATGAAAGATACCTATGGTCTGGAAGAAGGAAAGACCATGATTACAACAGAGGTAATTCGCTGTTTCACAGACCATCAAAGTAAATATGTCAATGATCTGGGGGAATATATTCAGCTGACCATGCCGGTGTTAGATACCGAAAACGGAAAAACCATCGGTGTTGTGATTCTTACTTTTTCTACCCAGAGTTACCAAACCGTATCCAATGTTATGGAACGTCGGACGATTCTATTAATTTTTTCTCTGGCAATTTGTCTGATTGTAATTGCCATGTCCTATTCTCTGTATGTGACCAAACCTTTCCATCAGGTAACGGAGTCAATTAATGAAATTACCGATGGCGACATGAATGTCAAGTTAGAGGTGCGTAGCTATTCCGAATTACGTCTGATTTCCGAGTCTTTTAACCAGATGATCGATGTGATCCAGCAGCAGGATGAGGCAAGGCAGAATTTTGCATCCAACGTATCTCACGAGCTGAAAACGCCGTTGGCTTCTATGAAAGTTTTATCCGATTCCCTTTTATCCCAGGAGGGAATGCCAGAGGAATTGTACCGGGAATTCCTGGTGGATATTACCAATGAGATTGAACGCATGACTAATATCATCAATGATCTGCTGATGATGGTTAAACTAGATAAAAATTCGGCACAGATGCAGATTAGCAATATCAGTATTAACGACTTGATCGAACAACTTCTGAAACGTCTTCGTCCCATTGCGGCAGAACGAAATATCGAATTAGTCTATGAAAGTTATCGTCCTATTATGGCAGATGTGGATGAAGTCAAACTGTCTATTGCATTAAACAATCTAATTGAAAATGCCGTTAAGTATAACTACGATGATGGATGGGTTCGGGTAACTTTAAATGCAGATCATAAATTCTTTTATATTAAGATTGAAGATTCCGGTGTGGGAATACCGGAAGATGTACAGGATAAGATTTTTGAGCGTTTCTTCCGGGTTGACACCGCCAGATCCAGAGATACCGGCGGTACCGGTTTAGGTCTGTCTTTGACCAGAAATACCATCTTGTTACACCGGGGATCCATCAAATTGTACAGTAAAGAAAAGGAAGGTTCTACTTTTACCGTCCGGATTCCGTTGAATTATGCCATCAATTCTTAGATTTCGATTACTGAGGTAGAATTATAAAAGTAGCCAGATAATAATCTGCTATTTGTTAGATGAGAATAGTTTCTCATGAGAAAGGAGGAGACTTACAAATATGAATACAACGCTGGAAGAACAGTCGCAGAAAAAAAAGAGAATTCGTTTTATTACCTTAAGTATTCTGACAGTAGGTATCCTTGTGATCGTCATTAATGTGGTCTGGATGGTCAGGCATCACAACCGGGAATACCAGGGATATTATATTTTTTGTGTAGATTCTAATGAAACGAAAGTACAATATGAACGTTACACTCCCAAGACAGAGGAGACAGAAAAGCTGATAGCAGAATTTTTGGATCAGATGCAGACGGAACCCAAAGACATTTCTATGAAAAAAGCGATTCCGGATAATGTAAATGTTGATGAATATACTTTGTCAGCAACAGGAGAGCTAACCTTATACTTGGACTCTGCCTATGGCAATTACACTGGTGTCAATGAAATCCTGCGTCGGGCTTCCATTGTAAAAACTCTTTGTCAGATATCAGACGTGGAATCTGTGCAGTTCTATGTTGCCGGGCAGCCACTGACGGATTCCAATTCCAATGCAATCGGATTTATGACAGCAGATACTTTTATTGACAATACTGGTGGTGAAGCGGTTTACCAGCAAAATGCGGTTTTGAATGTCTATTTTGCCTCCGAAGATGGAGAGGCACTAGAGATGGTTCCGGTTCAGATCATTTATGATGCAACTATTCCGTTGGAACAGATGACAATTGAACAATTAATGAAGGGACCAGAATCTATTAAAGGAATTGACCAAAATCATGTCTTGCCCACGATTCCAGATGGCACGATATTAAATAGCGTGACGGTAAAGGAACACACTTGTTATGTGGATTTTTCCAATGAATTTCTGGATAAGCGTGATGATATTCTGCCGGAAGTAGCCATTTATTCAGTGGTAAATACTTTGACAGAACTTGCCACGGTAAATAAGGTGCAGTTCAGTATTGATGGTGAACAGGTATTGTTATACAATGACGTAATTAATTTTGGAGATGTCTTTGAACGGAATCTGGATCTGGTCAAGGAAAGTTGATTATTTGTGCCATAGTTAGGTGTTGCCTAACTGTCAGAGCTTGGCGTGTAAGCATTGCATAGCAATGTTGGGAAGTGTGAATAGAGAGGGGATGGTTTTATAAAAAGACCGATGGTATGGGTCTGTATGATCTGTATCTTATTATTTGCGTTGTATCGTTTGTGGTATGGAGAAATTGATGACAAACGATTTTATATCTACGGCGATGCACTGGGATCAAAAGGATGTAATGTCAAGATCCGGGGATATGTCGATCGTATGGAACAAAAGAGTACATCATATTATCTTTATCTGCGTGACGTTTCAGTCACAAGCAGTCTTTCTAGTGTGAATCACACCTATCTTTCCAAATTAATTCTATCTTGTTCTGAGAATCCTAATGTTTTGCCGGGATATCAAATGGAAGCAGACGGGACTTTGTGTGAATTTGAAACTGCTACCAATCCTGGTCAATTTGATGCAAAATCCTATTATCGTGAAAGTGGATATTACTATATCTTATATGAAAAGAATTACATGGTGGTATCTGCCGGAAGGGATCAATACCGTACGGCACTGCTACTCTTAAAGGGACGATTGCAGTCAGTGATACAGAACTCTCTGCCACAAAGTCAGGCAGGGATTGTGCAGACTATGCTCTTAGGCGACAAATCAGCACTAGATCAGGATGTACGCCAACTCTATCAGCAAAATGGAATTGGTCATTTGCTGGCGATCAGCGGTTTACATATTACCATTCTCTGTATGGCATTTTATCAATTACTATTATTGCTGCGATTTCCTCGTATGGCAGCAGTACCAATAACCATTGCAATGCTTTGGAGTTATGGAGAATTAACAGGCTTTAGTATTTCTACCAACCGTGCGATTTTGATGATGGTGCTGTATCTGTTTGCCGGCTTGCTGGGGCGCAGCTATGATCTGCTGTCTGCCATGGCATGCAGTGCACTTTTGATTCTGTTACAGAAACCATTTGCCATTACCTCCTGCAGTTTTCTGCTCTCTTACACTGCTGTAATGGGAGTGGGGCTGATATATCCGGTGTTACAGGAATGTATTCTGGGGAATGAGGAACAGCGGCGCAGACGAAAACGTTTCTTGCACCGGAAGGAACGAGAATGCAAGGCAAATGGGTGGTATGGGCTGCTTCGCTGGTGGTTCATTACTGTGAGGGAAGCTATGATCCAAACCTTACTAATGAGTGTGTCGATTCAAGTCACCACCTTACCAGTTATGTTGTATTTCTATTATGAAATTCCCACCTATGGGCTTCTCTTAAATATCCTGGCACTTCCTTTAGCGTCATTGCTGATTATTCTGGCAGCATCAGCATCTTTGATAGGGTTATTTCTGCCGCTGGTAGCAAAATTTCTGTTTGGTACTGTTTCTCTAATTTTGTCCTTTTATGAAACACTTTGTTCTCTATTTCTAAAATTTCCTATGCCGCTTACTTTGTTAGGTAGACCGTCCTCCGTGAGACTGGCAGGATATATTTTCTTTGTGGTGGTAGCAATTTATTTATGGCATCTCTTTCATGCTGGGAAAATTCCTCTGTATCTATGGGCGGTGGGGACTATTTTTCTGGTTTTGCCACCCCTTATTCCTTCTTTTTCTATGACTTTTTTGGATGTAGGACAGGGGGATGGGATTGTGATTCATACACCAGATGATGTGACGATTCTCATAGACGGTGGAAGCAGCAGCGAAAAACAGGTGGGAGAGTATCGGATTAAACCCTTTCTGAAATATCATGGTATTGGTCAGATTGACTATATGATTATGAGCCATGCCGATGAGGATCATATTTCGGGTCAGAAGGAACTGTTAGAGAACCATGGAAAACCGGGAGAAATCCAGATTCGGAATCTGTTACTGCCAGAGCCTGCAGAGGAGTATCAGCAGGAAGATGGTTACCAGCAGATGTTGGAGCTGGCAAAGGCGGCAGATGTACCAGTTTATTATATTCATAGTGGAGATCGTCTGACGATTCAGGATATGGATGTGTTATGTCTGCATCCAGATGCAGGATTTGACGGGGGATCTGCCAATGCCTATTCTACTTCACTGAGTATTTCCTGGCAGGGATTGCATTTTCTATTATGCGGGGATCTGGAGAAAAGTGGAGAGGATGTCGTGATAAGACAGCTAAACATTCCATCAGCAGAAGATGATGGTGTGAAAATCAGATCAAATGATATTCCAGAACATTATGATATCTTGAAAGTCTCCCATCATGGATCAAAAAATTCTAGTTCCGATGCCTTTCTTCAGCAGGTTCATCCCTCCTTGGCGATTATTTCCTGTGGCAGGGCAAACCGCTATGGCCATCCACACCAGGAGTTATTAGAACGTCTGAAACAGACGGATGCCCGAATTTTGAGAACAGATACACAAGGGGCGATTAAAGTGATTTTTACTTATCCTTTCCCTTTTTGATATAGACTTGTTTCACTTTCCTGTGTTAGAATGATTCCATGTGAATAGGAATTCGTAATTATTTTCTATATCATATAGAGAAACGCAGAACATGAGAAGGAGTAAAACGTTATGAAAATAAACAGGACAAGAAATACTGAAAAACAACGAATTAGTTTACGTCAAAAATTGCTTTTTGTGATTGTTCCGATTATCATTCTGTGTTATGTGATTACCTATATAGTAACCATGAAGCAAACTAGAAATCTGCTTCGACAGGATGCAGAAGAAATCATGGAGAATGCTTCGACCTCTGTTAATTATCATGTATCTAATGATTTGATGCAAACCTATGGTATTTTGGAGAATGTACGTGCTTCAATACAAAATTTTTGTCATTCTACCGATGAAATTAGAGAATATTTATTCAGTGTGGCAGACAGTTATCCTGATCGAATTCCGGCAGGCATCTACTGTGGGCTTACAGACGGAACTTATTTAGATAAAGTATGGACGCCGGATGAAGACTGGGTTATGGAAGAACGACCTTGGTATCAAGAGGGACTGCATAGTGATAATATTACCTTTGGGGAAATGTATTTGGATGCCAATACTAATGAATATATTATCTCTGTCTTTTGTAATCTGAAAAATAGTAGTGGAGAGGTGGCTGGTGTCCTCTGTGCTGATGTGCAGCTGGATCAGGTAGATCAGATTCTGCGGGAAACCAAACTCTACCAAAAAGGCTATGTGTATGCTGTGGATACAGTGGCAGGAATTATTATGAGTAATTCTGCTGATGAAAAACAAAATGGTCAGATACTATCGGAATTGTCCGGTGCTCTGAACCAAAAAATTACTTCCCTGTTGGAATCTGAAACCTATGGAGAAATTATTCAATTTGAGGGAAAATATATCCTATTGAATTCCATTCAAAATACTAATTTTGTGACGGTCTGTGTGGTAGATAAAAAAGATGTGGAATCAGATATGAAGGCGCTGCAGACAGGAACTCTAACCACTAATTTTATCGGCTTGCTCCTGATCTGTGCTGCTATTTATATTATTCTGCGTGTACTGTTGCGACCAGTAAATACTATTACCGCATTAATTGACCAGATGCATGCACTGGATCTAACTGGTCATGCAGAAACCAAAACACAAGACGAATTTGGCCTTATGTCAGGAAAGATGAACCAGTTTGTGGATAATTTGTCGGATGTGGTAGGGAAAGTAAAACATACTGTGGAAGACGTGGATCTCAGGGCAGATGCCAATGCCAATATGGCAGACAGCATGAATCAGTTGGCAGAAAAACAGAATCAGTCCATTGAAATGTTGCAGGCAACCATGTCTGAGATTTCTCAGGCGATCAGCCAGATTGCAAATGGCGCAGGAAATTTGAATCAGGATATCCAGGAGACCAACCAGGCGTCTGCAGATGCAGAGGATATCGTGAAAAATACAGTACAATATATACAGAATGGTCGATCTGAAATGAAAAAAATGAACCAGACTATGGAGGGCATTACAGATCTATCAGCGGGTCTTCAAAAATCTGTTACCGATTTACAGGGAGGATTGTCGGGAATTAATAATATGGTATCTGTCATTAATGATATTGCAGATCAGACGAATCTTTTGTCCTTGAATGCCTCTATTGAAGCAGCCAGGGCAGGAGAGTCCGGTAAAGGCTTTGCCGTGGTGGCGGAGGAAATCCGTAAGCTTTCCGAGGACTGTGCCGCTGCTGTGGTGGATATTATTGAAAAGACCGATGATATGAATCGGATGATGGAAACGGTGCAGGAGATGTCGGAAGGAAATATGGAACGGATTAAAAACGGTAATCAGGTGGTTGAAAATACCAATGCAGCATTCCAGGAAATCCAGGATAGTATTGCAGAAATCGAACAGGCGATTCGCCATGTCAATCATTCTGTGGTTATGATTGAAGCTGTCACTGCAGATATGGCTGCCAGTACACAGGAACAGACTGCCAGTACCGAGAATATTCTGAATCATTGTGAACAGATTCTGGAAATTGCCAGACAGTTTCATGCGCAGGGACAGGAAATGGCAGAATCTAGCCAAGAATTACGGGAGTTATCCGATCATTTGGATCAGACTATTACTCAGTTCCGCACCAATTAGTATGTGCTATAATATAATTTAATTTCATTTACTACATCCAGAGAGGGTACTGGAAAAACCGTAAATTTTCCATGACAAATATAGTGCTTTGTGATACAATAAACTTGGTTTGGTTTGCAAACTGGGTCAGAATAGTTATACCAACAAGGGAAAGCTTTGACCAAACAGAACTTTTGCAGTTTTTTTCTGCAAATGATATATGGAGGAAAAACATGGACTACAAGAATGCAGGTGTTGACATCGAGGCAGGCTACAAAGCAGTGGAATTAATGAAAAAACACATTGCAGGAACTATGCGCAGTGAAGTTTTAACCGATATAGGTGGTTTTTCCGGTGCATTTTCGATGGATGCATTTAAAACAATGGAACAGCCGACATTAGTATCTGGTACAGATGGTGTTGGCACCAAATTAAAACTGGCATTTGAAATGGACAAACACGATACCATTGGAATCGACTGTGTTGCCATGTGTGTCAACGACATTGCCTGTGCTGGTGGAGAACCATTATTCTTTCTGGACTACATCGCATGCGGCAAAAATGAACCGGAAAAGATTGCTTCTATTGTATCTGGTGTGGCAGAGGGCTGCAAACAGTCTGGAGCGGCGCTGATTGGTGGAGAGACGGCAGAAATGCCAGGATTTTATCCGGTGGATGAATATGATCTCGCTGGGTTTGCAGTAGGAATTGTAGACCGTAAGCAGATGATTACTGGCAAGACAGTAAAGCCTGGGGATGTATTAGTGGGTATTGCATCTTCCGGTGTACACAGCAATGGGTATTCCCTGGTGCGGAAAGTATTTGATATTAACAGAGAAAGTCTGAACCGTACATTTGAATCCTTAGGAGGTCGTTCCTTAGGTGAGACATTGCTGACTCCTACCGTGATTTATGTACAGGCATTGCGTACAATCCGGGAGGGTGGTGTAACGATTCGTGGATGTAGTCACATTACTGGAGGCGGATTTTATGAAAACATTCCACGAATGCTGCCAGAGGGAACAGCAGCACAGATTCGTACTGACAGTTATGAGATCCCGCCGATTTTCGGGATGTTACAGCAGGATGGCAATATTGCTAGGGATATGATGTACAATACTTACAATATGGGAATTGGCATGATGCTTGCTGTGGATGCAGCCGATGCTGACCAGACAGTGGCATTGATTGAAAAATCCGGTCAGAAAGGATATATTGTGGGAGAGATTATCTCTGGAAATAAAGAAGTAGTCTTACAATAAAAGAGCCAACGTATCACTAACACATGGCAATACCATGTGATGCGATACTAAATCAACTCTGCAAGAATTTGCAAAGCAAATTCTTGATGTAACATAAACATTAGTATATTAAGCTGCTGGAATAGGAGGCTTATCATGCAGAAAATTGCAGTTTGTGTGTCGGGTGGAGGTACCAATTTGCAGGCAATTATTGATGCAGTAGGAAATGGCACTATACATAATACCGAGATTTCAGTGGTAATTAGCAATAAACCGGATGCCTATGCACTGACACGGGCAAAAGATGCCTGTATTCCTGCGGAATATATCGGTCCCAAAGATTTTCAGGATCAGAAAGCTTTCGGGGAGGCCATGGTAGCAACTCTGCAGAAGTATCAAATTGATCTGGTGGTACTTGCTGGTTATCTGGTCATTATACCAGAGCAGATGATTTCGGCATATCGGAATCGGATTATCAATATCCATCCATCTCTGATACCGGCACATTGTGGCATGGGATATTATGGATTAAAGGTACATGAAAGTGTCTTGGCGGCAGGAAATAAAGTTACCGGTGCTACGGTACATTTTGTGGACGAGGAAGCTGATCACGGACCAATCCTTTTGCAAAAGGCAGTGGAGGTTTGTGAAGGCGATACTCCAGAAATCCTACAGAGCCGGGTTATGGAGCAGGCAGAATGGCAGATTCTTCCCCAAGCGATTGAGTTGATTGGGGCCGGACAAGTGACCATTACAGATGGTATTGCCCATATAAAAGCGTGTAAGAGTTGAAGTTTTCCTAATGCAGGAAAAACATTCTACACAAGGAAAACTAAATCAACAAGAGTTACTTCAGTAACTCTTGGAAAATGCGAGACAACAGCCTAAATGCTGTCGCATTTTTCATAAATTAGCTAGGAGGACTTGTATGAAAGTATTAATTGTAGGAAGTGGTGGACGAGAACATGCGATTGCATGGAGCGTTTCACAGAGCAGCAAAGTAGATCAGATCTATTGTGCACCAGGCAATGGTGGGATCCGTGAGATCGCAGAATGTGTGGATATTGGTGCTATGGAATTTGATAAGCTGGCTGATTTTGCAGAAGAACAAAAGATTGATCTGACCATCATCGGTATGGATGATCCCTTGGTGGGTGGTGTGGTAGATGTATTTGAAGATAGGGGACTCAGGGTCTTTGGTCCTCGGAAAAATGCAGCTATCATCGAAGGTTCCAAGAGTTTTTCTAAGGATTTGATGAAAAAATATAATATTCCGACCTGCCACTATGAGACATTCCATTCTCCAGAGGAAGCATTGATTTATCTGGAAAACTGTGAATATCCAGTGGTTCTGAAGGCAGACGGTCTGGCATTAGGAAAAGGTGTTCTGATCTGTCAGACACAGCAGGAGGCGGAAGCAGGAATTGCCACACTGATGTTAGATAAACAGTTTGGAGATGCTGGAAATACGGTGGTAATTGAAGATTTCATGACAGGAAGGGAAGCTTCGGTGCTTTGTTTCTGTGATGGAACCCATATTGCTCCGATGACCAGTGCGCAGGATCATAAGCGGGCAAAGGACGGCGACCAGGGACTGAATACCGGTGGTATGGGTACGTTCTCACCGAGTCCATTCTATACACCAGAGATTCAGAAGATTTGTGAAGAACAGATCTATCAGCCTACCATGGATGCAATGAAAGCAGAGGGCAGGGATTTTGTGGGAATTCTGTTTGTTGGTTTAATGATGACAGAAGATGGACCAAAGGTTTTGGAATACAATGCCCGTTTTGGTGATCCGGAAGCACAGGTAGTATTGCCGCGAATGAAGAACGATATCATAGATGTGATTGATGCCTGTATTGACGGCAAACTGGATCAGATTAATCTGGAGTTTGAAGATAATGCGGCAGTCTGTGTGGTACTGGCTTCGGATGGTTATCCGGAGCATTACGAAAAGGGGAAAGCCATTAGCTTTTCCGAAGATTTTAATAAGCAGGACGGCTATTATGCCTTCCATGCAGGTACCAAAATAGAAGATGGCAAACTTGTTACAAGCGGTGGTCGTGTAATCGGCATTACCGCCAAAGGAAAAACTTTACAACAAGCGAGAGAGAATGCTTATCAAGCGACCAAGTGGGTTTCCTTTGAAAATAAATATATGAGAAATGACATTGGTAAGGCAATTGATGAGGTAAAATGATGTAATTTCATGATTGTGAAAATTGCATAGCGATGGAGCAATCTGTGGCATCTTTTCAGGAATGTATTAAATATATGCACAAATAAAGCCATCAGCATAAATGCTGATGCAGAAATGAGGAGAAATTATGTATTCTTTTGAAGAAGTAGAACGTTTTGACCCAGAGGTAGCAGCAGCCATGACGGATGAAACCAACCGTCAGAGACAGAATATTGAGCTGATTGCATCAGAGAACCTGGTAAGCAAGGCAGTAATGGCTGCTATGGGAAGCACCCTGACTAATAAGTATGCTGAGGGTTATCCGGGAAAAAGATATTACGGTGGCTGTGAGTATGTAGACGTGGTAGAGGATCTGGCAAGAGACCGTGCCATGGAGTTATTCCAATGTACCTATGCTAATGTACAGCCTCATTCCGGTGCCCAGGCAAATATGACTGTATTTTTCGCCTTGATGGAGCCAGGAGATACCTATATGGGTATGAATTTGGATCACGGTGGACATTTGACCCATGGAAGCCCAGTTAATATGTCTGGAAAATATTTTCACTGTGTCCCATATGGGGTAAATGATGATGGTTTCATTGACTATGATCAAGTGGAAAGCATTGCAAAAGAATGCAAGCCGAAAGTAATTATCGCCGGAGCCAGCGCTTATGCACGAAAAATTGACTTTAAGCGTTTCCGAGAGATTGCAGATGCTGTGGGTGCCTATTTGATGGTAGATATGGCTCACATTGCCGGACTGGTAGCAGCTGGAGTGCATGAAAGCCCAATTCCATATGCACATGTCACTACCACGACAACACACAAAACCCTGCGCGGACCTCGTGGCGGTATGATCCTGTCTAGTGAAGAATTTGCAAAAGAGATTAATTTTAATAAGGCATTGTTCCCTGGAATTCAGGGCGGACCACTGATGCATGTCATTGCATCTAAGGCGGTATGTTTCAAGGAAGCATTGGATCCAAGTTTTAAGGAGTATGGACAAAATATTATCAAAAACGCACAGAGCCTGTGCAAAGGATTACAGAACAGAGGTATCAAAATCGTATCCGGTGGTACCGATAATCATTTGATGTTGGTGGATCTGGCAGATAAAGGATTGACTGGAAAGGAAGTAGAAAAATGGTTGGATGCTGCTCATATTACCTGCAACAAAAATACCATTCCAAATGATCCACAGTCACCATTTGTTACCAGTGGTATCCGTTTAGGAACCGCTGCGGTAACCAGCCGAGGCTTTAATGAAGCAGATCTGGACCAGGTGGCAGAAGCGATTGCCATGATTATCGAGGATCCGGAAGGCAATCGACAGAAGGCAACAGAGATCGTAAAGGGATTAACAGATCGTTATCCTTTATATGAATAAAAAATTGGGATTTATGCGGTAGAAGGTATTAGTAAAAAAGAAATGAGGTGTAATTATGAGCAATCCTTTTGACAAGGAGTCTTTATCAGAACGGGAGAAAGATATTCTGCAGGATGGGGGATGGCAGTGTTCCTTTTGTGGGACGGTCAATGCAAGCTATATTACGACTTGTGCCTGCAGCCACAACCGGGATGACAGTTATGAAAATCTTCATGGACGTTATGTTCCAAGAGAGGATGAGGAATGGACGGAAGCAGGTATTACAGTAGAAGGTCCTGCACAGACAGTAGCAGAACCAGAACCGGCACTTCAGCCAGCGTCGCCTGTTGTAGAGTCAGAACCAGCATTCCAGCCAGCGTCGCCTGTTGTAGAGCCAGAACCAGCATTCCAGTCAGCGTCTCCTGTTGCAGAACCAGCATTCCAGCCGGCATCTTCTGCGACCACATTTGAACAGGAGACACCTGCACCATCACCGATATCTCCTGTTCCGGAACCGACAGCTCCGCCTACGACGCAGGAACCTGCAGCGGCAGCACCGAAAGCACCAGTTTCCAATACAAACCGGCCGATGGAAGAATATACCGAGTATGAACAGGGTATCCTAAGGGATGGTGGCTGGGAATGTGCTTTCTGTTCCCGTATCAATGCCAATTATATTACGACTTGTGCCTGTGGACATAGCACAGATGACAGTTATCTCAAGAGACGGGGAAGATATGTGGATCCGGATGGAGAAGATCAGGAAGAAACAGCATCGGAATCTGTATCAGCAGCACCATCAGCTCCACAGCAGGAGGCGGTTTCTGCAGAAAAACCTGCTTCAGAGAAATCTGGCGCTGACATGATTGCAGAGATTGAGCAGGAATTACAGAAAAATGATACACCTACTGCCAGACTGCGTGCTATCCGTAAATTCAAGGATATGAATAAAAAAGGATTTATGTCTGCAGAAGAATTAAACCGCAGAATGGATGAATTGATGGGATTTGATGATGAGGAGGAAGACGCAGAGAGTACAGAAGAAAGTACAGAATCCGAGGCAGCTGAAAATGACAACAATACAGAAGAAGATGAAGAATTAGAATTGCTCTAGGAAGAAAAAATTTTTTGTATTGTTAATCGTGAGGCGAAAACAGTCTCTTTTATCAGAAGGAGTGGACCATGTATTTGGAAGTCAATGTAACGAAAATTGTGAAATATGTCTGTCTGGCAGGAGTCTCCATTGTGGCAGTGATCTTTGGGGAAAAGGCATTTCAGGCTTACATCCGAGGAAAACAGCAGGAGGACTGTACAACACATAATCTATGAGTAAAAAATTATTTATCGCCGAAAAACCCAGCGTAGCGAAGGAATTTGCCAAAACGCTGGGAGTATCCGGCAATGCGGGACAGGGTTATCTGGAATCCAATGACTATATTGTAACCTGGTGTGTGGGACATCTGGTTACCATGAGTTATCCGGATGTCTATGACGAGGCACTCAAGAAATGGTCTCTTCAGACCCTGCCTTTTTTGCCGGAAAAATTTCTATATGAATTAATCCCCGATGTTCGGAAACAGTTTGAAATTGTATCCGGACTGCTGAACCGTCCAGATGTGGAAACCATCTATGTCTGTACCGACTCCGGACGGGAGGGAGAGTATATCTATCGTCTCGTGGATCAAATGGCAGCGGTGCCGGAGTCTAAAGAGAAGCGCCGGGTGTGGATTGACTCCCAGACAGAGGAAGAAATCAAGCGTGGTATTTTGGAAGCAAAACCACTGTCTGAGTATGATAATCTATCCGCATCTGCTTATTTACGGGCAAAGGAAGATTATCTCATGGGAATTAATTTTTCCCGTGTACTAAGCCTGAAATATGGACGAACTGTCATGAACTACCTGAATAATGGAAAATGGTCTGCCATTTCGGTAGGACGGGTTATGACCTGTGTTCTGGGTATGGTGGTTCGCAGAGAACGGGAAATACGGGAGTTTGTCAAAACACCATTCTATCGTATTATGGGGAATTTTGCCTATCAGGGAAAAAATTTCGAGGGAGAGTGGCGCAGTGTAGCCAGTTCCCGTTATTTTGAATCTCCACTATTATACAAAGAAAATGGTTTTCTAAAACGTTCGGATGCCGAACAGTTATGCCAGGATCTGAGCTATGAACCGATGACAGCTGTGATACATAAAATTGAGAAAAAAAAGGAAAAGAAAAATCCACCTCTGCTTTTTAATTTAGCGGAATTGCAGAATACTTGTTCCAAACTTTTCAAAATCAGTCCGGATGAAACCTTAAAGATCGTACAGGAACTTTACGAGAAAAAGCTGGTTACCTATCCCCGTACCGATGCCAGGGTTCTTTCTACAGCTGTAGCAAAAGAGATTCATAAAAATATTTCCGGATTGCGGAATTACCCATTACTGCGGGAATATGCAGAAGCTACTTTACAGGAAGGCAGGCAGAAGGGGATCGCCAAGACACGCTATGTCAATGACAAGCAGATTACCGACCATTATGCCATCATTCCTACGGGGCAGGGATTTGGTGCATTGCAGGGATTGAGTCTGACTGCCAGCCGTGTCTATGAAGTGATTGCCAGACGCTTTCTATGCATATTTTATCCACCGGCAGAATATCAGAAAATCCAGATTGTGGCATGTCGAACATTGCCAGAGAAGATGAGTGCAAATACTGGAAATCCTCTGTCAGAACAGACGGAAGCAGAAAATGGAGTTTCCCAGTCAAATCAAATTGCGGTGGAGAACAGTCAGAATCTGACAAAATCAGATAATGCAGAAGGTGGACGTATACTGCCGGAATCAAAGGAATCATTCTTTGCTGGATTTAAGCTGCTGGTAAACCAGGGCTATCTGGAGCTGGCAACCGCATCTTTTGCCCGGAAAAAGGCAGAAAAGTCGGAGAATGACGACACGAAAAACGAAGATGAACAGGAAACCTTTGACCAGGATCTGATCCAGAGTATCAGTCAGTTAAAAAAAGGAGTTAACATTGATCTGCAAAAGCTGGAAATCAAAGAGGGCGAGACTTCGCCGCCGAAACGTTATAACTCTGGTTCTATGATACTGGCAATGGAAAATGCCGGGCAGTTGATTGAAGACGAGGATCTGCGTTCGCAGATCAAGGGAAGCGGTATCGGAACCAGTGCCACCAGGGCAGAGATTTTGAGTAAACTGGTTAAAATCAAATATCTGAAGCTGAATAAAAAGACACAGATCATTACACCGGAATTGTTAGGAGAGATGGTCTATGATGTGGTAAATGCCTCCATCCGTTCCCTGTTAAATCCAGAACTGACGGCAAGCTGGGAGCTGGGATTGACCCAGGTGGCAGACGGAACCATTACCGAAAAAGAATATATGGAAAAGCTTTCTGGTTTTATAGCCAGACGGGTGGATTATGTGAAACAAACATCTTATGAAAATGCATTCCGTCAATGTTTTGATGCTGCAGCACCTTATTATAAAACGGCAACAAAACAAAGCAGTAAACGTAAGACGGGAGCCAAGTCTAAGTCAGAAAAGAGGTAGAAAAATGTATGATGCATTAAAAAACAAGAATTTATTTAATATGGACGAAACCATTGCTCGGGATATCTTTACGGATATTGACTACCCTTGGGAAATCCTACCCTTGATCGGGGATTTTACCAAAAAACTGGGAGAAAGTCTGTCTGAGGAAGATTACACGAAACAGGGGGAGGATATCTGGATTGCAAAAAGTGCTACTGTGGCTCCTACTGCATCCATTACCGGACCATGTATTATCGGCAAGAATACGGAAGTACGCCCTGGGGCATTTATCCGTGGCAAAGTAATTGTGGGAGAAAACTGCGTGGTAGGCAATTCCACGGAACTGAAGAATGTAATTCTGTTTAATAATGTGCAGGTACCTCATTACAATTATGTGGGAGATTCTATTCTGGGCTACAAATCCCATATGGGAGCCGGATCTATTACCTCCAATGTGAAGTCAGATAAGACCAAGGTTACCATTAATTATAAGGGTGAGAAGCTGCAGACCGGTCTCAAGAAAATGGGAGCAATGTTAGGGAACTATGTGGAAGTGGGCTGTAACAGTGTATTGAATCCGGGAACGGTAATCGGAGTGAATACTAATATTTATCCTTTATCCAGTGTCCGGGGATACATACCAAAAAGCAGTATCTTTAAGAAACAGACCAATATTGTGTCGAAGGAGATGTAGGGATCAATAAAGTAAAGCAGATGCATAGAATACATTTGGATTGTAAATGCAATCTAAAAAGTGCAGCGAAATTATATCCATAATAAATATTATCAGAATATAAGAACACAATTGATAATAATGAAAGAAGAAGGGAAATGAAAGTAATGAACGAAATCTTTCACAGAGTTAGTATTAGAAAATATGAAAACAAGCCGGTGGAACGTGAAAAACTGATGAAGATACTTCGCGCAGGTATGCAGGCACCCTCCGCTGGAAATCAACAGCCATGGGAGTTTTATGTTGTAACTCAACCAGAGTATATTCAAGCATTGGCAAAATCGCACATCTACGCAGGCTGTGCTGCAGAGGCGCCTGTGCTGATTGTTCCGGTTTATCGAAAAGAAGGATTACGTTTTCCTGAATATGCACAAATCGACATGTCGATCGCCCAAGAAAACATGTGGCTGGAAACGGATTCCCTTGGTCTTGGTGGTGTCTGGCTGGGCATTGCGCCTATTCAAGAGAGAATGGACACTGTGGCCAAAATCCTCGATCTGCCAGATAATGTAGAAGCATTTTCCATATTTGCACTGGGTTACCCAGCGGAACAAAAGTCACAACAGGATCGTTTTGAGGAATCACGGATTCATTTTATAGAATAAGTATCAAAATAAAATAAAAATTGAAAATATATTTCTCTGTCTAAATTTTTTGAAAATATAATACAACACCTCACACGGACGATACCCTATCAGAAACAGAAGAAGATCTCATTTATTCTTTTCGCTCGCTTTCCAAAAAAGATAAGGAACTGCTACGAGCATATCTAAATGATCTATGCCACAGGCTATAACTTTTTCCACCAGAACACATTTTTTTGACAATTTCATCACAGTTTCATCGCAGGCTAAGATTATATTAGTATCAGAATCATAGTAAATAACAAAGACATCAGAGAGAATACTGATGCAGAAAAGAGGGAAATGATGCTAAAAAAATGGATGGCTGCCAGTCTTGCGATGACTTTGACAATTTCTTTATTAACAGGATGTGGAAGATAATAAAGAGAAATCGCAGAGTAGTGATACTACTAAAGTAGTACAGGTAAGCAAAGTGGATGGAAACACAATTACCGCAGATGTGGGAGAATTAAGTACCAACCAGCAGGAAATACCGCAGGGAGGAGGAAACCCGCCAGCAGAAGCTCCGGATGATAATAAACAACAGGATGGTGGAACACCGCCAGAAGGAAAACCAGGCGATAACCAGCAGGATGGTGGTACTCCACCAGAGGGAACTCCACCCGGGGCAGCAGACGACAATCTGGCAGATGATGGAACAGCTCCAGAGAACACAGCAGGCGATAATCAGTCAAAGAATGGAACAGCTCCATCGGGAACACCAGATGGTAATCAGCCTAGAGGAGAGACACCACCAGATGCAGCACCATCAGGAGCTTCGAATGGTAATCAACCAGATGGTAACACGCCACCGGAAAAACCAGAAGATAACAATGCTAACAGTTCCGATAGCAATACAGCATCATCAGAACAAAAAGAGAACAATAATAATGGTGGAAAAAATGACGCACCGCCAGCAGGTAAACCAGGTGGAAGCCGTTTTACAGCAAACGGCGAATCCATTACATTTACCATCACAGATTCCACCCAGATTACACAGGAATTTCAGCAGGGCAGCGAGGATGCTTCTGCAGAGGATATTGTAGAGAATAGTGTGTTGGAAATCACTTTAGATAGCCAGAACCAGGCAACAAAAGTAATCATTAAAAATCTCCAGGCAGGAGGGGGATTTGGCGGCAGTGACCAGGTAACAAACGGAACTTCTGCCAACACCTTGTCGGAAGCAAAATCCGTGGATGGGGAGAGCTATTCCTCTGAGGGAGATGATGAAAATGCTCTGCGTGTAGATAGCGCAGATGTTACTTTAAAGAATATTACTGTTGAGAAAACAGGTGGCAATTCATCCAATACAGAAAATGGTGATTTTTATGGACAGAATGCAGGGCTTTTGGTATTAAACGGTTCTAATACCACTATTGATGGTGGTACATTTCAGACCAGTGCAGTAAATGGAAATGCAGTATTTTGCTATGGCGAGGGCACTACTGTAAATATTTCCGATGCCAAGATCCGCACAACAGAGAATAATTCCGGTGGTATTCAGACAACTGGAGGCGGTACCACCAATGCCACCAATCTGGATGTACAGACAGAGGGAAATTCTGCCGCTGCCATACGAAGTGACCGGGGTGGTGGAACGGTTAAGGTGTCAGGTGGAAAATATGTTACCAATGGAACCGGAAGCCCGGCTGTTTACTGTACCGCAGATATTAGTGTGGAAGATGCCACACTTTTAGCAAATGCCAGCGAAGGTGTTGTGATCGAGGGAAAAAATTCGGTATCCCTTAAGAATTGTAATGTGACGGGAAAGATGAGCAACACTTATCAGGGAGATTCCGATGAAAATATCCATTGCATTATGCTGTATCAAAGCATGTCCGGGGATGCTTCGGTAGGTGAATCTGTTTTTAATGCAGAGGGAGGCAGTATTACCGCCCAGACAGGTGATTTGTTTTATATTACCAACACCGACAGCAAGATCAGTTTGAAGAATGTGGATCTGACTCTGGCAAACGATACTTTCCTGCGAGTAGAGGGAAATTCCTCCTCCAGAGGATGGGGAACAGAAGGCTCTAATGGTGGAGATGTGACATTGACCGCAGATTCGCAGAAAATCGAAGGTAATATATTAGTGGATAGTATTTCTTCTCTGAAATATTCTTTGTCTGGTGGAAGCAATTATCAAGGCAGCATCAATCCGGACGGGACAGGCGGAGAAGTAGTGGTTACTTTGGATCAAGATTCCACATGGACATTGACTGGTGACAGCTATATTACTGATTTTGAGGGAGATGTGTCACAGATTACCGCCAATGGTTATCATTTGTATGTGAATGATAAGAAGGTGATTTAGTTTTAATATTATTAATAAGCAACCTAAAAGAACAATATCTCTTTATCAGGCTGATGAGTACATTAAAATGAAAATCGCCATTACTACTTTAATCTAAAGGGGTAATGGCGATTTTATACGAATTTTTGTCAAAAAACGGTAGACGGAATGAAGAAATTGTGCGAAAATAGTAACAGGACTGTGGAAAATTTTCCCACAGATAATAATTTTTCACAGGGAAATTCTCTGTGAGAAAGCAAATTGAAAGGAGCATGAACATGATTTATTCACAGGAAGTAGAAAACATGTGCCCAGTTGCTCAGGGCGTGCACCATGGTGCTGCCCCGATTCCAGAGGAGGCAAAGTGGGTTCAGGCAAAAGAAGTAAAAGATATCTCTGCAATCACACATGGTGTGGGCTGGTGTGCACCACAGCAGGGTGCCTGCAAGATGTCCCTTAACGTAAAAGAGGGTATTATCCAGGAAGCATTAGTGGAGACCATCGGATGTTCCGGTATGACCCACTCTGCAGCAATGGCATCTGAAATTCTTCCAGGTTTAACAGTAATGGAAGCGTTGAATACAGACCTGGTTTGTGATGCGATCAATACGGCAATGAGAGAGTTATTCCTTCAGATCGTATACGGACGTTCCCAGAGTGCATTTTCTGAGGATGGTTTTGCAATCGGTGCTGGTCTTGAGGATCTTGGAAAGGGACTTCGTTCCCAGGTTGGTACTATGTACGGTACCCTGAAGAAAGGACCTCGTTACTTAGAGATGGCTGAGGGTTATGTAACAGCTATCGCATTGGATGACGAAGATATGATTATTGGTTACAAATTCGTTAGCCTTGGCAAAATGACTGACTTCATCAAAAAGGGTGATGACCCTAACACAGCTTGGGAAAAAGCTTCTGGTCAGTATGGCCGTGTGGATGATGCAGTGAAACTCATTGATCCAAGAACCGATGAAGAGATCGCAAAATAAAGAAAAGGAGGCAAACGAATCATGGCATTATTTGAATCATATGAAAGAAGAATTGACAAGATTAATAGCGTATTAAGCAGCTATGGAATTTCTTCGATCGAAGAAGCTGAAAAAATCACGAAAGATGCTGGTTTAAATGTATACGATCAGATCAAAGGCATTCAGCCAATCTGTTTCGAGAACGCTTGCTGGGCATATACAGTAGGTGCTGCCATCGCCATCAAGAAGGACTGTCGTCGTGCAGCAGATGCAGCAGCAGCAATCGGAGAGGGACTGCAGTCATTCTGTATTCCAGGTTCCGTAGCAGATACCCGTAAAGTAGGTTTGGGACATGGTAACTTAGGAAAGATGCTTTTAGAGGAAGATACCAAGTGTTTCGCATTCCTGGCAGGTCACGAGTCATTCGCAGCTGCTGAGGGTGCTATCGGTATCGCTGAGAAGGCAAACAAGGTTAGAAAAGAGCCTCTGCGCGTTATCCTGAATGGTCTTGGTAAAGACGCTGCACAGATCATTTCACGTATCAATGGATTTACCTTCGTAGAGACTGAATTTGATCCATATACCAATGAAGTTAAGGAAATCTTCCGTAAGTCTTATTCTGAGGGACTGCGTGCAAAGGTAAACTGCTATGGCGCAAACTCTGTACCAGAGGGTGTGGCAATCATGCACAAAGAGGGCGTAGACGTATCCATCACAGGTAACTCTACCAACCCTACCCGTTTCCAGCATCCGGTAGCAGGTACATACAAGAAAGAATGCTTAGAGCAGGGCAAGAAATACTTCTCTGTAGCTTCTGGTGGTGGTACCGGACGTACTCTGCATCCAGATAACATGGCTGCCGGTCCTGCTTCCTATGGTATGACTGATACTCTGGGACGTATGCATAGTGATGCACAGTTTGCAGGATCTTCTTCCGTTCCAGCTCACGTAGAGATGATGGGACTGATTGGTGCCGGCAACAACCCAATGGTTGGTATGACAGTAGCAGTAGCCGTTTCCGTACAGGAAGCAGCGGACGCTGGGAAGTTCTAATTAAATCGTTTAGAAATACCGTAAATTCGGGAGCAAATCAGATTTTGTTTTGTCTGATTTGCTCTCTTTTTGTGTGTTATAGAGTATTGAAAATCCTACATTATTAGAATGTAGTAGCTTGTCGAATATCATGATACCAAAAAATGTAATATATATCAAAATTGTTTGTTCCAAGATTTTTAACTATGATTAGAATATTTCCTTGGTATGTTTTGCAAATTGTGGTACAATAACAACTGAACGATGGTTTGGCAAGTCCACTCCAAAAACAGACAAGATCACATTACCTATCATAGTGATCTGCGTAACCGGTATCAGAACGATACCACTATCAATTAGAAAGGGGATATAAATCATGAAAAAGAGCCGTAAAGTATTATTGGGATTCCTATGTATCATGGTATTTGTTTTAGCAGGCTGTGTCCGTATAGAGGAATCCATTGTTGTGGATGAAAACAACAAAATCACAATGAGCTCTGAATTAGCTTTTAATAAGGCAAAAACAGAGGAAAAAATGGCGCAGGGCGATAGTGGAATAAGCCCGGAAGAATTAGAAGATATGATGTCTGAAATGGGTTACAAGATTAAAACCATTCAGGGAGAAGATTACTATGTTCAAAGTGAAAGTACAGAGCTTACAGAAGCAGAACTGGAAGAAAAATATCCGCAATATCTTATCACAAAAGATAAGTTTTATTGCTATGGAAACATAGATGGAGCTGCCGAATCAACAGGAGAAGATGATGACAGTACGCTTGGAACTATGGATGAAATGGGACTTACTCCAGAAGACGTGGAATACTGTGTTTTACGTGTAAAACTTTCCTCTGAGGTTGTTAAGACCAATGGTACCATACAAGAAGATCAGCAAACGGTTGAGTGGGATATCAAAGATATTGTTTTTGCAGAAGCAGACACTATGGAAATAGAATATTATGCATACACAGCGAATGATCCTGGAGACACAAAAGCAGACCGTAAAATCATTGAGGAGCGGACAGCAGATCCATTTGCCAGTGAGCATCCAGTCATCGAATCACCGGCACCTAGTGCAATTCCATCAGTATCTCCGGATGTGACTCCATCTACGTCGCCAGATTCTGGGAGAATGGTACATGAGACAAAGACATCTGTTAAGGATAAGAAAGCACCTGTTATTAAAGGGGTGAAAAAAAATAAGAAATATAAAAATAAAGCAACTGTTTATGTAAAGGATAATGTCAAAATTAAGAAAGTCCTTCTTAACGGGAAAAAGGTAAAAGTTAAAAAAGTTTCCAAAGGAAAATATAAAGGATATTATAAATTCACGGTTAAGAAAAAAGGAAAATGTACGGTTGCTGCATATGATTCTTCTGATAATTGCAAAAAAATAAAATTTCGGATCAAATAAAACAATCGACATTTAGATAATATTTTCAACCATCTCCACAAATTTCAATAGAATAGAATTTGTGGAGATGGTTGTTTTTTTTCATTTGTAAATAAAATATAATATATTTTAATTATTTTATTGTATATTTACAGAAATTATGTCATGTATTTTTTTTGCAAATTTAATATATGCCATTTGACAACCGAAAATCAACCAATATCGCAAAAATGATCGAACGAATTTTCAGAAAATTTGTTCGATTTTCTATTGACAAACGCTTGTTCGTGATGTATAGTATATTCAGAACGAACGTTCCGAACGTACATTTACAAATAAGGGAGGCGTTTAGTATGAAAAAATCCTTATCTATACCGAAATTAGTATTTTTTTCTATTATTATTCTTATGCTTTTATTGGCAGTAATGCAGAGCCGTTTTTTTTCAACTTCCCATGCACAAGCCGCTATAGACGAAAGTAGGATTAGCTATTTATCCGTACCAATTGTTGCTGAGGATACTTTGTCCGACATTGCTTTAGAGTATTATTCGGATGAATTTGGGTCTATGGATCAATACATTTCCAGAATCAAGGCGTATAATTCTCTAACCTCAGATGCAATTTATGCTGGAAATCATCTAATCATACCGGTTTATGCTCATTCTGACGATATTTCCTAAACTGGTAAATGCCCGTTCCAACGATACTTTTTACTTGGTAAATGATTCCTACTTCATTTTATTCTATTTTTGACTTGTTTTTGTCCGAACTCATTGTTATGATAGATATTGCTTGGTATTACAGCGATACCAGTAATACTATATGACAAGGGAGTTATACAAATGAACATCAGAAAAATTAATTCTAAGATTATAGGGATCTGTTTGGCATCTGCAATTTTAACTGCTTTTACATGTTGCGTGCTGATTTTATCCGCAGTGCATGTGCAGGCTGCTGATTTATCTGCGTTGCCAAGATCTATTACCATCGTAACTGAAAATCAGAAAACATCCTACAAAGTGAAATCGGTTCCTGCCATTACATATAATGGAACTACGATATCTTCTTCATTTCCCCTTATGCAACTGGACCAGACCTGGATGGCAGCGGGAGAGCAGTTTTTCCAGAATCAGTTAGGATTTGCTTATTCTTATGATGAAGAATCAAAGCAGATTACCATGAAAAACCCAGAGCTAAATGTAACAATGCAATTTACTGTGGGATCTGCCCAGGCACAGTTTAATGGAGAAGCAATTAATTTGGATTATCCTGTAGTAAAGGCAAAAGATGTTGAGACTGGTACAACCGCTTATTTACTACCGTTACAATCCATTCTAAAGCGTAGCGGTATGACAATACAGATTTCAGGGTCTCAGATATCTATTACACATGATTTATTGTTTCATAAGGCAATCCTTTCAGATACACCGCTTGATACCAGTAAATACTCCAATGCATTAGATGGTATTTATATCAAAAAGACTAAGACAGATGGTGAACGGATTCTATATATGGATACACTGACATCCATATCAGATAAACAGGTAACCTTCCAGGAGCTAAGTAGTAAACTGGCTGTACATATTACCTTTCCCAAAACTAAGAATTTGTTAGGAGATCTATCTCGGAATTTTTCCAGTGGTGCGATTACTAAATTAGAAGTTCGGGAAGATGGATCCTATAATACCATTGTAACTATCCAATATAGTATAAAATATATCTATACTAAGAAGTTTGCAGGAACATCCTTAACAACAACATTTTCAGTGGCAGATTATGACCTGCGTATTGCCTTACCGGAACAGGTTTCTTTCTCCAAAGTAACTGCCACAGATCAATATTGGAAAAACCGCTTTTTAATCATTATACCGGGTAATCATGTGGCTTTTTACAAATCAAATGCGCCTGTAAAAAATAATTCTGTAATCAAGAGCGTAAAGGTTACCAAGACAGCAGAGGGGAATACCAAAATTACTGTGACCACCACAAAATTACAGGGATATCGATTAAAAAAAGGTACAGATAGCTATTTTTCCGTGGATATTGGGTCACCACAGTCAATCTACAAAAATATCGTAATGTTGGATGCTGGGCATGGTGGCAAGGATAAAGGTGCAACAAAGTATGGTTTAAAAGAAAAAACGCTTAATTATACCATTTTGTATACGAAAGCAAAGCAGTATTTTGAAGCACAAGACTCCACCGTAAAAGCATATTGGACCAGACATACCGATAAATTTATTAATTTATACCAAAGACCAAAATATTCTGCAAAATATCATGCAGATCTTTTCGTCAGTCTTCATATGAATTCCGGCAGTAGTTCTGCTAATGGAACAGAAGTATATTATTCCAGTCATAATAATAAGAAAAATAGCGCTGGTTTAACTAGCCGTACATTTGCCAAGAAAATGTTATCAACATTAACTACAGATTTAGGAAGCAATCGGCGTGGTGTAAAACAGGCAGGTTTCGTTGTAATTAAACATAATACGGTACCATCTGTACTAATTGAGCTGGGTTTTGTCAGCAGTCCAAAAGATAGCAAAAAATTAAGACAATCTACTTACCAGACCAAAGCAGCAAAATCGATCTACCGCGGGATTTCCAATGTATTTCGCTCATATCCAACAGATCGTTAGACTATATATGATCTGTCTGCTGCAAATAAGACATATAAGTTGATACTGTAGATCTGAATGTGGAATTATTCAGATCTACAGCAATTAGAGTTTTAGATAATTTCAGAAATTAATTATATATAGAATGAATTGTTACACAAGCTTTTACTATAGAACTAATGTTTAATGTATTTTGGTGCCAGTCGGCGGCGACTTTCAGACATATTGGCATATACTTTTGTGGTATTCATGGAACTATGTCCTAAAGCCTCTGCCGTCAGATAGAGGTCACCGGAATTTTCATACAATTCAGTAGCATAGGAAGCTCGTAACTTATGGGCTGTAATTTTCTTAAGCGGAATGGCTTCTTCTGCATATTTTTTAACCATGTTTTCGATGGATTTTACACCAAGTCTTTTTTTCTGCATGGAATAAAAGAGGGGAGAGTCATCTGCAGCCTTTTCTGCAAGAGGTGCACGTTCAATTTCGATATATTCCCGTAACGCCTGTTCCACATCTTCATTAAAGTATAAATTTTGCACTTTGCCGCCTTTTCGTGTGACAATAATGGAACGTCTTCGAAAGTCCACGTCTTTGATATTCAAGCCCACACATTCTGAAACACGGATACCGGTCCCCAGAATCAATGTAATGATTGCAATATCACGAAATTTTGTTTTTTTGTAATATGCCAATTTATGAGGATTATCTTTTTCTAATATTTTTTCATAATTTGAAACATAATCCAAAAAATCCCGGATTTCTTCTGAATCCATAAAAATAATATCTTTTTTATGGTGTTTTGGCATTAATACAGCCTCTGCAGGATTATATTTCACCTGAGGATATTCCTTATGACTGACATAATACTTATACACGCTTCGTAAGCAGGATAATTTGCGGGAGAGTCCGGATTCCCGGTTCTGTCGAACCATGTCACGTCCATCTTGATACAGGGTGGCATATTCCAGATATTCTTCAATATCCGAAGCCTCTATACTGGCAAACTGATCCAAAGTAATTTCTGCTAAAGCTTTTCCTTTCAGTTCAGGATTCGCATTCTGTAAAAATTCCATAAAGTTTTTGAGATCTGTAGCATAGCCATAACGAGTTCTGGCTTCGGTACGAGGAGCAATTGCCCGAAAATAATCCTGCAAGAATTTAGGAAGTTCATCTAAAACATCACGTGTCATATTAACATACTTCATAGAACTGTCTAAATGATAGTTTGACATTATTTTTTCCTCATTTCTGCATCAAACACATATATTGATGTCTTTTGTTATATTTGTATTGGCACACTTCAACTTTTCTATAAATCAACATTTAACGAATAGTTGAATTATAGCACACTCATCTTCTATTGTCAAATATTATGGTTAATCTCAGAGAAATTGCATCCACTATAGATTTGGTACTACAAACAATCTGTTGCCTTATTTTAACTAGAAGCAAAAATACACCATACCCTATGATGGTATGATGTATTCCTGTCTTAATATTATGCTTATTCCGTGAATTCAGTTTTTAAAACATGATTTCAATATGAAGTTCAAGTTTAACTTAATGAATACTTCAAAATGAAGTTTTAGTTCAAGGTTTATCCATGCAGATTGTTTCCAGATAAAGTTCAGAATTAATATGTATGCTTAGAATTTCTTTTTTGGATTAATCAACAAGAATTTAAGATTCATGAGATCATTATCTGACAATTTTTGATTAACCAAATACTCTGAAATAAAATTTGATATGGAGCCATTATATAGTTTGTCAATCAAAGCTTGTGTTTCAATTTCCTGAACTTTCTTTTTAGAGATATTTGCACGACAAATAAAGCCAGGATCTTCACGAGTAACGGCACCTTTTTCAATCAATCGTTTGATTACAGTATAGGTAGTATTTTTTTCCCATCCGATATACTCTTTGATAATTTTGGAAATATCTTTTGCCGCTAACGCCTTATTCGACCAAAGTAATTCCATTACATTTAATTCACCCTCATGTAGTCGTATTTCTTTCATCTTCTCCTCATCTCTGTATTGTGAAGAGTTTTCACAATCCTCTACCATGCCTCAAATTGTCGCTCATCTTGGTTCGTCATATTGCAAAATAACGAATTATGCTATAACTGATAATAAGCATATTTGTATTCTACATGCGGAGACAGTTGTCGTCAATAGGAAAAATGCACAATTTGTACACTCTACAATTGTGTAACTTTTGTTCTACAGTCGTAGATCTGTCAATATTTTCACAAAATATTGTGGTAATGGAGCATCAAATTCAATATATTGATTTGTTGTTGGATGAATGAATCCTAACGTTTTTGCGTGTAATGTTTGCCCTGTTAGATTCCATCGGCAAATGGATGATGGTAATTTTGACGGACCATAAATGGTATCCCCTAATACAGGATGACCAATCCCCGCCATATGAACCCGAATCTGATGGGTTCGTCCTGTTTCCAGATGGCATTCAATATAATTCAGTTTATGATTTAAGTCATCTAATACTCGATAATGTGTTATCGCAGGCTTTCCGTTTTTCACATTCATAGCCATTTTTTTGCGATCTATCGGGTGCCTGCCAATATCCCCTTCAATAGTTCCCTGCTGTTCCGAAAGATTATGCAGTACGATCGCATGATATGTTCTGGTAATAGAATGTTCTTTGAGCTGTTCCGCAATCTTTCGATGCGCATAATCATTTTTGCAGGCTACAATCGCTCCTGTAGTATCCTGATCAATACGATGCACGATTCCCGGACGGATAACACCATTAATACCAGATAATGAATCTTTGCAATAATACATCAAAGCATTTACCAAAGTGCCGGAATAATGCCCCGGTGCTGGATGAACTACCATTTGCTTTGGTTTATTGATGACGATAATATCCTCATCTTCATACAGAACATCCAAAGGAATATTTTCAGGCAGAATATCCGGCTCTGTGGGCGGTTTCATGTACAGATCAATCCTATCGCCCTGACAGGTTTTGTAACCCGATTTTACGGTCTTTTGATTGACAGTAACATTCCCATCCTGAATATGTTTTTGAATTGCGGAACGGGACCAGTCCGTTAGTTTTTCGGCTAAATATTTATCAATTCGTTTGCCTGTATCTATTTCTTCCGTAATTTCATATACCAGATATTGTTCGGAAGAAATTTGTTCCATAGAACTATCCCTGTCTTTCTCTATTTGCTGCTTCTTGATTTCCATTTAATCTGCTCCCCCTGATCTTCTCTATCATATCTTTGTTATCTTCCATTTCTTCTTAGCGCTATATAGAGATTCAAAATGTTTCCGGTTCCAATTAATGTATCCATTTTACGATTTTTGAATTTCCAAGCAAGCGGAGGAGAAGAACAAGATAAAATGGTATCAAAAGCTGTTCTGCCAGTCCGTATCTCGGCCAATAATTAATAGGTGAAGCAATCAATAAAGTCGCCATCAGCCCCAGAGAAGCTCCTAAAATCAGAATTGTATTCCAGTCTTTCTTTAGCAGGGACAGCGATAACAAAATCAGTAATAACCAGTTGATATAAGCAATTGGAATACAACGGGATTGATTTGGAAAAACCTTCGCATTCCATGCGTTCGTATCTATAGGTTTAAAATGTATTCCTAAATCAGTGGCATCTGTATACTCCGTATAGATATTTCTGGGAACACCCATATGAATATTGGAATTTGATTGATTAATTGCTGAGCAATTCAAAGACCAATATCCATAGGTCTGCATCATCCAGGCTTCAAAACATATTTTAGGATTTTTTCTTAAAATAGAAAAATAGGTCTGAAAAAAATTATTCTCCAGCGGTTCTTTATGAAAGTTTTCATTCCATTTTAAGGAATCTACGCAACATGGTGTATATACTACTGCATACTGATCCAAAGCCAGCAAAGATCCCATATATTCGCTATCTTTTTCTGATAGCTTACCATTTACAGCAACTACTCTTGCCATCTGCTGTAAGAAGATTCCATAACTCTCTACCTTTTCGTCACTTTGAGACACACCCAGTTGATGATAAACCGGTCCGGTAATAATTTTGGACAACAGAATTGTCAGCAGGAAAATTCCCAGCAATATCCTATAAGTCTGTTGTTTCTTTGCCAGAATGGAAAATGCTGCTGCAAAGCAAACCAATGCAGCTACAATATACAAACCATTATTTCGGCTGAAGACCAGTAATAATAACAAGAGAAATAAGCGAATATAAGCGATTCTAATTGTTTTATCATTCTTGGATGTTTTCTGTTTGGAGCCTGTAGCAGAATACAAAATATCTGCTATTTGAATTGTCAATAAGAGAATCGTTGTGGAAAAAATAGGATCCTTCCACATAGCAATACCATATTGGGCAATATAGGGAGATAGTCCAAAACACGCAATCAGAATATAAGCCACTATTTTTTTGAGTCGATATATTACTTCCAACCAATGAAAGAGATATCCCATTCCATATGCCATATACATCATTTGGATAATACAGTAAATTGCACATCCTGCGGTTAGTTTGTTTTTCCACAACTGCCCTAGCCAAAAGCAGAAACGAATTAACAACGTATAAAGTACTGGATGTGCATTATCTAAAGGACTATTCCCCAATGCTTGCTGAATGGATGCCAGAGAATCACCAAAAATAAATCCAGGAAAATATGTAATCAAATATGGTAACCAACAAAAAAAACAAATCATGGTATATAGTACAATCCTTTTATTATCCTTTTTTCTATAAGGATCAACATTAAGAATATTGTGATTTTTTCCTTGATTGAGGGACAAAAGGAAACGAAAAACAATAAAAAAGCCATAAATCATCAGAAAGAGGGCAATCCAATCTGAGAAATGGTAATCTGCAATATAACTGGTGTCAATTAATCCAGAATAAGAACTTTCTACATGAATATGATACCCCAAAACAAGAGAAAAACTAATCAAAATAGGAAACAGACAAGCAACTATAAGCTGTATTTTGTCTAAATGATATCCGGAACTTTTCTTATATGCATAATATAAAACCACACATACGATGGAAGTTTTCCAAAGGATATATTCAAACTGCATATAATAGGCAAATGCATAGGAACATAGTACCAAAATAATAATTCTAATAATTTCATTGTAATTTATCTTATCAATTTTCCTTGCTTTTTTTCTATTCATTGTTTTTATGACTCCCTTCTCAATCTTGCTTACTTTCAACAGTTTTTTTCTCTAGAAAATGAAAATCATCTTCCTGATAGAAAAAAAAGATCAACAGAATGGCTGCAATGACACCGATTACCACATAGCAGTCTGCAACATTAAAAATAGGAAAGTCAATTAAACTGAAATACAGAAAATCGACAACATAGCTTTGTATAATACGGTCCATCATGTTGCCAATCGCTCCGGAAAGCAAAAGAATTAAAACAATCTGCATAGGAAGATATCTTTGTTGAGAAGGTAGTTTATAATAAATTCCTGCTAATACCAAAAAAATCAGAGTAGTCGCAATTAATAGCGGAATACGTTGATCCTGCAAAATACCAAATGCTGCTCCATGATTTTCCAGATACTCCAGGCGAAAAATACCGGGTAGAATACTCACTCCGTCCGTGTCTTTTAAATGAATAACTGCCAGATATTTGGTCAGCTGATCCAGTCCAACTAATAAAATGACACTTAAAATTCCAGTAATATATTTTTTCAACTGTTGCACTTCCCTTCCGCATACCCAGCTATTACGATAACACGCTTTCCAATGATTGCAAAATCTCTTTGTCTGTCACATCATCGGTCATAATGGCATGTCCCATACTTTCTAATAGAATGAAGCGTATCTGTCCAGCATTCATCTTTTTATCACTCTTGGAAACACGTAGAATATCTTCTGCCTGCAGTCCGGATACCTGGGTCGGCAATTGCAGCGTTTGCAGGGCATTTTTGATCTGATTATACTGTTGTTGTGTAATATATCCTCGCTGTACAGACAAGTAGGCAGCGGCCATCATTCCCACTGAAACACAGTTTCCATGTAACATTTGGAAATTCATTAATTTCTCAATAGCATGTCCCAAAGTATGACCAAAATTCAACAAGGCACGCTCCCCTTGTTCTTTGGGATCGTTTTCCACTACCAGTCTTTTAATTTGACAACTGCCAGATATTACCGCTTCTAATGCATCCAAATCTCTACGGTTTAAAGCATCCAGGTTCTCCTCAATTAAATGAAAATACTGCATGTCTTTGATCAGACCATGTTTGATGATTTCACCGAAACCGGAAAAAAATTGTTCTTCTGTCAAAGTCTGCAAGGTAGACAGATTCATATATACAGCAGAAGGCTGATGGAACGCACCAATCATATTTTTGTATCCGCGAAAATCAACACCGGTTTTGCCGCCAATACTGCTGTCAACCATTGCTAATAAAGACGTTGGCAATTGAACTACCCGGATACCACGTAAATAGTTTGCAGCGGCATATCCAGTCATATCTCCTACCACTCCACCTCCCAGTGCCAGAAGAATATCTTTGCGGTCAAAATGTGCCTTAATTAATTCTTCATAAAGATCTTCTATGACATCTAATGTTTTTGACTGCTCTCCTGCTGGAAAGGTAAAAGTCATGGCGTAGGATGCCACCTGCCTGGCGATTTCCAGAACTTCCGTGGCATAATGAGGTGCGACATGGCTATCTGTTACAATGCAGATTCTATGATTTTTAAGATCCATGTCTGATAATATTTTAGCTAAATGAGAATAATCTTTTTCTATGACAATTGGATAGATCGGTTTCCCTTCATAATGAACTGTAATTAATTGACTCATTTTTTCTTCCTCGCTTCAAAACATACACTTACCCATCATTCCAAGAATTGGAATGATGGGTATTGTACTATACTATAATTATTCTATTCCGGATCAATAAAATTAAATGGATTAATTTCTAACATAGCATCATTGGGATTTGAGCTGGTTTCTGCTGGTTGTGCTTGTTCCGCAGGTGCATCATTTACCGGAGACTCAAACATTGCAGTAGGATCAATAAAGGCATCTGAAATAATACCATTATCAGTAGGTGCCGGATTTACTGCCTCCTGTGCTGCTGGCATGCCATTTGTCTGTTCCGTTTCTACAGGCATATCCTGAACTGGAGAATCAAACATATTAGACATATCTAAAAACTGATTTGCATTTGCAGCTGGTTCAGTTGGTTCTGCACCAATTAATCCATTAGCAGAAACCTGTTGGGTCTCTGGTGCCGCTTGTTCCATAACTGGTGTTTCCATCATCGGTATATCCGTTACTGGTGTAGCAGACAGATTGTCTGCCATCATGTTTTCTGAAGATTCAAAGGCAAGCGGTATGCTTGAACTTTGTGGTTCTGCCTGTACATCAGCCGGAGACTCAAAGTTCAATGGAATATTCATACCCTGTGGTTCTGCCTGCATATCAGCCGAAGACTCAAAGTTCAACGGAATATTCATGCCCTGTGGCTCTG
>CAYPEW010000003.1:42146-72843 GCA_964409845.1 uncultured Jutongia sp.
TTCAACGGAATATTCATGCCCTGTGGCTCTGTCTGCATATCAGCCGAAGATTCGAGGTTCAACGGAATATTCATGCCCTGTGACTCTGCTGAATTACCAGCTGAAGATTCCTGCGTGGTTGAAACAGAAACCGAGATCTCTGGTTCTACTGCCGTAGGATCTACCAAAGCATTGCCAGATACCGCTGGCTGATCTATGGCTAATTCTAATACATCCGGTTCTGTTACAAATGGTTCTGTAGATATTGGCATAGAGACAGACTCTGGTGCGGCAGATTGATCTAAGGAAGCCGCTGCCGTTTCAACTGCAGCTGTAGTTTCCTGACTGACCGCCGGCTGATCTACAGCTAATTCTAATACATCCGGTTCTGTTACAGTTGGCTCGTTAGACATCTGCACAGGAATAGACCCCACTGCCGGTTGTTCCATAGATACCTGCACAGGAATAGACCCCACTGCCGGTTGTTCCATAGATACCTGCACAGACTCCGCTGCCGGCTGTCCCATAGATACCTGCACAGACTCCGCTGCCGGCTGTCCCATAGATACCTGCACAGACTCTATTGCCGGCTGTTCCACAGATACCTGTACAGACTCTACTGTCGGCTGTCCCATAGATACCTGCACAGGAACAGGTTCCTGTTCAGCTGATGGTTCTATAGATACTGGTATCATTGACGGCTGCTCATTCATTGCACTTGTTTCCTGACTAACTGTCGGTTCTGCTGCAACGGACTCAGAAATAGTTACCTGTTCTACAATTGGTTGTTCCGGTGTCGGTTGTTCTACCGTGCCAGAAGAACTGCTTAATAAGGATTCGGAATTAACCAATATGTCTATTCCCGCATTCTTAGAAGATGGCAGCGGATCCAGAGACATACTTACTTCAATTTCCTCACCAATGGCAGTACCAATATTGATATCAATAGATGGCGCTGTATCACTATCTATCTTAAAATCCTGTAAAGTAGCAACACCAGCTGTATCTTCCTCTGGAAGATCAGTAAACGGTCCCATATTAGAAGATATTGGAATAGCAATGGAATTGCTTAAATCGTCAAATTTGACATCCAGTTTCTGATGTGATTCTGCAGCTGGTTTTACAGGAACTTCTTCTACTGATTTTGCTGCAGATTCTACTGGAACCTCTTCTATCGGTTTTACTGCAGATTTGACCGGAACTTCCTCTACTGGCTTAACCGACGATTTTGAAGCAGTAGAATCTGAATCCTCTGCCGGCGGTTCCTCAAACGGTGCTGGAGATCCAATATTAATCGGAATTACTCCCGGATTGTCCAGTACAGTATCTGCACCAGGTGCATCATTCATCAATTCATCCAGTTCCGGAACAAAGATGGAAAAACTATCGCTTTCCAGCATCTCAATCTGCGCTTCTGCCAATTTTTTGAACTGCAGACGGTAATTCTCATAGCTCTGTACTAATTTACGAACATGATTTCTGGTTTCTTCTAATTCACGATTTGCTTTGGCTCTGGTTACCTCTGCCTGTGCCTGCGCCTCTGCACGCAGAGCATCAATTTCTGCTTTGGTCTCCCTAGAAAGAGCCTCTGCTTTGGCAGACGCCTCTGTGATTACAGAATCAGCCTGAGATTTAGCAGCTTCCTGGGTTTCTGAAGATGTTTTTTCTGCCAGAACCAGCGCCTTCTGCAATGTTCCTTCCATTTTTTTATAATACTGAATCCCTTCACTCAAAGAAGTAATCTTTTCCTTTAATACTCGGTTTTCATTATATAATTCCTCATAACTCGCAATAATTTCTTCCATGAAATCATCAATATCTTTTTTGTCGTACCCCCCAATTTTAGCAGGTTTTAACTGCCGATTATGAATATCAATTGGTGTTAGCATCTTACATACCTCCTATATGTATTGTTTTACGATAATCTGATATCGTCCTTTTTTTGAAACGCCACCGGTATTGCAAAAAAGATATTTCCCATATCCTCGTACCGTCAGAATATCCCCATCCTGCAGAAGTTTTGCATTTTCCGTACAGCATCTTCCGTTTAGATAAATATTTCCCTCACGGATCAATTGTAAACCCTGTGTTCTGGATGTACGAATTGCTATAGATAGTATAGCATCCATGCGTAATGAAGAAACACTTCCTGCAATCTCTTTATATTCTGGCGTCCAGTGCAAAGACTGGGCATCCACTTCTCTTGCCAATACAGTAGTATGGCGGATTCTGTTCAAATCTAATAATAATTCTGCTTTATTTTGTTTACAAAAAACATAAGCAATAGTCATTTTAACTGTGTGATCGCTCTCATGCCTGACCACAATATCACCGATCTGATCCCGTTCTAATCCCAAACCCATCACAGTTCCCAAATAATCACGATGAGTCAGGTCTTCACAAAACCTACGGTTCACAGGTTCCAATCTGATACAGCAAATAGGATAGCTATCAGCTGGTGGTTCTGGTAAACCTGGCTCCGGCATGAAACACACCATGGTACGCTCTGCATCCTGATAACCGCCATAAAAAGCAATTGGATACCCTTGTACCGTCAAAGAAGGATACTGCGCTGACACCGCCTGATAGACGAAATCCCGTTCTGCCAAACCAATAAAGTCACTGTAAAAGGGAATTCCTCTCTGGTATGCCATTCGACATAAATCCTGAAATCGTTTGATCGCTACCTGATCTTCCTTTGACCACTGCATAAATTAAAATTCCCTGTTTAAGGTAGGAATATTAAATCCTTCACTTTCCGCCATACTCTTAATATAATCTCCGGAAATGTCTATGCTTTGTGGAGAAAAGACAAAGATATAACGGGAAACCTGACGCATATTTCCAGAGATCGAAAAGATACATCCGGAAATAAAGTCCATAATACGCTGCGCCTCCATAATGTCGATTCCTTCCAGATTGACAATGACGGGAAGGCCTTCTAAGAGTACCTCACATACTTTCTGAGACTCTCCAAAGTTTGCCGGTTTGACAATGCATACTTCCGATCCATTTGGCGCAGTCCGGATGGGTACCACTTTATTGGAAGATGTACGAAATGAGGTACGTTTGGGAGCCGCAGGAGTTTCTTCTTCGTATGGGTGGAAACTTTCTTCTTTCATAACACGTTTCTCTTCCCGACGAGCTTCCTTTTCCATGCGACGTTCTTCTTTCTGACGTTTTTTTTCTTCTTCTATGGCATCATAGTCATCATAGAAGTCGTCATCATAGTCTTCTTCTCCTGGAGCAAGCTTTAAAAAACCTAATACCTTGTCTACTGCGTTTGCCATCTTTTAACCTCCTCGATGTGTGATATATTCCACATCTGATTTATAGATTTCTATTTTGAATAGTCTCTTTCTCCAAAGATTCCAGTACCGACTCGGACATGGGTGGCACCCTCTTCTACAGCCACTTCATAATCTCCTGTCATTCCCATGGAAAGAACACTCATATCAATATTATCAATGTTTTTTGTAGCAATGTCAACTGACAATTTTTTTAACTGGCAAAAAATGCCTCGATTCTGCTCTGGATCGCTGACATAAGGGGCAATTGTCATTAAGCCGCAGACATGAATATGGGGAAACTTGGCAATTTCCCGAATCAGCTGTTCTACTTCCTCCGTCTTTAAACCAAATTTGGAGCTTTCCTGTGCAACATTAACTTCTACCAGAATATCAGAAACCAGATTTTGTTTTGCACTTTCCTTCTCAATTGCCTCTGCCAGGTGCAGAGAATCAACGGAATGGATTAAAGCAGCCCTGCCTACCACATACTTGACTTTATTCGTCTGTAGATGTCCAATAAAATGCCATTTCAAGTCCTTTGGCAGTGTTTCCTGTTTTTCCTTCATCTCCTGTGCCTTATTTTCTCCAAACTCTTTTTTACCAGCTTCTATCGCTTCCTGAATCATTTGGATGGGTTTGGTTTTGCTGACAGCAATCAAGGTAACTTCTTTCGGATCTCTGCCGCTTCGTCTACATGCCGCCTCTATTTTTGACTGTACTGCTATGAGATTTTCCTGTACCATAGTAGAACTCCCTTCTAATATAAAATATCATTTTCCTTGACCATTTTTGGATTTAATATAATATGGTCGTAAGTTTCCAGACCATACTGCGTATTATTTTGAACAATGGTGTATTCCTCATTTTCATATAATTTATCAATAATATGGAAGACACAATAACCATCATTGCAAACATAGACACCCTCTAATTCCGTTTTGGTATTCAGTTCAAAAAGGCTGGAGTCGCTGACTTCAGTACCTACCGGGATCAGGGTTGTCCCAGGCGAAAACAATGCTGCGTCAATGTATGCATTATCATTGGAATCAATGTAATAAATTTCCGTTTTTTGAAACTGCTCCTTCGGTTTACCATCTTTGTCATAAGTGCGTACAAATACACCGGTTCCACCACCCCCTTCTTCGCTTCCCTGTGTCAGGAAACTGCGGGGAAATGCGTAGCACTTCTTTTTAAAAATAGAAGTATTGGGGATTTTTAACCCCTTCGCATGGTTGAATTCAAAACGAATATCCAAAAAACGGGTATTTAAATAACGGATCATATATTTATCAAAATCCAGTTTTGCATAGGATTGATTCTGTATAGTATAAACAGATGTTGGTACGGTCATCTGTAAATCGTCTTTTTTCAGACGAACATTCATGCTTGTTTTTCCATTAAATTTCTCCACTTGTTTGGTTGTTAATGGAATGACAACAGACCAGTTTTCACTATTGACCAGACGGTAAACACCAGCTCCAGCATCAATCTTATCAGATGTGCGCAGCTGTTTCCAATTATCATTAGGGTGCTCAAATAACTCTGGTGTAACAGTCTCCGGAGTCAGGTTTTCCATTTCATCGGAACTGAGTGAAATAATTCCAGCTGTCCCTGCTTTTTTAATTTGAAAGGCCGGATTATCTTCCCCATCTTTATCCATAATCTGGTTCAATCGGTCCGATAAACTTAAAGAAGACATTTCAATTAAAGTGTTGTCCAGATCATAACGAAAATCCTGGATTTCATTATAATTGGATAAATCAAAATTTTGCCGGAATTCAGCAATACTGCTGCGAATATTACGGCTGTCTTCATCAGATATGGTAATTTCACCGTTATCCAAGGCGGCAAGTTGTTCGGAAATGGTTCCGGACTCATCTAAAGAATAGACATTAGTTCGTACACCCACTTTAGCTCCATCTCCCACATAATAATTCACATAGCCTGCAGTATCAGCGGTAACCAGAGTTTCATCACGAATAATAACTCCACGAATGGTTTCGTCATCGGCAATTTGATTTTCTGTGACCTCATAAATGGAAACATGTTCCTTGGTAATAGACTGCACAAAAATAATCAAAAGATAGACTGCAAATAATAATAAAAGAAGTCCCAGTCCCACTGAGTGCTTTTTTTTCATTTTTACAATCTTTTGATTTCCGTCACGTCTGCCCATGACTGTGCCTCCTACATCCTGGTTCGTACAATACTAATAGTCCATATCAAATAAACTTTATTATAATCCTTTCCTGGCATTTTGTCTAGTAGAAGAATAATTGTTGAAAACTGGGACATACTGAATTTGTGGGATAGAATGATAGGAGGTAAAATATGAAAACATTAGATTATATCTTATTGACTTTGGTCATTATCGGTGCCCTCAACTGGGGACTGATTGGCTTTCTGCAATTTGACCTGGTCCGTGTTGTCTTTGGAGATATGAGTCTGTTCTCTCGTATCATCTATGCAGCCGTTGGGATCGGTGGTCTCTATGCCATTAGTTATTACGGTAGAATTCGTTCCCAATCGTAAGCTGGTCAAGTCAAAAAGCGCAACGTGTCACAACGCTGCGCTTACATAGTGAAACTTTAACTCTTTTACTTTATGGGAAACTGCTTGTACAATAGTGGTTCATCAATCAAGAATTTGCTTTGCAAATTCTTGTAGAGTTAACTTAGTTTCACTTTACTTGGCTTTGCCAGGTATTAGTGAAACTTTAACTCTTTTTTATTCTTTCGGAATATATTCCAGTAACTTATTCATTTGCAGATACAGGCTCTCCGCTCCTTCTGCATGTAGAACTACCGAGATGAAATCCTGTTCAGACGCATCCTGCGAATAGAGAATTAAGCAAGATCCGGCGGCGGAAGTCGTTCCGGTTTTTCCTCCGATTACCTTGATTCCTTTTGGTGCGGATGCTCTTCCAATTAAATAACGGTCTGTGGACTGGAACTGCAGTGTCTTGCTTTTTCCATCTGCCCCTTTAAACTTCGCCTTGTAGGAAGAACGGTTAATAATATCCAGAAAGGTATCATATTGTAGCAATTCATGGAAAACCAAATACATATCGTATGCTGTGGTATAATGCTGTTCATCATGAAGACCATGGGAATTTGTAAAATGAGTATCTGATGCCCCCAGGTTTTTCAATTCCTGATTCATCATCTCAGCAAAAGCTTCTTCACTACCAGCTACATGTTCTGCAATAGCAATTCCGGCATCATTTCCAGAATGAACCAGAAGGGAATACAATAAGCGTTTTAATTTGATCTGATCTCCTTCTTTAAATCCACAGAGCGTAGCACCATATTCGGTAATATTTGCTGCATTATGACTAATCGTTACCGTATCATCCAAATTGGCATGTTTCAATGTAACCAGAGCAGTTACAATTTTGGTAATACTTGCCGGATACATCTTTTTATAGATATTCCGGGAGAAAAGCATCTGATCCGTGGTATCGTTGACAATCAGGGACGCCCCTGCTGTCATGACACTGTCACTATTTTTGGGAGATTGTGATTTCTTTGGAATCACGCAGATATCCTGAGATAAATATTCCAAGGAATACGAAGCCACTGCTGAATTTTTCACTGCCGAAGCATCTGTTGTATCACCTTCCTCTGGATCGGTGGTCTGTGCAGGATCCGCCGATTCCTCTTTAACCGGGTTAGTTGTCTGGATCGGTGCTGCTGCGGGCATTTGTGGACGATATTCCATCAGACTGTTTTGCTTGGAACCACATCCAGCCAGAAATATGCACGTCAACAGAAGCAGGGCAATCCCCCAGCTTCCCTTTTGTCTCCTTCGATTTCTGCCTGTACTCATACCGCAACTCTCCTATCTCAAAACTTCAAATCTTTTATTCCTCATTTTTCAGTGCTTCTCTCCATTCCAGATCTCCACGATCCAAAGCCTTGACAAGCAATTCTGCTGTGGCAAGATTCGTAGCAAAAGGAATATTATATGTATCACACAAATGAATCACATTGTATACATCTGGTTCATGCGACTTTGGTGACAATGGATCCCGCAAAAAGATGACCATATCAATTTCGTTATGTTCTATCTGTGATGCCAGCTGCTGCTCGCCTCCCAGATGACCTGCCAGATACTTGTGAATCGTCAGATTGGTTACTTCCTCAATCAAACGTCCTGTGGTTCCCGTTGCATAAATATCATGCTTACTCAAAATCCCCCGGTAAGCAATGGTAAAATTCTGCATTAGGATTTTTTTTGCATCATGTGCAATTAAACCTATATTCATTTTTGTTCACCCCTTATTTGCTTATTTCCCTTTCATATATTCATAATAGAACCTTCTCCAAAATTCTATATCCAAATTTTGTCAAAAATTTAAGATTTCAGACAATTATAACTCTAAATCCATATCAATATCCCGCTCTGCGTCACTCCCATAAACGTTACGCATAGAAAATCCACCCTTACTGGATCTGGCGGGCTGTATGGCAATGTTCATAATCAGCCCGATGCCGATCATCGACGAGAGCATCGAGCTTAATCCATTGCTTAAGAATGGCAGTGGCAGACCTGTGTTTGGAAAAATCAAAGTTGCCACACTGATATTGGTAAAAATCTGAAACATAAACATGGATGCCACACCTACCGCAATCATTTTCCCCAAATAATCCTGCGATTTACGTGCAACCATGATACATTTGAAGATAACCAGTGCCAATAATGCCAAGATCAGGCAACAGCCTAAGAACCCAAATTCTTCCCCAATGACTGACCATACAAAGTCGCTTTCTCGAACTGCCACATTATTATAATCTCTGGGCGAAGCACTGGAACCACCATCCTGTAAATATTTCCCATATAATTTACCGGATGCAATGGCACGAATGGAACGGTTCTGTTGATAATTCCAACGTTCATCTACATCAGTTTCTGGATGCAGCCATGCCATAATACGTTTATAATGATAGTCTTCCGGGTTGCTAAAAATCAGATTCCCCGGTTGTTGGATATACCAAAAACCAACTAGTCCAATTGGTATTCCTAATAATATGATAGGAACCAGGATCCGATAGGATATCCCGGCAATAAAAATCATACAGACCAAAATAAACACAGAAACCAGTGAAGAAGATAAATCCGGCTGCCGGACAATCAAGATCACAGGCACCAATGTAACTAACATCATGGGAATCATATACCGAATATGTTGATTCTTGCTCTGGTTTTTTGCGAACATAGTCGCCAAAGTCAGAATCAATATAATCTTCATTAACTCACTGGGCTGGAATGTAATTCCAAACAAACTGATCCAACGGGCAGCTTTTGTCTCGTTCGTCACTCCGAGGGGTGAATAGGTAGCCGCTGTTAGTGCAATCCCCAGACAGTAATAAATCCCCGCAAACCGACAGATAAAATGGTAATCCAACAGGGATAAAAACATGACAATGACCAATCCCATCGCCATGCCCACAATCTGACTTTTCATATAAGCCATTCCCTTGTCCTCTCCTCCTGCCAGATACAGAGAAAACGCACTGATCAGACAGAGAAGAATCACGATGCATAACAACGAAACATTATATTGTTTCCAGTCATACTGTTTAATACGGTTTAACATTCACCTTACTTCCTTACTGGATCATTTTTGGGAACTTCGTCATGATTTCCGAAAGTTCCGGGATCCTTTGATCGGAATATTCGCCAATACTACATTGGCAGTTTCCGAATCTAATTCCGCCTTGGTCATCTTGATATCCAGGCGGTCAGTATCTATATCGACATACTTCGATATCACATCAATAATATCATTTTTCATTTGCTCCATCAACTCAGGCGAACAAACAGCCCGATCAGAGGTAATCGCAACCTTTAACCGGTTTTTGGCAATATCACTGCTATTCTCGGAACTTTTAAAAAAATTTGAAAATATACTCATAAATTACCCTCCATTATGCCTGCAATGTTCAGTAATACAGCGGTTCGAACTACTATTTCATTGCATCTTCCTTTCCTCTGTCTTACTTTTTGAAAATTGCTTTCAGCTTCTGGAAGAATCCACTAGTTACTTCTAAATCCAAATATGGCACATCTTCCCCGAGAATTCGTTTGCAGATATTCATATATGCCTGTCCAGCCATACTGTCAGAGCCTACCAATGGCTCACCCTGATTGGTGGATATAACAATCTGTTCATCATCTGGCACAACGCCAATCAAATCTACAGCAAGGATTTCAACCACATCATCACTGGACATCATATTTCCTTCTTTGACCATATCTGTGCGCAGACGGTTGACAATCAAGTGGGTAGAAACGATTTCATTCGCTTCTAATAAGCCAATGATACGGTCAGCGTCACGAACCGCAGATACCTCTGGTGTGGTTACCACCAACGCACGGTCAGCCCCGGCAATAGCATTTTTGAATCCCTGCTCAATCCCTGCCGGACAATCCATGAGTATGTAGTCAAATTCATCTCTCAATTCATCTGCCAGTTTTTTCATCTGCTCTGGTGATACTGAGGTCTTGTCCTTGGTTTGTGCAGATGGAAGCAGGTAGAGATTTGGATATCTCTTATCTTTGATGAGTGCCTGCTTGATTCTGCAGTTGTTTTCTACTACGTCCACCAGATTATATACAATACGGTTCTCCAACCCCATTACTACATCCAGATTACGTAATCCGATATCCGTGTCGATTAAAACGACTTTTTTACCTAACTGTGCCAGTCCAGTACCAACATTTGCTGTAGTGGTAGTTTTTCCCACACCACCTTTACCGGATGTAATTACAATGACTTCTCCCATGTTACGATTCCTCCTGTTGCACTTTTCGTGCCTTATATTTGTATTGCCCTCTACCAGCATAGCGAATAAGTATTCGATGTTCTAATTCGGTATCAGAGACAATGAGCAAACTAATCGTTACTGTTCACTTCGTGACCAGTAACAGCAGCGCTTTCAGCGCTAAATGCACACATTTTGCAAAAAACATGCAAAATGGCGCTGTAAAACTCGTACTTTTGGCAAAAACCGTGCCAAAAATCCTCGAATATGCTGCAAGTGTGAACAGTAAAAACTAATCTTCCATATTGTACCAAAAACAGAGCAGGAAATCTATAGTAAATTTTCTCAAGCCTCCGCATTTTGTTACAAAGCAATTGGTTATAGACGAATATCACCCATAACATCCTTGTCCAGTGGCTCAATATAAATATTTCCACTATCCCAATAGGCAATCTTGGTTTCTTTTACCTTTTTTTTCTGGGGATGATCCGGAGAACGGGCAATGGTATCTGCAATGCGGATTTGTACTGGATCCATATCCAGAGCTACTACAAAAGCATCCACATTCCCATCTGCCCCAGCATACACATTCCCTCGCAATGCCCCCAGAATAATCACATTTCCTTTAGAAATCACTCTGGCACCTGCTTTGACATCTCCGATAATGATGATGCTGGTTTCCACATCCAATACCTGTCCAGAACGGAGATTTCCCTTAAAAAACTGACCGGTATTGTAATCGGTTTCCATCAGCTTCTGCTCCAAGGTCTTTTGGAATGCCTCCTCCAGTTTGGAATCATCCTCTAAAATGCAAATAATTGACAATTTACAATGATCCTGAATTATTTCAATTAATTCAATTTTCTGATCATCTGTCAGTTCCCGCCCTTGAAATGCAATTGCCTTTTCTGCCTCACCCAGGAAATCGGCCGATTTTTCAAACTTTTCTGCCACACCCTTTTTTAATTCTTCATAAGGTGCGTTTGCGTCCAACACTAATATGATACCTGATTTTGTCCCCTTAATAACTACCTTCTCTTTCATTTCATCCTCCTAATCAGTGTGCGTTGCATCGGATTCCGGCATTTTAATTTTTCCGGATACTTTTTTATGCTTCTTACTAAAGTAATATTTATATACATCCCTGGCAGTCTGGGCTGCATTGTGGGAGGTAAAACCATTTGGTATAGCACAGGTAACAGAAATTTCCGGGTCGTCATATGGAGCATATGATATAAAGTATGCATGGTTAGCATGCAGTTTACTCTGCTGAGCAGTACCGGTTTTTCCAGCCACTTTAACTTTTAAGTCGTCAAACATAGGGTTGAGGGAACTACTGCCACTATTGACCACCCTGTACATTCCCTCATGTACAGCCTTCCATGTAGAGTCAGCTATTTTCACCTTATTCCGTACTTTGGCCTTATTATCCTTAACCACTGTTCCGTCAACTGCCTTAATCTGATCCACCAGGGTTAAGTTGTAACAACGCCCATTATTTGCCACCGTGGAAACATAACGGGACAATTGAATTGGCGTGTAGGCATGAGAACCTTGTCCAATGGCAGAACGAACCGAGTCAATCTCGGAAAATTTTGGCTGTGCTTCTGGAATCTCCACACCAGACTTGTCCGTCAACCCAAACATATCCGCATATTTCTTTAATCGGGATAATCCCTTGGCATTGTTGACGGATCCGTTTACCAAACCACTAAGCTTGTACCCCACTTCATAGAAGAAGTAGTTACAGGAAACCTCAATCGCTCCGGACACATTAACACTTCCATGACCGGACTTACTCCAACAGTGCGGATGCGGTTTGTTGATTTTAGTATAAACAACATTATCATGAATAGTCTTTCCAGTAGAAATCACATCTTCTTCCAGTCCTGCCACAGAAGATACGATCTTATAGGTGGAACCAGGTGCCAGTTTTTGCTGGGTCGGACGATTCAAAAGTGGAGAAGATGTATTCTGCGTCAGATAGGAATAAAAGTATTCAGAATCTACCTGATTTGCCATTTTATTATTGTCATAGCTTGGATAACTGACCATAGCTTTCACTTCACCGGAATTGACATCGGTAACAATCAGTGAACCAGAGCAAGGATCCAGCCCCAGCTGCCCCGGAGTAATATCCAGATTTCGGATCTTTTTGACCAAAAAGTTGTACGGATCTGTCATGCCCAGTTTTACATCACGGTATTCTTTGGCGTTGTATTTGATATCACCCTGATCAAACAGCAGCAGACAGCAATCCTTGCCAGAGAGTTCATAATGATAGATCAAATAGCTGTATATCATCTTCCGGAAAGTGGGATCATCTTCCAGAATAGAACTAAAACCATAATCCACTAGTTTTTCATAGATCTCTTCTGTACTGAAATAGGACTCTCCGATATTCAGTACACTTAGGTCAACCCAGTTCTGGGAAATCGCATATTGCAGATATTTGCTCAACGAAATTTTACCATTTTGATATTCCTTGTAGGTTGCATCAGCTGTGTCAATATCTCCGGTCAGTATAATGTTTTCGTTTCTTAATGCCGTATAGAAGTAAGACACAAAATCTGCCATATCATCCGACAAATCCTTGGACAAGGTATCACTGTCAGATGCCAGATAATTTCGCATCTTTCGGATAATACTTTTTTCCTTTGCCTTGTATTTCTTGTAGGTACTCTTTTCCAGAGAGGACGCATCTGTATCGGTAAAACGGCTGACATCAATAACATTATTCTGAATCAAGGCATTATAAACATCGTAAATCGGAATTCGGATCCGTTCAGCAGAATCTCCACGAGAGCCTGCACTAGGGCTATTATTCAGCTTAGATAAGAGTATACCAGCAATATGTTCTTCTAACAGATGATAGCATTCCTCCTGCAAATCAGCATCAATCGTCAAATATAAATCATTTCCGGCAACCGGTTCTGTCTGACTTACCACATCAATAATCTGTCCAGAACCTTCGTTGATCCGCAGGGTTTCGCTTCCTTTATTTCCTTTGAGATAGGTTTCATAACTACTTTCAATGCCAGAAATACCAATCTGATCCGACGTGGTATAATCCGTGTTGGGATCCTCTGTCTCCAGTTCTGCCAGTTTTTCTGAAGTTACTCCACCAGTATACCCTAAAATATGGGCAAAATAAACACTGTCGTTGTAGATACGGGTAGTATCTTCAGAAATATCAATTCCCGGCAAATCGGCACTGTTTTCTTTAATCGCCGCAACCGTCTTTTCACTGACGTCGGCCGCCAATATAATAGGCTGATATTTTTTAAAACGATTCATAAACATGGCATAACGGACAGACATAATCTGCAATGCCGTATCTTCATCATACTCTTCCCCAATCATAAATTTGGGACTATTGCTTCCGGTATCATTTCGCAGGAAAAGAAACAAATCTTCTGCAGAAATATCCCTTTGTTCCTGGGTTAGTTTTTCTATGTTTTTAGCAGAAAAGGCTTCTTTTTTGAAACGGAGCAAAGAGTCACCTGTCAGATTGTAGCGAAATCTGCCTTTTTTGTCCTTCTCAATGTAGAATTCTATGGATAAGTTTTCACCATTCTTTTGCAAAATCTGCAGAAGCTGGTAAATCATACGGTTGGTTTCCTCAGAAGTTAAAGCATCGGTTTTCTCATTTAATTCCAATGTGACATTGTTGGATAATTCATTGTATGCCAGTAATTTACCATTACAATCATAGATATTCCCGCGGGTTGCCTTAATCTTTCTGGTATAGGTACTCTTTTTGATTGATTGCTGAGAATAGTTTTCTCCCTCCACGATCTGCAATTGGAACAACCGATTTACCAGTATTGCAAAAAGCAGAATGTATACCACAGAGATGGGCAGTAATCTGGAATAGAAAAAACCTTGCACTGCTTCTTTGATGGTATTCCACATAGCGCTACCTCTCTTTCTTAATCATCAAATGTTTTTTTGGCTTTCAGCGGAACCTCTACCGGAGGGTCAATCCAGCTATCCAGCTTTTTAATAAACAGAAATAGGACACTGCCGATTAGTACAGTGTATATCATTTCCGGCATCATAATATCCATGAAATAGGATATAAAATGTAATCTGCCACGTAACAGGAAGTTGCAGACATAATACAAAATACTGTATATTAAATCACTAACGACAATAGATGCCATTGGAATCAAATTATCCTCTTTTAAATAAATTTTATTGGCACTTCCATTTCCATATCCGATTACCAGATAGAGCAAAACACTAATTCCCACCACGGAACCATAGAGTAAATCCAGCAAAAGACCACATATGACTCCGATAAAAATCCCCATTTTTCTGCCATACAGTAATCCGGAAAGTGCCGTTACCACCAGTATCATATTTGGTTGGACATTGGCAATTTTCAAGTATTGAAACAGCGTAGTCTGTAACAGGAAACAGACAATTAACAACAGAAACATACTGACATAACGCTTCACTCCAACATCTCCTTTAATTCTTTGGAATTTTTTACTTCCGTAATGACCAACACCATATCCAGGCCACTAAAATCAGCTGCCGGTGTCAGATATCCTGTCTGGGTCAGGTTGGAAGAATCCATTTTCATATCCTTGGCATAACCGACCAAAATCCCTGGCAGATATTTATCACTGATCTGAGAGGTTACTACCTCATACCCATCTTCTATTTGTGCGGTGCTTGAAACACCAGTAATCTGTATAACACCTTCATTCATCAACTGAAGATCCCCGCTTACAATACAGCTGTCATCGGTTTTGAGAAAAGAACCATAAACATTACTGTCATCATCAATAATAGAGCGGACTGTTGCATAGGATTTGCTGACTTTGGTAACAATCCCTACCAGCCCATCACCTGCCATCACATTCATGTCAACGGCAATGCCATCCTCGGAGCCTTTATCAATGGTAAAGGTTTTGAACCAGTTATCCGGGTTACGGCTGATAACTCTTGCCGCAACTTTGGGATAAGAATTATACTGCTCATCCAGATCATATAATTCCCGGAAATTCTTCAACTCATATTTATCCTGCTGTAACAGTTTATTTTCTGACGATAGTTCGTCTAATTCTTTTTGTAACGCTTTGTTCTGTTTAACTAATTTTTGCACGGTTGTAACATATTCCATCTGATCAGATATCTTGTTTCCAATTGAATTAATTCCCTTTTGCATTGGTGTCACAACACTTCCCACTGCCGATCTGACTGGTGTCATTTTTTCTTCAAAGCGGAAAGACACGATAATCATTACGATACAAATTACCGCAATAAATAGAAATATATATTTGGGATCTATGGTAATCTTCGTTCTTTTACGCATCTTCTATCTCCAATCTTCCTCTTTTTAGCGGATCGACATTGCATATCTGGCAGCAAGTTTTGGATGCTCGGATAAGTATCCCAGTCCCCTTACTACTGTCTCCTGCGGCTTTGCCACCGGATTAACCCGAATGCCGGATGTATTCCCAATCAGACTGTCAATTCCAACAATTTGTGAAGAACCTCCTGTTAGATAAATGCCGTTTTTCCTAATTTCTGTGGAAATTTCCGGGGGAGTATGTTCAATCACAGACTGCACTTCTGTAGCAATCTCTACAAATATGTTTTTTACCAACGGAAAAATCTCCTGGCTATGTATTTCGATTTCACCTGGCAGACCACGTAATACATCTCTGCCAAATGCCCTGTATGTGCTACTTGATGGTACTGCAGAGATTATTTTGGTTTTAATCTGCTCCGCTGTACGGTTACCAATAACGAAATTATGTTGTTTTCGTAGATAATCCCGGATAGCAATATCGAAATAATTGCCTCCATAAGGCAACAGTCTGGTTACCACAATACCACCCTGGGAAAGAATCGTCAATTCTGTAGTATCGGCACCCAGATCCACAATACAGGCACCCTGTATAGATTCTAAGTCCATTCCCAGACCGTAAACTGCCGCCACCGGTTTATCAATCAGGCATACTTTCCTAGGTTTGGAATTTCCATCTGATACAATCTGGGAATATGCCTGTTTTTCCACTTCGGTAATATCTGCAGGTACGGCAATATAAAACTCCTGATGCTTCTGCTTTTTTTTGCCGGTTACGTTTTCATTCATGAAATTCCACAGGGCAATCATATCCTGCAAATGAGCAATAACTCCATGATGTAATGGAAAAGACACATGAATGCTGGGTGGTTGTTTCTCATACATCTCATAGGCATCTTCTCCGATGGCAATAGGACGTTTTTCCTTGCCAACTGTGGATACCACATTCCGCTCTAATAAAATGATCCCCTGTCCTTTTTTATATATCTTAATGGTACTAGTACCAAAATCAATACCATAGGTCTTGTGTGCCATGGCATACTCTCCTTCCCAATTTATCCATTACGCTGTTCCAGATAGCCGTTTTCCTGCATACTTTCATAGCAGTTATCACCAATAATAATATGGTCGATTAAAGGAATACCAATCAGATATCCCGTATCTGCCAACCGTCTGGTCAAGGTAATATCTTCTCTGCTGGGGGTGGGATCCCCAGAAGGATGGTTATGTAATAATAGGATACTCACAGCTTTATATTTTAATGCATTATAAAATATTTCCCTGGGTGCCGCCATGGAAGCATTAAAGGAACCATCCGATATAATTACTTCCCGGCTGACTGCATTCCTGCTGTCAAGTATTAGCAAGCGAACCTGCTCCGTCTCTGCAAATCGCATCCGGGACATAAAGGTGGTTGCCACTTTCTCTGGTTCCGCACAAATCATGCCAGTTACCTGTAGGCTAGACTGCATCATCCGTTTGGTGATTTCCGTCAGACATTGCAGTTGAATGGCTTTTACCCTGCCAATCCCACGAATCTCCTGCAGCTGTTCCAGGGACATCCGAAAAAGACCAGCTATGTTTCTTCCCGGTATACGCATTAGTACCTGTCTGGCAAGCTCTGTGGAACATGCTCCGCCACTGCCTGTTCGGATCATGACTGCCAGCAGTTCTGCGTCGGATAACACAGATGGTCCAAATTCCTCACATTTTTCATAAGGTCGCTCTGAAACAGGTAACTCTTTCATCGTTGTATTGTAATTCATATTCTCCTCCGTCATGAAACAGAGAAGCTCCCCGAATACATACATAGTTATGTTACCATATTTCCCCATATTTGTATAGAACAGAAACTGAAAATAACTCTGAAATTTTTATGAATATGGGATTTATTTCGACATATTCTACCATTAAATCACTATTTAACGTGCATTTATGTGATCTACATTTTCTATTATCGACTATACACAGTGACACTGTCAGGAAAGCGATATTAAGCCAGCATCCACCAGATATTGCAGGGACATGGTAATACCAAAACGGGCATGGTACCAGGTCAGTCCTCCCTGAAAATATACTGCATAGGGCGGTTCCACCGGCCCGTCTGCGCTGAGTTCAATGGAAGATCCCTGTACGAAGGCTCCGGCTGCCATAATAACATCACTGTGGTATCCTGGCATGGCATAAGGTTCCGGTGCCACATGGCTATCCACTGGAGAGCCCGCCTGTATCCCTTTACAAAAGGCAATGACAGCTTCGGCAGAACCCAGAGTAACTGCCTGAATGATATCGTGACGGGATTCTGTACTGTCAGGTACCACTTCAAATCCCAGATTTTCATAGACATTTGCTGCAAAGATAGCACCTTTTAGAGCGCCGGCTGTTACCGTCGGTGCCAGAAATAGTCCTTGATAAAAAGAACGGTTTACCCCTAAAGTGGCACCCACTTCTTTTCCCAGCCCCGGAGCTGTCAGTCGATAAGCACAAAGATAAATCAAATCCTGTCTGCCGACAATATAGCCTCCAATCGGTGCCAGTCCACCGCCTGGATTCTTAATGAGAGAACCTACACAAAGATCTGCGCCTGCTTCTATAGGTTCCCGTTCCTCTACAAACTCTCCATAACAATTATCTACCATACAGATCACATCTGCTTTCACTGATTTGATAAAAGAAATCAACTCTCCAATCCGTTCTACTGACAGGGTAGGTCTGGTGGCATAACCTTTGGAACGCTGAATAGTAACTAATTTGGTATTGTCATGGATGGCGGTCCGGATTCCGTCGTAGTCAAAAGAACCGTCTGGCAGCAGATCCACCTGTGCGTATTGGATGCCAAATTCTTTCAATGATCCTGGTGGATTATCCGTTTTGATACCGATAACTCCCTCCAGGGTGTCATAAGGTTTCCCTACTGGAGAAAGCAGCTCATCTCCTGGTCGGAGAATGGCAGACAATGCCACTGTCAATGCATGGGTTCCGCAGGTCAGCTGTGGTCTGACCAGTGCAGATTCTGCCTGAAATATTTCTGCATAGACTGCCTCCAAGGTTTCCCTTCCCAGGTCATCATAACCATAGCCGGTACTGGATTCAAAACATGCTGTGCTGACCTGATTGTGCCGCATTGCCTGCAATACTTTCAGCTGATTAATCTCTGCCATTTCATCAATGGCCAAAAAACGATCCTGCAGACTGTCCTGTATCTCTGCGCAGAAATCATATACCTGTGGTGAAATTCCTGCGGATAAATAACTCTCTTTTAAGATTGATTGTGTATTTCTGTTCGTACTCATGCTGCAATCCTCCCTTCATGCAATCCAATGATTCTGCGGACTGCTTGTAGTTTAATGCTCCAATATTCGCACTGTTTGTTGCACAACCTTTTGCAATGGAAAGAAAAATGTATCTTCAACCATATGCTATATATCCAGCAGCCCAATGATTCCTCGTTCCTGCAAATCCTGAATGCAATATTCCAATAATTCCTGTTCGGACACAAACTGTTCCTTCTCTAGCCAGGTAACGTCCCGTTCCCTGCGAAACCAGGTAAACTGCCGCTTGGCAAAATGTCTGGTCTCCTGCTTGATTCTGTCGTAAGCCTCCTCCAGTGTTATTTCACCGTCAAATGCCTGTAGAATTTCCTTATATCCCAATCCCTGCATGGATACCATGTCTCTTGTGCAGCCAGCATCAGCCAATTTTCTTACCTCATCTTCCAAACCTTCCCGGCGCATCTGATCCACACGCTGGTTAATTCTTCGATATAGAATTTCCCGGGGCAGGCTGAGAACGTAATAGCGAAATTGATAGGGTGAAGTCTTTTGCTGTTCTTCTGCATTATGTGCCGAGATCTTCTGTCCAGTCTGGTGATGATATTCCAGTGCCCGGATCACCCGCTTTACATTGTTGGGATGGATCTGCGCTGCCGCCTCCGGATCCACCCGTGACAACCTGTGATGCAGGGCTTCCGCTCCCCACTCCTCTGCCTCCTGCTGCAGTTTTTTTCGATATTCTTCATCCGTATCTGTCTGTGTAAAATCAATATCATACAGTACTGCCTGGATATAAAACCCAGTTCCCCCTACCAAAATTGGAATATGTCCTCTTTCATAAATTTCTGTGATACATCTGTTACAATGCTCCTGAAAAGCTGCCACATGAAAGGGTTCCGCTGGATCCAGTATATCAATCAAATGATGGGGAATGCCCTGCATTTCCGATGCCGTGATTTTTGCCGTACCGATATCCATCCCCCGATATACCTGCATGGAATCAGCGGAAATAATCTCGCCGCCTACTGCCTTTGCCAATTCGATGGAAAGTGCTGTTTTCCCCACTGCTGTGGGACCAGTTAATATGATAAGCGGTCTGGAAGCCGTTTTTATTCTGTCCTGATTTTGGGACATACCTTATCTCCTTTCTGGGGAATCGCCACCCATGGCAACATGTGATGATATACGAACATAAACATATTACTTGTATTTCACAAGTTATAGTATACTAAATTGCAGAAAACTTAGTTTATGAAACACTAGTAAGTCCTGTATTAATTTTTAACAATCAGACAATTCGTTTAAATTTCTTTTCTAATTCCCGCTTGCTCATGCTAATCATGGTTGGTCTGCCATGGGGACAATGATAGGGATTGTCTAGTTTCATCATCTCCCGGATCAATTCTTCTGCCTGTCGGATATCCAGCCTATGATTTCCTTTAACTGCGGCCTTGCAGGACATAGATGCCACTCGCTCCAGTAACAGTTCTGGTGTCCTGTTTCCAGAATGATCTGCCAGCATGTCCAAGGCATCTGTCAACATATCAACAGTATTGACGGCAGGCAGATGTGCCGGCACACCACTGACCGCATATTCCCTGCCGCCAAAGGATTCTATCTGAAATCCTAAGGAAGCAAACAAATCCTCATGCTCCTGTAAAATCTGCTGTTCTGCCATAGAAAGTGTCAGCATAATCGGTGGCTGTGTCATCTGGATCATCGGCTGGTGCTCTCTGATCTGCTTCATCAAACGCTCATACAAAACCTTTTCATGGGCGGCATGTTGATCCACCAGATACATATTGTCTTCATATTCCATAATCCAATAAGTGGAAAACACCTGACCTATCATACGGATTTCTTTTGTCGCTTGATCGGCAAGTGCGCCATCTTCAAACAGAGACTCCTGCTTTCCGTATATCGGTGTCGGTTCTGCAACCCGATCCGGCTGCCGGTTGTTCTCGGGAGCATTTTTTTCTGGAATAGGATCTGCATATTGTGTAGTTCCAGTCTTTTCCACCTGCGATGTTTTTGGAATCTGTTCTGTACTGTCATTTTGTGTCCGTTCTATGTTTTTATTCTGTGTTTCGAAATTCTGCGTCTGTTCTATATTTTTATTCTGTGTTTTGGAATTTTGCGTCTGTTCTGCACTTTCGTTTTGCAAAAATGCAGGGGGGATATTATTTTTTGCTGTTTTTTGTCTCGGAAAAATAGATTCTACATCTGTCGTCTGCTTTTCTGTCCTACGTCTAATTTCAAAAGGTTCATTTCCCCGTGATTTCTGACGTTCTGGCTTTTTCTCCGGCTGCAGTCTGACTTCCGGAATAAATTCCCGCTGTTTCAATCCCTCAGATATCGCATGATGGATACTCTGGAAAATCTCCTGCTCTCTGGTAAAACGAATTTCCATCTTTTGCGGATGCACATTGACATCAATATACTTGGGATCAATGGTCAAATGCAATACCGTAAAAGGATAACGATGCTGCATGGTGTACTGGGAATATGCATCCTCAATGGCACGGTGAATCACATTACTGCGGATGTATCTGCCATTGATAAAATAATTCATGTAATTACGGTTTCCTCTGGAGAGAACTGGTTTTCCCAGAAAACCATCTACCTTGGCAAACACTTCCTCCGTATGGATTTCTAACAGATTAGAAGCTGCTTCCTTACCATAAATATGGTAAATCACATCTTTTAAATTACCGTTTCCAGCCGTCGTCAGTTTAGACTGATTCTGGTTAATAAAACGGAAAGCAATTTCCGGATGGGACAATGCCAGACGTTCTAATGCAGTATTAATGTAACCGGCCTCCGTGGGCGAAGTTTTGAGAAATTTTAGTCTTGCCGGAGTATTATAAAAAAGATTCCGCACAATAAAAGTGGTCCCCTCTGGACAGCCTACCGATTCGTTGGTCTTTTCCTCTCCACCTTCAATGACATAACGGGTACCCATCAGGGCTTCCCTGGTTTTGGTAACCATTTCCAACTGAGAGACAGCGGCAACACTTGCCAGAGCCTCCCCCCGGAATCCCAGGCTGGATACGGCTAACAGATCCGCCGCTTCCTGGATCTTGCTGGTGGCATGAGGCAGAAATGCCAGTGGAATCTCATCCGCAGCAATGCCACAGCCATTATCCGTAATTCGAATTAAAGCTTTCCCGCCATCTTTGATTTCCACCGTCACAGCATTGGCACCGGCATCAATGGCATTCTCTACCAATTCCTTTACCACTGCCATCGGACGTTCCACTACCTCGCCGGCAGCAATCAGATTAATCGTTTCCTGATCTAAAACATGGATCTGCGGCATATTCCTTTCCCCCTTCCATAGTAAATAAGTTTGCGATGAAAACGCTTGCGTTTTCCTGAGTAAGTAGGTTTGCAACAGAAAAATGCGATAGCATTTTCCTGAGTAAGTAGGTTTGCTTTGCAAACCGTAGATGTTCTTTGGCGATGCGGACGTAACGCATCGTCAATTTTAGAACATCATCTTACTCTTATATGCGTTCCTTCAACTTCGTCTGAATCCGATACAAAATATTCATTGCCTCAATCGGCGTGGTAGCCGACAGATCCAGATCGTGTAATTCTACAATAATATCATCCGTTTTGATATTACTACTGCCGGAATCAAACAGGGATAACTGCCCCATATCATCTTCCATCAATTTCTGCTTCTGTCTGGATTTGGTCTGCTGTTCCATCCCATAGGGATATTCCAGCGGCGGTTCTGTCGTATCTATTTCAATCTCCCTGGCTTTGGCAGCAATATCATTATCGCTGAGCTGATCCACCAGTTCTCTGGCACGTTTCAGTACGTTTTCCGGGACACCTGCCAGTTTTGCCACCTGAATACCGTAGCTCTTATCGGCGCCACCTTTTATTATTTTCCGCAGGAAAATAATATCCTCTCCCTCTTCTTTCACGGCGATACAATAATTATCCACACTGTCTAACTTGCCTTCCAGTTCGGTTAGTTCATGGTAATGGGTGGCAAATAAGGTTTTTGCTCCCAGTAATTTCGTATTGGCAATATGTTCAATGACCGCCCAGGCAATACTTAAGCCGTCAAAGGTACTGGTACCACGGCCGATCTCATCCAGAATAATCAAGCTTTCTTTCGTGGCATTCCGCAATATATTTGCCACCTCAGTCATTTCCACCATAAAGGTACTCTGTCCGCTTGCCAGATCATCCGAAGCTCCCACACGGGTAAAGATTCGATCAACAATACCGATGGTGGCAGATTCTGCAGGCACAAAAGAACCAATTTGTGCCATCAGTACAATCAATGCAGTCTGGCGCATATAGGTAGATTTCCCTGCCATATTCGGTCCAGTAATAATAGAAATCCGATGCTTATGACTGTCCAAATAGGTGTCATTGGAAACAAACATATCATTCTGGATCATTTTTTCCACCACCGGATGCCTGCCGTTTTTAATATCAATTTTCCCCATCCGGTTCATCTGGGGACGGACATAGTGGTTTTGCTCTGCCACCAAAGCCAGAGACACAAACATATCTACTGCAGCAATAATTTTGGCTGTCTTCTGCACCCGTCCAATCTGGGCATAGATCTGTTCCCTGACCTGACAAAAGATTTCATATTCCAGATTGTATAACTTATCTTCCGCACCCAAAATCGTATCTTCCAATTCCTTTAATTTAGGTGTGGTATAACGTTCTGCATTGGCCAGTGTCTGCTTTCTGGTCCACTCCTCCGGCACCAGATCTTTATAGGAATTGGTTACTTCTAGGTAATAGCCGAATACTTTGTTGAATTTGATTCGCAAATTCTTGATTCCGGTACGTTCTTTTTCGGTCTCCTGCAATTCCATCAGCCACTGTTTCCCATCGGTTTTAGCAGCACGAAGACGGTCAATTTCTTCATGGTAGCCACTGCGGATCATACCGCCCTCCCGCATGGCAATGGGTGGATCCTCCTCGATAGATTCTTCAATCAACTGACAGAGATCCTCCAAAGCATCCAAATCCTCTCCATATTTTTTCAACTGGGATTTTTCAAAGGTCTGCAATAGATATTTAATGGAAGGCAACATGGACAAAGACTGCCGAAATGCCACCAGATCCCTGGGATTGGCACTGCGGTAGCTGATTTTACTGATGAGTCGTTCCAAATCATAAATGGGCGTCAGATATTCCCGCAGCTCCTCTCTGTTAATCACATGTTCATTTAGTTCATCAATCATAGCATGCCGTTTCTCAATTTCTTCCAGATCCAGTAAAGGCTGCTCAATAGAATTCCGCAGCAGACGTGCCCCCATGGCAGTCTTTGTTTTATCCAGTACCCAGAACAAGGAACCTCGTTTGGATTTTTCCCGCATGGTCTCGCAGAGTTCCAGATTTCGCCTGGTAGCACGGTCTAATAGCATAAACTGGTTAGGTTCATAGGGTTTGATGGAACAAATATGATCCAAAGAAATTTTTTGTGTTTCCTGTAAGTATTGCATGACCGCACCAGCTGCAATGATTCCAATAGAATAGTCATCCAGTCCCAGTCCTGCCAAAGCTGAAACATGGAAATGATCCTGTAAGATCTGTTTGCAACGGTCTTCATCAAAATGCCAATTGTCGATGGAGGAAATGGCAATTCCCAGCCTGTCCCGCAGATCCTCCAAGTCTACACCGGATACTAAAAACCCGTCATTGCAAATAATCTCTGAAGGCATGGTTTTTCCGATTTCATCTAATAATTTATTTTCGGTATCAAATTCCGTTACATAGTAGTCTCCCGTTGTTACATCCACATAGGAAACTCCATATGCATTAGTTGTGTAGACCACACACATCAAATAATTATTTCGGGATTCATCCAGAGCCTGTGTATTCAGATTCGTTCCTGGCGTAGCAATACGAACGACTGCCCTTTTTACCAATCCTTTTGCTGTCTTGGGATCCTCCACCTGCTCACAGATAGCGACTTTGTATCCATTAGCAACTAATTTATCCAGATAAACATCTACTGCATGAAAGGGAACTCCACACATTGGTGCCCGTTCCTCCAAACCACAACTCTTCCCGGTTAGTGTCAGCTCTAGAACTTCACTGCAGATCTTGGCATCCTCAAAAAACATCTCATAAAAGTCCCCTAAACGATAAAAAAGAATACAATCCTTGTATTCCTCCTTGGTCTCCATATATTTCTGCATCATTGGTGTGAGTGGCATAGTACTAACGCTCCTTATCTGTAACTGTAAAACATTAATTCAATTGAATACAGGGCGTGGCATAAATCGTTCAACGCCCTGTTTATGACTTTTTGAGAGTAACACTATAAGCCGAGTTCTGTATTAGACGATCATCTATCTAGGACTACTGTTGCCAGCAGCCTCAAGCAACCTACCCGGAACACGACGGGCAACCGTATCGTTCCTGTTCGGTCTTGCTTCGGATGGGGTTTACATCTGCCATCTCTGTTACCAGAGATGCGGTAAGCTCTTACCTTACCGTTTCACCCTTACCATAACAAAGTTATGGCGGTTATTTTCTGTTGCACTAGCCTGGGAGTCACCTCCACCGGACGTTATCCGGCATCCTGCCCTATGAAGCCCGGACTTTCCTCACCTGCGGCCTTTCGGCACTTGCAGCTGCGACCGTCTGTGCTACTCATGGCACATATTTTAGCATAAGAAAACGTAAAAGTAAAGAAAATGTGGCTTGCTATTCCGGCTGCAATACTTTGAAAATTTCTCTTGCATCGTATTCTGGTGCAAAAGATTTTGCAATCTCATAAATTCGTTCCACAGTTTCTGGTTCTTCGTCTAATTCATTTGCAATAACTACAGCATTTTTTCCTTTGTTCATCTTTCGGCATATCATAGAAATTAGTTTGATCGTTTCTCCTTGGGGAATTCCCTGAGCAATTCCTTGAGCAATTCCCTGAGGGATCCCCTGTTCGATTCCTTGAGCTATTCCTTTCTCGATTCCTTGAGCTATTCCTCTTTCCATTCCTTCTGTTAAGATTGCATCTATTACTGCACACATTGTTGCAGCACCTCCTTCCTGCCTGACATGTTCCAGATGTGGCACACTATTCAAATAGCGTCTGTCCTGTGTAAATGCAGCGATAAACTCCATAATCTCTCTTGGATGCTCTAATGCATTCTCACTGCTAAGAGGATCTTGCCCTAAGCGTCTCTTCTTAAAAAATCGGGCAATCTCTCCAAAATCGCTGGTAAAAGATTGAATGGTTTTATCATCCAGAAATGCAATGTCAAATACATGAATTTTGTAATCCTGTACATATTCTGCTAATTCCGGCGCTATGTCCAACATTTCATAAAGACTTTTGGGAGCCGTCCATCTTTTCTCTGTCATATTTAAAACAATAGTTATGACTGGTGTAATAACCGATTCTCTGTCATGAATTTGCTGTTGATACGTTCCCACATCGTATCCCATAATCCGAACCGGCATTGTCTTGTCAATATACGCCTGATTTTCAATCCCAAAGGAACTGATAACCAAATTTGCCTGATTGTGATACCTCTTTAGGATATCCCTTCCCTGGCTGTGGAATCCTTTGGAATCTGTTTTGTAGATTGATTCCGTTGGTCCACTTCTTAGCTGTTCTGGAAGCAAAACCTGTTTCCGAAACAATAAGGTATTGTAAATATCAGCAAATACCTCACTATAGTCTTCTAGTTTCTTGGCGGATAAATCCTTTTCAGCCATCTTATCTCCCCCGCTAAAAATTCGCATCCGCACTCCCCGGTACAAATTACTTCATCTCTTCAATATCTGAATTGATATGGCATTATCGAAGTAATATTTTTGATTCATATGTAATTATACATTCTATTCTAAAAATTTGCAAGACAAAACATCCTGGTATCTTTGATTTTCTCAAAGATACCAGGATGTAACCATAATTTTTTCAAAATTTCATATCCAGCAATTCCTAATATCTTGTCTCTACATAGAATCCTTCGGATTTTAATTCTGACTTGCTAATCTTTCGTCCCCAGTGTACAGTAGAATTATAGTTTCCTTCCGTAACAGTCAACATCTTTCCGCTTTTCTTAATGACGATAACAGAATGAATATTACCAATTCGTATGTGGTCTCCCGGCTTGATTTTTGCAAAGGATTTATGTTTTTTAATCGGTCGGTTTTTACCAAAAACTTTGTCACTGATTATTGCAGCATAGGCAATACATTCTGAACAGTACAAGTTATTGATTTTCCAATAATAGGCGCTGTTTTTATTTGGCCATGGTTTTCCTTCTCGAAATCTTTGCTTATTTTTTAGTGCAAGTATTTTCTTCTGAATGGTACGGGAAGATAATTTTTTAAACACGGTAACTTTGCAGGAAGCAAGCTGTTCACCACAACTCACTTGAATGGTAGCATTACCGGCTTTTTTTGCTTTAACAATTCCAGAAGAAGAAACAGTAACTATTTTTTCGTCTAAAGAAACCCACTTCACATCGTTTGATGTATTATGGGATACTTTCAACTGTGCTGATTTTCCAGCCGTTAGTTTTAGTTTTGATTTATTAAGTTTTATTCGGGGTGTGCTCACAACAGGGATAGGTGTAGGCGTAGGAGAAACCTTGGCATCCTCCTCATTTTCTTCCGTCTCACTTTCTGTTGTTTCCCCCTGCCCATTTACCGCATTCTCATAATTAACTTCCGATGCCCTTGTCGAATTAAAAGGAATAATTGATATACTACCAATCCCAAGGACAATTGCCAAAATATAAGATAAGATTGCAACTCTTTTTCTACTCATAGTTAGCATAAAAAATTGTTCGTGATGTGGCTTATGCCATATACCACATTTTGCAAAAAACATAACTTTCCTCATTTCTGCGCTGCCCTTTGCGCATAATGCAAGTTTGTGTCGCAGCGCAGACACAAACTTGCCGAGTGAAAAATAATATTTTTCACTCTTTTCCTCCTAGATTATTCATTTTATTTATATTTCTTGTTTTTCTACTGTTGTTCAGCCTTTATAGGGATATTTAGCAAAAAATGCATCAGTGAATTCTGAGGCACTGCCATAGGTCTTTCCCTGCCATGTTATATTAGGCAGATCGCCATATCCACCGCTACTGAAATCTCCGTCACGTCCTATATCATTTACTTTATCGGGTATTGTGATATGAGTCAGACTGTCACATCCCAAAAAAGAGCTCAACCTAATACTGGTTAAATCAGGTGGCAGCGTGATATCTGTCAGACTACGGCAATTAACAAAGGTCTCTTCCTCAATGCTGGTTACACCACTTGGTATGCTTATTTCCGTCAGACTCTCACAATCATAAAATGCTTCCCTTCCAATACTAGTTACACTCTCCGGAATTGTAATGCTGGTCAGGTTTTCGCATCCTTCAAAGGCATCTTCCCCAATACTGCGTACCCCTTCCGGGATCACCATACTGGTCAAACCATCACATCCGCTATAGGCACCCCTTCCAATGTCCCTTATCTCGGATGGCAGCTTTGTATTTTTACAAGTACTAACTAATTCATTGGTGGCTGTCTTAATAATAGCGTTACAATCATTCCGGCTGTCATACACCGGATTCCCTTCCGCTACCTTAATGCTAGTCAGATTGTGACATTTTCTAAACAATCCACTCTCAATATTGGTTACGCTTTTCGGAATCTCAATGCTGGTCAAACCGTGGCATTCCCCAAAGGCATACATACCAATCCTGGTTACGCCCTCTGGGATTGTGATGCTGGTCAGACTGCTACAGTACTCAAATGCCCACCAGTCAATACTGGTTAAATTATCAGGAAGCGTCACTTCCGTCAAACTGCTGCAATGACCAAAGGCACTCTCCCCAATGCTGGTCACACCCTCTGGGATTGTAATGCTGGTCAGGCTGCTACAGCCTAAGAATTGATAATCATTGAGAGCTGTCCAATCATTCGGAATCGTGACAGCTACCATATGGCTAAAGCCATCGCAAGGAAGATTATTTGTACCTTTTATAATCACTTTATATGGTTTTCCCTCTGACTCCATCTCCACGATTGCTTTAAAACCTTCGTTATCAAATTCTCCTCCATCATACACAATAGTAGGCACATTTTCTGGATCTATGGTTTGTGTTGGCGCAGTTGTTGCCGGTGTATTTCCTGATGGAGAGGCTGTCGGTGCAACTGTCGTATTTCCCGACGGAGCAGTCGTTACTGTTGGTGCCTTCGTAACAGATGGATTAGCAACAGTTGTCGGCTGCTTCTTTGCCGCTGACACATTCACGGTACAGCTATATTTTTTCTTCCCAATTACCGCCTGTACCTTTGCTGTTCCTTGTTTCACAGCTTTAATAGTGGCATAGCTCTTTGTTTTCTTGGTAAGCTTAATCAGCTTCTTGCCCTTGCTTACTTTCCATTTTACTTTTTTCTTGTTATTTTTCAGTTTAATTTTGGCAGTTTTTCCGACCTCTACTGTGACCTTTTTGCTAATACCCACTTTCTTAGCTGCCGCCTGTGCATTCCGTGACGGCACTGTCACGCCTCCCAGCAACAAGGCAGCTGTTACCGCAGATGCCATTACTTTTTTGAATGTATGATTCATCTTCTTTCTCCATTCTTGTATGTTCTTTATACATTGATTTTATGACATCCATTTTTAGCAGAAAGTCATAAAACTTTCTATCCCATTATCTATCTCATTATCTGACAGAAGATCATTCAAACTCTTTGCAAACTCCCGTAATACTGACTCGTTGTATAATTGGTCAGAACTCTGCTGGGCAAAATTCAGATAAAGTGTATTATGTTCAAAACCAAAGTCCTCCATCTCCTCTCTTTCTCCGCCCAAATACTCATTTGTAAAGTTATATACTGCACATTCTTCTTCCGAACACTCATCGGAATCCCATTCCGTTTCCCGAATAAACTCTCTTAATGTTTGCTTCGTTGCATCATCCAATTCCTCATAGAAAAAGAAAACGACACCATCCATATAAACAGGACATTTATGGCTTTCAAAATACTGCTGTGCAATCTGTTGAATTTCCTCTTGAATATCTGCCGGAATTTCCACCTCATTCTGCCCTTTCTCTATAAGGTTTGTGTTCTGCTCCAGCCACTCCTTTGCTTTCTTTCCATATTTTTTCAGAAGTGGTATCAAAGCCTTTACCGTCTCAGTACCAATCGTTCCTCCTACCGCCTGTAAAGTTGCGCTAATCATTATATTCATCATTTGTATTCTCCTCCTCTATTCTCTTGTTTGGTATGATTTATTTATCCGTTTCTTGCTTTTTAAATGCAGATAAAAATGAATTTGCATCACTATATGTGGTACCTTTCCATATGATGCTTTTCAGGCTATCACATTCGCTAAACGCATAGCTCTCTATCCTCGTTACACTATCCGGTATTATAATACTGGTCAGACTACTACAGGACGCAAATGCACTATATCCGATACTGGTCACACTATCTGGTATTGTAATACTGGTCAGACTACTGCAGCCCTTAAATGCAAAATCCCCGATACTGGTCACACTATCTGGTATGGTAATACTGGTTAGACTATCGCAGTCATAAAATGCAGATTCCCCGATTCTGGTCACACCATCTGGGATTGTGACACTGATCAGACTACTGCAGTTACTAAATGTTTGTATTTTAATACTGGTCACACTATTTGGGATTGTGATACTGGTCAGACCACTGCAGCTATCAAATGCCCAACCTCCAATTTCAGTCACACTATCTGGGATTGTGACACTGGTCAGACCACTGCAGCTGGCAAATGCACCTTCCTCGATACTGGTCACGCTATCTGGTATTGTAATACTGGTCAGACCACTGCAGCACAAAAATGCATCTTCCCCGATACTGGTCACACTATCTGGTATTGTGACACTGGTCAGACTACTGCAGTACGCAAATGCATCATATCCGATTCTGGTCACACTATCTGGTATTGTGACACTGATCAGACTACTGCAATGCCTAAATGCTGCGATACTACTGGTCACGCTATTCGGTATTGTGACACTGGACAGACCACTGCAGTACGCAAATGCATCATATCCGATTCTGGTCACACTATCTGGTATTGTG
>CAYPEW010000003.1:72943-90226 GCA_964409845.1 uncultured Jutongia sp.
AATGCATAATCCCCGATACTGGTCACACTATCTGGTATTGTGACACTGGTCAGACCACTGCAGCTCTGAAATGCACTTTCCCCGATACTGGTCACACTATCTGGTATTGTGACACTGGTCAGACCACTGCAACTCCTAAATGCATATTCCCCGATACTGGTCACACTATCTGGTATTGTGACACTGGTCAGACCACTGCACGAAAATACATTATCCCCGATACTGGTCACACTATCTGGTATTGTGACACTGGTCAGACTACTGCAGAACTCAAATGCTTGCATTCCAATACTGATCACACTATCTGGTATTGTGATACTGGTCAGACTATCGCAGCCATAAAATGCAGATCTTCCTATACTGGTCACACTGTCTGGTATGGTGACACTGGTCAGACCACCGCAGTCCGTAAATGCCCAACCTCCAATTTCAGTTACACTATCTGGTATTGTGATACTGGTCAGATCACTGCATTCCCGAAATGCGCTCTCCCCAATACTCGTCACCCCATCTTTGATTACCACTGCAATCGGCTCTTTTGCATTTTTTATCTCCTCACTGTTTGTTCCGTCATACACAATGGTACGTGGTTCCGGAGTAGCACTCGGAGCAACAGTTGGGGTCGGCTCTGCTGTCGTATTCTCTGACGGAGCCTTCGTTGGCGCAGTAGTCGCTGGCATATCCCCTGACGGTACTTTGGTCGGAATGGCAGTTGCTGTTGTATTTCCCGACGGAGCTTTTGTTGCTGTCGTTGCCTTCGTAACAGATGGATTACCAGCATCTGTCGGCTGCTTCTTTGCCGCTGATACTTTCACGGTACAGCTATACTTTTTCTTACCAATCACTGCCTGTACCTTTGCCGTTCCTTTTTTCACGCCTTTGATGGTGGCATAGCTCTTTTTTTTCTTGGTAAGCTTAATCAGCTTCTTGCCCTTAATTACCTTCCATTTCACTTTTTTCTTGTTATTTTTCAGTTTGATTTTAGCAGTTTTTCCGATCTCTACCGTGACCTTTTTGCTAATACTTACTTTCTTTGCTGCCGCCTGTGCATTTTGCGACGGCACCGCCATTCCCCCCAGCAACAAGGCAGCTGTTATCACAGATGCTGTTGCCTTTTTTAATGTTCCGTTCATGTTCTTCCTCCATTTCTGCCATCTCCCGGCTGGCTTACCTCATATTTCTTGTTCCAGGTGATTTTTCTAATTCCCAAAACAGGATTTCCTGCGCATTGCAGGAAATCCTGTTTTCAGAATACCATATTACCTTACTCCATTGAATGGACTTGTACATTTTAACTTTCACTTGTACAAAATAACCGGTTAATTATTCACCCAGGGTAAACTCCCCATATTCATCTGATTTATCTTCGATTACCTTGATATCATCTTTTTTCTTTTTTGTTTGATCCCTTTTCTGTTCCGGATTATCCCCAGGAACCATACTATTCTTTGGTTTTGGAGTAAAGGTGTCACCTGGCTGGTTGCTTTGCTTTCTGGCACCCTTACTGACAGTCAAAACCATGCTCTGAATCGTCCCCGCACTGTACTGAGTTCCTCCTGCAACACTCTGATCCATCACATATCCCTTGGGAATATCTGTGCTATACTTTTCCTTCGTCTGAACTTCCATTGTGGCATCTTCTGCACGAATTTTGGCCAGGGCATCCTGTTTTGACAGTTCCTTTACATCTGGTATGCGATAAATCTGGTAATTGCTATCGTTTTCAGTAGCTGTCGGTACTTCTGTCATCTTGTTTTTGGTCTCTGACCCTATTTTTACTGACGACTGTGGGATATTTGTTCCCTTTTCTGTTTTTTGCCGCAGGGTAAAAAAAATGCCAGATATCCCCAACAGTATAATTAAACTACCCACCAGTACAAGCCACTTCCTGCTGTGGTTTAGAGATACAGGGAATATACCATATCCTCCTGTCCGCTCCGCCTTTTTGGCAGCAGCTTTCTGCCTGCCCTGCAATTCCCTCTGGTTTTGTGTCGTCTCCTCCTCCACAGAAGGCGGAATTGTTAAAGCGTTTAACAGTTCTTCCAGATTCTTATACCGATCCGCAATTTTCAGCTCCATGCCAGTCATTACGGCATGAATCTGCCATTCTGTCAATCCTCTGTCCGCTAAACAGTCAGAGGGCAAATCTTCTCCCTGCAGCCTTGCCACTGAGTCAATCGGTGTTCTGCCGGTTATACCCATATAAATCGTAGCTGCCATGGCATAGACATCCGTCCAGGGTCCCTGATCTCCCTTTACCAGATACTGTTCCGGGGGAGCATATCCTTTTTTTAATATTACAGTCTTGGTATGTTCGGGTGTGTCTTTCATCGCATATACAGCACCAAAGTCAATCAGCTTTGCTTGATTATCCAAACCAAACAGCAAGTTATCCGGGCTGATATCCCGGTGCAGGATGCCTCTTTTGTGAATCTGTATCATCGCCTTGATTACAGGTGACAAGAGCTCGACTAACTCTTTATAATGCAGACATCCATTGTAGCGAACATATTGTTTCATTGTAACACTTTCGATATATTCCATAACAATATACGCCGTACCGTGTTCCTCGAAATAATCCAGAACAGTCACAATTCCATCCAGATACTGAAATTCCTGGAGAGTATGTGCTTCCCGGAGAAAACGTTTTTTCTCCCTGCAAAAGGATTCTTTTTCCTCCTGTAAAATCTGTAAATCCGGATTGGAATTTGCCTGTTCGCGGACAGCGTAATCCGTTGGAAAAAATTCTTTGATGGCAACTGGTTTATTATCGCCCAGTGTAGTACCCTTGTAGGTAATTCCAAATCCTCCTGCGCCCAATACTTTACATATACAATACTTCTGGCATAGTACTGTCCCCTCTGGTAACGCTCGATTTAACTGTTTTTGCTCCATTACCATATATCTCCTGCTTTAATGAAAATCAAATGGCAATCGCCAATAATAATTTCGTCCCTGTCTTTCAGACAAATCCTTCCCTTTACTACATTTCTGTTACACAGAACCTTTGATTTGTCTTCTGTCTCCTCCAGATAATATTGCCCATCCTCTTCCTCATACCAGATGGTTGTATGATGGTTTCTGGAAACGGAGACTTCCTGAACCAACGCCACATCCATATTGGATGCTCTGCCAATGACATTTTCTCCTGTTTTCAAAAGAAAACCGGCACCCACCATGTTTCCCTGGGTACAAATCAGCATTCCCACTGTTTTGCGCCTGCTAATCCTTTCATAATGTTCCTGCTGTGATGGTTCTGGAATATTGGTGTCCACATCACTCTGCTCAGCACCAAATACAGCAGCCAATAATGGATCTGCCACAATACCAGAACAATGGGGACAAGTTCTAAATTTATTACCATCATAAATATGGTTATTTTCACATTTAATGAGATTCATCCTGCACCTCTTTAACCCAAACGATATACTAAACTTCTGTCTCCAAAGGAAAGTGTGCTTCCTGGTTTCAGCCGGTAAACATCTCCTCTGGTCAGTCTGTAGTTGCCATCTACAAAAGTACCATTACTGGATTGATCCGATATCTCATAATCATTGGAGCTCTGATGATATACAATGGTACAATGCTGCCGACTGACCAGCGGTAAATTTACCACCATATCTGCTTGTTTGTGATCCCTGCCAATCATAATAGTCTGCTCTGGAACAATCCGTACAATTTTACCCACATAAGCTCCCTTCACACAAATCAAAGCTCCTTTTACATCATTATATTGAAAAACTCCAGAGGTAAGAAACATGCCGTCCGACTGTCCGGAAAGCTGTTTCTGGGAGACCGTGTCATAATTATCCCGCAGTAGAATAGGTTCTGTTCCCACTGCAATTTCCAATTCTTCCACCTGTCTCATTACAGCATTCTGGTATCTCCGACTGACGGGGACAGCATCTGATCCCATCTGTAAAGTATGATCCTGGTATGCCGTGATTCGGTCTGCAGCCACCAGATAACTTTGATGGCAACGAAAAAATCCATCCTGTCTCAGTAGATCTTCCAGATGATTCAATTTTTCATAATATTCATAGTTACGTTGTCTGGTGTGGACAATAATCTTGCGGTGGGCGCTTTCAATATATATGATATTTTCCAATGGAATTCTGGTAATTACCCCTCGATTACTGATATTCAGACACTTGGGATTCATTTTTCGTTCCTTGAAATATCTGCTTACCTCCAAAGAAATATCCTGTGCTTTTAATGGTTTTAATATATAGGCAAAGGTATGGGACTGATAACATTTAAATACATAGTCCTGTGAAGCTGTGATAAAGATGATATCGGTATCCATATGATATTGATTTACCATATCGGCTACGGAAATTCCGGTATCCTTTTTCTGAAAGATATCTAAAAAAAGCAGATGGCAGGAAAAGATCCCTGCCTCAATTTCTGCAATGATCTCACTGCTGTCAAGGTACACCCTTGGTTCCCAATCTGTATATTGATTCAGAATTTCTTCCAGCATTTCCTGGAAATCTTGTACAAATTCTGCATCCATGTCACATATTCCGATTTTCAGCATAATCTGCCCCTTATCTGTCTCTGTAATCATATATTTTTTCCGCATGAACGTTCACTTCGAAACCAAAGGTTTCGAAGCGTTCGTTGCACTCACATAGATTCATTATCGGGAATTCTTCTTTCTGCAAGCAGAGAAGAATTCCCGATAATGAATCTGCGTTCATACTTATGCGTTCATAATATCATATTTTATATAGATCGCAAAACGATTTGACATTTTTAACATTCGATTGTCGTTTTTAACACTGACTTGTATTTTTTGACATGCATTTGTCCTTTTTGACAGATATTTAATATATTATTTGTGAGCTCAATTCAGCCATGCTTATATAATTTACAATACATTAGTCAAACCTTATCTCTGTTTTATTTCGCTTTTTGGATTAAAATTTTATACCTTTTGATTTGTTTTTTTGGCACTTTAACAACAAGTGCAGCCGGAACATTACGAAAGGCAGCCTTTCCTACTGATTTCAACTTCTTACTTTTGATGATTACTGCCTGCAGTGACCGGTCTCCCCGCAGACCATTTTTTCCAATGACAGAAACAGATTTCCCATAAGAGATATAATACAGTTTCTTACAATTCATAAAGGCTGCATTCCCTACGGATTTTACCTGGTTTCCAATTGTCACTTTTTTTAGTTTGGAATATCCCTTGCAGGCATTCTTCGCAATAGTGGTAACTTTATATTGCCGGCTTTTCCATTGTACTGTGGATGGTATTTTTACCAGTTTCACATTCCGATTCGTACATCCTATGAAAGCAACGGTTTTATCAGTAAGCACCTGATACTTCTGGTGTTTCACCGAAAACATGCTTCCTTTCGAAATGGCTGTCTTAGATGTAGGAGTAGGTGTTTCTGCATGACCGGTATTAACTGGCTGTTTTGTTGCTACGGGATCCTTCGTATTCCCTGGCTCACTCGTATTCTCCGGGGCTTTCGTTCCCTCCGGAGCTTTCGTATTCTCGGGTGCTTCCGTTCCCTCTGGTTCTTTTGTATTCTCCGGAGCTTCCGTTCCCTCCGGAGCTTTCGTATTCTCCGGGGCTTCCGTTCCCTCCGGAGCTTTCGTATTCTCAGGTGCTTCTGTTCCCTCTGGTTCTTTTGTATTCTCAGGTGCTTCCGTTTCCTCTGGTTCTTTCGTTTTCTCCGGAGCTTTCGTTTCCGCTGGTTCTTCCGTATTCTCCGGTGCTTTGGTTTCCTCCGGTACATTCGTATTTCCTGGTTCTTTCGATTTCTCTGGCTGCGACTCTGCCGGATAAGTATAATAGTTATTGACATTCTGTTGTCTTAAATATAATTCTGCAGCACCACCTTCCACCACATAGATGGATACATGAACCAGACTCTCTAAGCCCAGATGGCTAATATCAGTTAATTCTTCTGGAACTACGATCTTCAGATCTTCCTGATCTGGAATAGCATTCTCCCCCATGATGACCAGATCAGCAGATAATGTCAGCTTTTTCAATGCAGTACAACCCTGGAATACTCCACTGCCAAGTTCCATTACGCTGGAAGGCAGAGACACTTCCTGTAGGGACGTACAATAAGCAAATGCCTGTGAATCAATCCGTTTCAGACTGCTCTCGGGCCATGCAATTCTAGTCAGGCTGCTGTTATTCCGAAACATCTTGCTGCCAATCTCTTCCATTCCGTCCTTTAACGTAATTGATTTTAAATTTTGGCAGGCGTCAAAAGCACCATCCCCGCCAATTTTAACACTTCCCGGAATTACAATGTCACTTAAATTGGTATCAGCAAAACAACCATCGCCCAGAAAGGTTAAACTATCCGGCAATGTAACACTGGTAAGATTAGACAGTCCATGGAATGCAGAATGTCCAATAAAAGTAATCCCCTCGCTAATAATAACCTGTTTGAAATATCCGATCAGATCAACAATACATAATGACTGATCTCCAATGGCTACCACAGGTTTCCCATCCAGTTTGGATGGAATATACATGGATTCTTCACTTTTAACCGCCTGTACTCCCGTACTGGATAATCCAGTTATTTTAATGGTATCATCTCCTAATGTCACATACTTAAAATAACCACTGTAGGTATCTGCCTGAACCTTCAAAACCTGATATGGACTGACTAATGATACCAGCAATATACAAACCGCTACCCATACAGAAGTCAACCGATGAACATTTTTTCTAGTGTGCATTACCATATCCCTCCCTGGTAGTTTGATATTTCTCTATAGTATTCTTGATGATACAAACCAATCCCATCCTGTCATCGTTTAGTGTACTACACTGATGGGTTACCAGCTGCCACCGCCGCCACCGACAGCACCACCACCGGAAAATCCGCCACCAGCCGAAGACGAGGAAGAAGCCGCTTTCATTTCTGCCGCTGCGGCCTCCACCTTGATATCCTGAATTGGCTTCTGGATATGATGGTTCATCTGATGATTGAGATACATCAGAGTAAACATAGTGTGATCGCCAGACTGATACCAATCCGGTTCCGGAATGGTCATCCCCTCGAACCGTTTCGCCCAGTCATCCATCATGCCAAATGCCATAGCATAAGGCAACACACCGTAATAATAAGACGGATTTTCATCCACTAACATCTTCAGTTGAGATAGTTCAGCTGTCTGGATAAATTGTCTAAGACCTAATAATTTTCCCATTACTTCCCGCTTATAGGCAGAAAAATGTATTAACTTGGCAATATTAGCCACCGCCAGGGTAACCAGGCAGCAGACGCAGATCAAAAGCACGGTAGACGAAAAACTATCCGGACCACAGCACAGCAGTGCCATAATGATTACCAAAATCCAGGTACAGAATCCATAGATGGACAACGCAACCCATCCTCCGATTTTGCGCAATGGATCCCGTCCTTTCAGACAGATACGGATAATTCCATAGAGTAATAAGGCTACCCCGGATATGATACCAAAAGGCAGATAGGATACCAGGGATACCTGACTGCTGAATCCCAGCGCCAAAGAATATGCAATACACAACAGAGTCAACAGGCAGATTCCCGTTGCCATACCAGTGGATAACTTTTTATCGCCTTTATAAATTAATGTCAGCTGATTCTTGGCTTTGTCAAATTTTTTCGCAAATTTATTTTTCAACTTTGACAGATCTGCCACTTCTTTATCCTTAGGAAATAATGCCTTAAATAAAGTTCTCTGATAGTCTGGTGCATCCTCTGGCAATGGTCTTAACCGATGCAGACGGAAATGACCATGTTTTCCAGTGCGTCCCTTTTTGTCGGGCACTTCTTCCATCATAAGATATCCCTGGTCTGCCCACCACGGCAGCAGCGACATGATATCAATATCATCAGCACTTTCATCAATAATCGTTCCCACCTCTGCACTACTCATACCTTCCGGCGGATGAAATTCGATGGTCTGAACGGGCGGCTTGTCCTTTTTCAAGAACTCCACAGCTAACATAATCACACCCAATACAATTGTCAGAATCAGTGCAATTTTGAATGGCAGGGAAGATGTTTTCCTAGCTCCCTCATAATATCCTTGTGGCAGATTGGTAAAAATAGTAACTGCCTGGTTTGCGGCAATATTATATACTTCTCCAATAATTTCTGTGGAACTCAAATCATACATCACATTTAGAGTATTTTCATCATCGGCTAGTTTACCGCTATAAACCCGCAAATCATGCTGGGCTTCCTCTGGTAATGCTTTCTCAAAGGTAATATTAAAGGAAAAATGTTTTATCGTTGTTTTCCAACCAGTACCTAGGACAGAATAAAACAGAAAATCATTGTAGGAAATCCGATCGTCTGGCATCACATAACGGTAAGAAATCCGGTATGTCTGATCCCCTTCTACCAGAGTGTCCTCATCACCGATTCGAATAACATAGTTTCCATTTTCATATTCCGTATCGTACTTCCAGCCGTCAACGGAGAGATTTCGTATCTTATTAGCATAGTCCATCACTCGGCCACTGGTGGCAGTTTTTTTATTTACATCTTCTGCATTAACCCGGTTGACATACATATGGGTGGGAATATTCCGATAGATTCCATGTCGTTTTTTATTAAAATGTACCTGTATTGTTTCCGTAATATCCAACACGTTGTTCTTTTGAAGCACGGCATCCACATGGTAATCCCGGATGGTGTAGCCACCATCGTCGGCACGGGCTATTCTGCCAGACTGCATAAATACCAGAAACAGAAAAGCAAAAAGTCCCACTACAGCCCCCAAATGAACATGCTTACATGCCAGACGGGATCGTCTCTTTGTGGGAATCAATGCACTGAGATATCTATTTGTTCTGTTATTCGTTTTCATTGAAATCCTCCTAATCTCTTTTGATTCGAACCCGGTTCTTGACAGACTGTAATACCCGTTCAAACTGCTCTTTTCTTTTCTCATCATAGTGGTTACGAAAACCTGCAACACGCCGCACAGCGGAACGCAGGATATCGTTGGTAGTTAAGGTAAGATGTTCCAGGGATTCTCTAGAAAAACGCTCCCGCTCCTCTGCGATTTTAGATTCTACACTTTGCAGTCGGGCACCCATACTGGCAACCCAGTTCTCCATATGGCGGTTAATTAATTCTGCATAGGCATTTACAGTACGGTCAAAGTTTCGCAAGGATACCACCGTTAAGGTCAAATCCACAGTAATCACACTCATCATAACCAAGGAAAATACTTCCATCATTTCCAAGGGAACATCCGCTGTCCAGCGGCACATAAATGGATAGAGATAATATACGATCAAGGTACCTGCCACACCAAACCCCAAAGAAGCCGGCAGACAGATCTTTCCCTGAATATTAAAAGGCGCACTGCTGTAATCCCACCAATATGCATGGAACATCTTTTCCAACCCCCATGCTGTAAAATATTCCAAAATCATACTGCCAAAAAAAGCGATCAGAAAAATCTGCCACCAGGTATAGTGTGCCAGACCAAAATACTCCAGCATCTCTGCTACACCAGAAATTGCAGTAGCACCTATCCCATAAATAGGACACATAGGACCAAATAAAAATCCTCGGTTTTCCCAGGTATGGTGTTTAATGGACATAACTATAGTTTCATAGATCCATCCTGCAATACTATACAAAATAAACCATACAAAGTATCTGCTTACTATCATTTAATTCCATTCCCCTTCTTTTTTCTCTTTCGAATCGTTTCGTCTAAGGAAACATATTTATCAATCATACACAGGATCCATGCCTCCCTGCTTCTCGGTATTTGTGTGATGGTTAACGGCCACATATGGGTCTGGATTGCCTGCTGTACTGCGGGTGACACATTCAGATATCTTCTGGCATTTTTGGCGGCACGAGCCGGATGTTGAAATCCATGGAGACGGTGTAGTCCTCCGTCTTTGTTATGCCAGTCATAAAGATACAAATCATGCAGAAAGGCAGCAGTAACCAATACTTCCGTATCTGCTCCCATATGCCATGTCTGGTTTAGGTACAGGCATTTCCTTGCCACATCCAGACAATGATCATATGTGGATACACTTCCATGCTGTATATACTGCTTCATCTGCTGCACCTTTTTATCTGACAGATAAGAAGATAAAATTTCGTATAATTCCTCTTCCATAAGATCACATCCTCTAATAAATAAAACGATTACACTATATTTTTCTTTTTCTGAAATTCCTTTATGATATTGAACAGATTCCTACATCAGACAATTGTTCCTATATCGTCTTCCTCGATCACATGGATTTCCAGATAATCGAAATCCACAGTTTCTATAAAGTTATCCTGGTGGAAACGGGTTTTATCATGCCTCTTAAATTCCTGGATATTGTGATCCAGCCAAATCGGCTTTCCCAAGTCAAAAGTATAACAGATTTCGTCCAAAGCATCAAAAACTTTTTTGGTGCGATTCTTTTCTACAGCTGTATCACAAATCGTGATATCCCGCAGCATATGATTCTCTGCAAAGATTTTCCCCCACATTCGGAACATCATCCGTCCTCCCCTTCCAAATTTTCCCATTAACGGGTTAAAATTTTATTTATGTTTTTTATAAGCACAGAAATCGTGCCGTCCTCATTGGTAATAAATTCCACCTGATTAATATCCTGATACTGTTCCATCGGAATATTGATCTCTATACCGGTATCCGTCTTCAAGTACTGCTTCTCAAATTTCCGGGTCGTCTGCTCGCTCTGAGGATGCACCTCTGCCTTTTCCATATGATATTTTTCCAGTTTTGCATCAAATTCTTCCTTAATTTCCGGGGTGTCGCCATATATCTTTTCACTGATTGCCTCTACCCGGATGGCGCCCTGGTTTTCCTCCAGCTCCTGTTTAATAATACTCTTAGCCTCCATCTGTTTGACGGGTTCTTCCTCAAAGTATTTGCGGTTAACCTGATCCACCGCTTTGGTCACGATGGCAAGCCGGGATTTAGAGGACATAGACGCCTGACATTTCAGAAACAGCTCTGACAGATAATTCACTTTCGTTCCATTGATATCATATTTCTTTTCCACAATCTGCACAGTGGCATCCTGAAGATCAATAATAACCGCTTCTGACAGTTTGGAACCGGTGGCCGGCAAAGTGGAACGATAACGGATAATCCGGTTGACATTGCCGGATTCTTCTGCCTGAGTCATATGGACAAAGCTTTCTTTGTAATTCATCTTGAGTAATGCCAGATAACGTTTTCCCTGCATTTGAAAAGTTACTGTTACCAGGTCTGCGGAGGGAATGGAAATATTGGCATTCATAATGGCGTAGAGACGTTCTGTCAACTGCTTGCTTACTGCCACCAGATTTTCTTCCTCCAGATTCTGCACCATTTCATAAACTTCCGAAGGTTCCTCCTCCGAAAAATAACACTTCTTTAAATCATCTCCTGCCAGTACTTTATATAAATGTGCTCGCAGAAAATCATTGATATCCGGTGACAGTTCCAGTTCTTGTTCGGAAAACACCGGGTATCCCAGTTCTCCATCCAGAATATGTACTACTGCCCGTCTGATTACAATTTCATCCTGTGTCATGTTTATTATCCTTTCTATCTGTTGCATCATTTCACATGGTATTACCATGTGTTAGTGAAACGGTGGCTCTTATTTTTTGAATAGGAAATTGTTCGAAAAATAGTGGTTTGCCATCAAAAACGCTTTTGCGTTTTTGTAGAGTTGACTTAGTTTCACTTTACCTGGCTTTGCCAGGTATTAGTGAAACTTCAACTCTTTTAGCAGGCAGAATGGATTATTTCTTCCACCATCTGCCGATCTACAGGAAATGGCACTGCCGCCAGTTTCCGGTCTGACTGCATAATTTCATCCAACATGGCAGTCATTTCCGCTTCTGTCAGTGTAGGCACACCAATACATTCCCGGATAAATCCTCCAAATTGATCCACGCTGCCAAATCCTAATATCCGCAGCACCATAGTTACTTCTGCTTCTATGGTGTCCATAAATAATTCCAGATATCCGGGCAAAAAATATCCCACTGCCTTTCCGTGTGGAATGCCTTTATGATAGGTCAGATAATAGCTGAGTCCATGGGGCAGAGACGTGCTGGTATGGGTAATTGCCATACCTGCCAGGCTGGATGCCAGCATCAATGCATCATAATCTGTTTCCTCTGGCTCCATCCCCAGAAGGATCTGTTTACAGGTTCCCCATACCTCCATTCCCTGCAGCACGGGCATACGGCTGTAATCGCTGGCACTTGCATTAAAATAACTTTCAATCAGATGTCCCACTGCATCAATAGCAGTATTGGTCAACACAGATAACGGAGCCGCCTGTAAATAGCCGGGATCCACCAGTGCCAGCTCCGGAAACACTCTGTGGCTGATACCCTGCTTGGTTTCCAGATCATCCCTGGTCAGAATGGCATAGGGTGTGACCTCGGATCCGGTTCCACAGGTAGTGGGTACCTCCACCACCGGCAGAGATCGTAAAGATAACGGCTGATATAGCACATCCGCAGAGCTATCCCGGTTTTGGATCATAAGTGCGATTGCCTTTGCTGCATCCATGGGTGAACCGCCTCCGATACCAATGACAAAATCCGTTCCCTGCTCCCTGCCCGTTTCTGCCGCATCCATAACCATGGCAATGGTGGGGTTTTCGCCAATCCGATCGAAAATACTATACTCCACACCATATTCTTCCAATGTCTCCTGTACATCCTGTAAGGATCCGTTGGCTTTAGAAGAATGTTCGCCTGTTACAATCAGTGCTTTCTTTCCATAAGTTGCCAATTCTGCACCATGCTGTCGGACAGCATTTTTTTCCTGATAAACTTTTGTTGGCATATAAAAAAACATGATATTCCTCCATTGTATTGATTATTAGCTGGAATGGATCTGCTCATATAAAGATTTTCGAATTTTTTTGCGGGTTACTTCTACCAAGCCAAGTTTCGTCATATCTACTACCGTTGTCTGCACTGGATCCTGAGATACCGCCTGCCTTAATATGTCCATAATGTCCTGCTGATCCTGTTTGGATTTCATGTCAATAAAATCAATTAAGATCATACCAGATAGATTCCGCAACCGCAACTGTCTGGCAATTTCAAAGGCTGCCTCCTGGTTAATTTTACGAAATGTCTGTTGGATATCTTTCTTTTTGGTCACTGCTTTGCCAGTGTTAACATCAATAGATACCAATGCTTCTGTTGGCTGAATTACCAGATAAGCACCGCTTTTCAGCCACACCTTCGGCATCAGCGCATGATCCAGTGTCCTGGATATTTGATACACAGCGTCCAATTTTCCGTTTTCCGAATTCCATCGCTCCAGTAATCCCGCATCTTCCCATTCATTTTCTGACAAAAATTCCCGTATATTCTGATACAAGTCATCATCATCAGTAAGAATCCTCGTCAGACGGTTTTGATAACTGTCCCGTATCTGGGACAGATATCCTCCCGGCGATTGTCGCAACAAGCTAAACTGTGCCTTATGCTTTCCATATGTGGTGATGCGTTGATAACAACGAATTAGATTTTCCACTTCCTGCCGTATCATTTCCTCCGATGCCAGAGTACAATTAGTTCTCGCCACAAGGCCATATTCTGGTGTACAATAGGCTGTCAGCAACTCTCTCAACTCTGCCCGTTTCTTTTTATCTTGAATTTTTTTGGAAACTCGAACGGGCTGTCTGTCATTATCAATCTGCTCATTCTCAGATCTCTCCGTATCTGATTCCTTCTTTTCTGATGGATGGAGACCAAAGGTACCCTGCTTCGTCTGGACACATTCCCCCACAGAGGACAACACCACATATTTTCCCGTCAGTTCAATTTTTCCGCTTAAAGTAGGCGGTTTCGTTTTTACCGCTTCCCCACTGACCTGTACAATGATCTCATCCCCTATCAACACTCTGCCAGGCTGAAAGGGTACGCCATCTGTATGGATGGGAACACAGGAAGTATCTAGGGACAGATACCCCATCTGTCCTTTCTGAAATTCTACAAAAGCAGCATGTATGTTCTTGACAATATTCCGGACTTTTCCCACATAAATATTTCCCAGGATACTATCCTGTCCGATGGGATCTGCCTGAATTTGCCCAATCTGTCCATCCATGAGCCGCACAGTGAGAATATGCGGTTCCCGTTTCATCACAATTAATTCTTCCTGCAAATCTCTGCTCCTTCCATATATTTATTGGACTTTTAAACATGCCAGTTTCGCTGACACAAACAATCAATGAAAAATGCTGCATCTGCATTTTTCCAGAGATGACTTAGTTTCATTTGCGCATGGTCTTTTCATGCGCTAGTGAAACTTCATCTCTTACACACTTATATTCCGACAAAGGCACCAGACGGCATGGGATTTCAGAATAGATAGTATGAACCTCACCTTTTTTTCCGTCTGCATCTCCATACATTTCCATTCGATGGATCTGATAAGCCAGCGGATCATATGTCTTCCCTGCAAAATCTGCCAATGCCTGCAATACCAGTTCCGGCTTGATATTAACAATACTGCCAGCAGTAAGCTGCATATACAGAACCGGTGTGTCAGAAGAACCATCCAGACAGCTGACATCTCCATGATCCCTGGTTGCTGCCTCAAATCTATCCTTATTATGGGACAGAACATAAATATTTTCCCTGATATCTACCAAAGATTCAGAACGCTTAGTTTTTTTCAATATTTCAATCTGATCCTGTGCCAGAAAGACATCTAATAATTCCTCCAGAGATGCATATTGTTCTATTCCATCAAAATACTCTGGCAACAGATAGGATTCTTTGCCTGCCTTGACTGCCACCATATAATCGCAGGCAGCCAGCATTGCCATAGATGGCTTGGCATCATCCGGTAAAAGAATCAGTTCCTGCACATGGATTTCCTCATTCATCTGGGCATTCATTTTTGCCACCATCTGCAGCGGATCTTCACAATCATCCAGAACCAGATCCATATATTCTGCATCACTACTTAAACCAATGCCCAGCGGAGAGGCAAAGGACATTAGCTGATGAGGAGAAAATCCCTGACTATAACTAATGGGGATGCCTGCTCGTCTGAATGCTTTCTGAAAATACCGCATCACATCCAAATGCCCGATGAAACGCATGGAACCACATTTCGAAAATTTTATTCTTGCTTTCATTATTTTCCTCATTTCTACGTCAGCATATATGCTGATAGCTTTGTTGCACATAATGCAATATTTTAAATGCTTTCTCTATTGGAGAAAGATTCCTTCCTAAGTGAGTTACCTGACACAGACACCACACTGAAATTTTGCTGCACCACAGCCACTGCACTGCATCCGGCAATTTGGCGTAACAAGCTCCTCCTTTGAGCGATGATACTCCTGCAGTAGAAAAGCTTTGGTTACACCAATATCAATGAAATCCCAAGGAAATTTTTCCTCCTCGGCACGTTCCCGTCCCAGATAAAATTCTATCGTCAGACCATGGTCTTCCATTGCCTGCCTCCAGATCTCATACCGGAAATACTCGCTCCATGCATCATAAATACAACCCTGCTTGTACACCTGTAAAATTACGGCATTCAATCGGCGGTCCCCCCTGGCGAGAACCCCCTCCAACTCGGATACATCTGCATCGTGGCAGTTATACTTAATACTCTTGGCATTTAGCTGGCTTTTTATCTGATCCAATAGATAGAAACGTTTCTGTTTCGCATCTTCCTTGGTATTCATGGGAGACCACTGAAATGGGGTAAATGGCTTCGGCACAAAAATAGATGTGCTGGTCACAATATTCACCTTTCCCTTACGCTGCTCCTTAGGGATTTCATAATATTCCCTGGCGATCTTGTCCGATAATACCGCAATCTGTGCAATATCTTCATCCGTTTCTCCCGGCAAACCCAGCATGAAATACAGTTTTACCCGGTTCCATCCCCCATCAAAGGCTTCTTTGGCCCCCTGTAGAATAATCTCCTCTGTCAATCCCTTATTAATCACATTCCGCATGCGCTGTGAACCCGCTTCCGGTGCAAAGGTCAGACTGCTCTTTCTCACATCCTGCACCTTGGACATTACATCCAGAGAAAAGTTATCAATACGCAGGGATGGTAGGGAAATATTGATTCCCTGCGATTTGAATTCGTCTATCATCCAGTAGATCAGCTCTGGCAATTGCTCATAATCACTGGAACTCAAGGAACTTAAGGTAATCTCATCATAGCCTGTGTTGGCTAACATCTTTTTTGCCAGATTCTTGAGATAATCCAAGTCCCTGGGGCGGATAGGACGATAAAGCATCCCCGCCTGACAGAAACGACATCCTCTGATACATCCTCTCTGGATTTCCAAAACAGCCCTCTCCTGTGTTACCTTAATATATGGCACTAATGGCGCCTCCGGATAGAAGGTATCTGACAATTCACTTTCCACCTGCTTTTGAATAATACCAGGTGCCTCTGGCACAATGGGCCGGAAATCAGCAAGGGTACCATCTTCATGGTAGGTGGCTTCATAGAACTGTGGAACATAGATTCCCGGAATCTGTGCCGCCTTTTTCAGAAATTCCTGGCGGTTTTCTCCAGAATTTTTCCATTGCTTATAGACATCCATCAAATCAAAATAAACCGTTTCCCCTTCTCCGATATAAAACATATCAAAGAAATCGGCAATAGGTTCCGGATTATAAGAGCAGGGACCTCCCCCGATCACAAAAGGATCTTCCAGACCACGTTCTGCCGCCAGCAATGGAATTCCCGACAAATCCAATACTTGTAAAATATTGGTATAACACATTTCGTATTGCAGGGTAATTCCTAAAAAGTCAAAATCCCGAACCGGATCCTGGCTTTCCAATGCAAACAGAGGAATATGCTGTTCCCGCATAATCCGGTCCAAATCCACCCAGGGCGAATAGACCCGCTCACAGTAGATATCATCCCTCTGATTAAACATATCATATAGAATCTGGATTCCCAAATGAGACATACCAATTTCGTATACATCCGGAAAACACATACAAAAACGGATGTCTACCTGGCTCGGATCCTTCACCACCATATTGATCTCTCCGCCAATATAACGTGCCGGCTTCTCCACCGACAACAGTATTTCATCGCTTAGTGCGAGTTTGCGCATGGTACAAACCTACCTTTCCCTTCGGTATAACAGACTTAATTTCATTTCACTTCGCATTAATTTTTCATGTGCTAGTGAAACTTCAAGTCAGACTTGATTTCGTTTCACTTAACATAAGTTTTTTATGTGTTAGTGAAACTTCAAGTCAGACTTGATTTCGTTTCACTTAACATAAGTTTTTTATG
>CAYPEW010000003.1:90326-112935 GCA_964409845.1 uncultured Jutongia sp.
TGTTAGTGAAACTTCAAGTCTTGTATACCATCATAAATCTGTGCAGTTACCTGCTTCCACAAGGTATCGTCCTGAAGCCAGTGCTCCACATATTCCTTATCAAATCCCTGATAACTGAAATTAAAATAAAAAGCAACCGCCAAAACCAAAAAGAGCATCCCTGCCGTCATCCAACGCAGGAGACAATAGCGACGCTCCATTTTTTTATTGTGTTCCATCAGTTCCTGTTCCTGTTTGCGCTTGGAACGATAACGATAATCCCTTTCCATGGCAATACCTCCTGTCTCATTTGCATCATTATATGAGACAGGTCTGCGAGATATGATAGCGGAATTTACAACACACTTTTGTATCAGCGGTATAATACATAAAAACCCCATTATATATCGGCTCGCCATAAGAAGAATAGCTCTGCTATTCTTCCAGAGTTGACTTAGTTTTCCTTTCGCAGAGTTTTATCCTGCGTTAGGAAAACTTCAACTCTTTTTTACCAGCCCTGATCCGGATATTCGTTACAGCGATCTCTGGTTAACAGTAAGCCCATGGCCTTCTGGGCTGACAATCCCTCAAATAGAACTTTATTAATCCCTTCCACAATTGGCATAGAAACCTGATACTTTTCTGCCAATTTACGAGCGGCTTTGGCAGAATGAACACCTTCCACTACCTGTTTTACTTCATCCATCGCCGCCTGCATGGTATATCCCTGTCCTATCAGATATCCAGCATTGTGGTTCCGGCTGTGGGTACTGGTACAGGTTACAATCAGATCACCAATACCGGAAAGCCCAGCAAAAGTCTCCGGTTTTGCCCCCATTGCCACACCCAGCCTGGTTATCTCGGTAATCCCTCTGGTAATCAACGCTGCCTTGGTATTATCACCACATCCCAAACCATCGCAAATTCCCGCTGCCAATGCAATGACATTTTTGATAGAACCTCCCAGCTCAATTCCTAACACATCTGGACTGGTATACACACGGAAGCGGTCATTCATAAACATTTCCTGTAGGTCTTCCGCATATTCTTTTCGGTCTGCCCCTACTACAACTGTAGTAGGAACTCCCACCGATACTTCTTCTGCATGACTTGGTCCAGATAATACAGCCACTTCAGCCTGTGGAATTTCCTCTTCAATAATGGCGCACAAGGTCATCAGAGTATCTTCTTCCACTCCCTTGGCAACGTTGACAATCCGCTGCCCCTGCGGAATCATGGCAGACACTTCCTTTGCCGTGCTGCGTACAAAAGGCGAAGCCACCGAAAAAACAATCAAATCCGTACCATGTTCCACTGCCTGCTCCAGATTTGCGGTAATTTCAATGGATGACGGCAGTTTAACCCCCGGCAGCCTCTGTAAATGCTCCCGGTGCTCCGTCAACATCTGCACTTCCTCTTCAATCTTGGACCATAAAGTAACTTTATGACCATTCTTTGCCAACAAAATTGCCAGTGCAGTCCCCCAACTGCCAGCCCCCAAAAAAGTAATCTGTTTCATAAAAAAACCTCCCAATACATAATATCGTCAAACAAACAGCATCCGACACGAAGAATTTAACGGCATTTATGCTGTTAAATTCTTCTAGAGTTGATATAGAATCACTTAGCGAAGGTGCTATGCGCCAGTGACGCATGTTCAGCACCGACCGGAGCGGAGCGTAGACCTTTTGAGCTTAGTGATCCTTCAACTCTTCTTTGCTCCAAGTTTATTCTCGTTTCCATGGATCAGCCGGACAATATTCTGCCGATGCTGGACATAGGCAAGAATAGTAAAGATCAAACTTATTACCATCATATGGACAAACAGCTGATCACTATGATGGAATACCAGAGTATTTGCCGGTATATACCATGCCACAAATAAAGAACCCAGGGATACATACCGTGTCAACGCAACTACAGAAATAAAAATTACCAGACCAATTGGAATCATAATAGGATGTGCTGCTGATAAAACCACCGCTGCCGTTACAGCAATTCCCTTACCGCCTTTGAAATGCAGATAGAACGGAAAATTATGTCCCAATACCACTCCCAATCCAAAATAGAGGCATAATAAATATTCCATCTCTCCCTGGAAAATACAGCGGATGATCACAATAGGAATAATGGCTTTTGCCAAATCTCCGGCAAAGGTAATTAATGCCGGGAGCTTTCCCAATGTTCGCAGAACGTTGGTGGTTCCTGCATTACCACTGCCAGTATCACGAATATCAATGTGATAGATTTTTCCCACCAAGTATCCACTGGAAATGCAGCCACATAAATATCCAATTACCAGACAAACCAAATATGAAACCATGCTATTCTGATTCCTCCTTCAACTCTTTTTTTGCCGTATATAAAAGCGCAATGGTGTGCCGCCAAAACCAAAGGCTTCCCGTATCTTGTTTTCCAGATATCTAGTATAAGAAAAATGCATTAATTTTTTATCATTCACAAAAACTGCAAAAGTAGGCGGTTTCACGCTAACCTGTGTCATATAGTAGATTTTTAATCTCCGTCCTTTATCCGAAGGCGGCTGCTGCATTGCCACTGCCTCTGTCAGAATTTCATTGAGAACCCCGGTAGCAATCCGAAGCGAATGATTCTGAATCACTGTATCCAAAGCATCAAACAGCTTCGGCAGACGCTGCCCTGTTTTTGCCGAGATAAACAGTATCTCCGCATAAGGCATAAAGGATAAGGTTTGACGGATTTTATTGGTAAATTCCTTCACAGAATGGTTATCCTTTTCAATGGCATCCCATTTATTGACTGCAATAATCATTCCTCTTCCACGGTCATGGGCAATGCCGGCAATTTTGGCATCCTGTTCCGTCACTCCTTCTGTAGCATCAATCAGCAGAACTACCACATCTGCCCGCTCCACTGCAGATACTGTTCGCAGAATACTATAGCGTTCAATTTCCTCTTTGATTTTATTCTTCCGGCGTAATCCTGCCGTATCAATAAAGACATATTCTCTATCTTCCCACTTGATTTCGGTATCAATGGCATCCCTGGTGGTTCCTGCCACGTCCGACACGATGACACGGTTCTCTCCCAGCAATTTATTAATCAGGGAAGATTTACCCACATTGGGTTTTCCCACAATTGCCACACGAGGGCGTTCATCCTCAATTTCTTCCTCATCCTTCGGAAACAATGCCGTTACTTCATCTAACAGATCACCCAGACCCATTTTATTAATGGAAGATACTGCATGGGGATCTCCAATGCCCAGATTAAAGAATTCATACACATCTGGCAGCATTTTTTCATAATTATCCACCTTATTAACTACTAATACCGTGTGTTTATTTCCCTTGCGCAGCATATCAGCCACTTTGTAATCTGCATCCAGTACACCCTGCTGGACGTCAACCACAAACATAACCACATCTGCCATCTCAATAGCCATTTCTGCCTGTTCCCGCATATTGCGCAGCATCTGGTTGTTGGTTTCCGGCTCAATTCCACCAGTATCCATCAAGGTAAAACTATAGTTTAGCCAGGATACATCCGCATAGATGCGGTCACGGGTTACTCCCGGTGTATCCTTTACTATGGCAATACGCTCGCCTGCAATCATATTAAATAGAGTAGATTTCCCCACATTTGGCCGTCCGACAATTGCCACAATTGGTTTGCTCATTTGATCCTCACTTTCCTCAGCCTGTTACCGCAACTAGTAAAAATAATAAACACACAAACTAGAGTTTCTTATGCACTTTTTTCTGTCACATTTCCAGCCAGATATTCTTTCACTTTATTGTCTAACAAGTCATCCATCAAAATCTCTCTCGCATCGACACCATAATAGGACTGAAACATCTCGTTTGCCGCTTTCTCATCTTCCAGATTATTATTTGTCATAACTGTCTTCAGTTCTTCCTGATATTCATCTTCTGATACGGTAATCCTTTCCTTTTCCGCAATCGCCTCATATACTAACATTTTACCCAGATTCTCTTTGGCAGACTCCTCCATCTGTTTATCGTACTCCTCCTGGGACAGATTCTGTGCCTCCAGATACTGTTCCATGGACACGCCCTGCTGGGACAAATAATATTCAATCGACTTACTCATTCGTTTATTTAGATTTTTTAATTTTTGCTCCGGATATTCCTTAATCTCTGAAGCCTCATATACATAATTCCATGCCTGTTCTTCTACAGCCGTATCACGCACTGATTTCTGATAGGATTCTGCTGTTTCACTATCGCTGATTTTCTCTTTGACAAAATCATCCGTCAGCTCTGGAATATGCTCCTCACCTTGTTTGGAATTAATAGTAACGGTAAATACAGCAGCTTTTCCGGCAAAATCCGGATTGTTCGTATAAGGATCTGGAAAAGTTACATCAATGTCATAGGTTTTTCCAATTTCCTTCCCGATCAAGGCATCCTCAAAGCCCGGAATAAACTGACCTGATCCAATGGTCAGATCAAATCCTGCCGGCTGTTCTTCTGCAGTCAGAGAGCCTCCCTCAAAGGCAGTTCCGTCCATTTTTCCTACATAATATATATTGACAGTATCCCCATCGGCAACCTTGCCTTTTGTTACCGTATCATAGGTGGCATTGCTTTGGAGTACCTGCTCAATCTGTAGTTTGGTCTGAGATTCAATCTGACTGGTTTCCAAGCTAATGTTTTTATAATCTCCCAGAGTAACACATTTATCATAATCAATTTTTTCTTCTTTTGTTTTTGTAGCTTTTTTTGAGCCAGCACATCCACTTACCATAACTGCTGTCAATACAATGCACGTAGTTGCCATAAGCCATTTTTTCTGTTTCATCAAAATAATTTTCCTCCTGTTTTCCAGCCTTTTTCTTCCATTTCAAAAAAAGGCAGTTCCATGAATTCCAGTCCCACATCCAGAATCATTCACATAATAAATTATACAACATTCTCCTTTATACCATAAAATGAAAGAAAAAGAAAGTGTATTGACGGAAAAAATAAAACACGATATATTGTTTAAGGAAAAAACAAAGCATTCATTGTTATATGAAAATAATACGCAGAAAAGAGGATACCATGGCAAACAGAAATTTTCAGAATTCCATGCCCCTGGCACCATTAAAAATTGTGGCAATGGGCAATTGTAAAGAAATCGGTGACAAAGTCAATGAACTAATCTATTCCCGCAGAAAAGAAGCCTTGCACCATTCCAACAAACCGGAATTTATGACTGCGGACTATGACACCAACAATTACCTGGTGGATTTTGACACGCCTCGTTTTGGAACAGGGGAAGGACGTGCCATCATCAACGAATCCATCCGTGGAACGGATCTGTTTATTATTTCCGACACGGTAAACTATCACGAATCCTATGATATGCGTGGAAACCGTACTCAGATGTCTCCGGATGACCATTTCATGGATCTGAAGCGCATCATTATGGCATGCAGCGGACAACCCCGCCGTATTACAGTAATTATGCCTTATCTGTATGAAGGCAGACAGCATTTGCGTCTGATTAATGAATCTCTGGATTGTGCACAGGCGATGCAGGAACTAGTGGCAATGGGCGTGGAAACCATCATTACTTTTGATGCCCATGATAACCGGGTGCAGAATGCCATACCCAACCATGGTTTTGACAATTTTTATACTTCCTATCAATTTATTTCCGAAATCTTACATACCAATCCGGAGCTGCAGGTGGACAATGACCATCTGATGATTGTCAGTCCGGATGAGGGCGGCATGAGACGTGCAGTATACTATGCCAACCTTCTGGGAGTTGGTATGGGAATGTTCTACAAAAGACGAGATTATTCCCGTATGGTGGATGGCGACCATCCAGTGGTATCCATGGAATTTCTAGGGAATGACGTAAGTGGCAAGGACATCATTATCGTAGACGATATGATTGCCTCCGGCAGAACCGTATTGGAGGTTGCCACCGAATTAAAGAAACGTCATGCCGCCAAAGTCATCATCTGTGTAACCTTTGGTCTGTTCTCGGACGGCATACAGCGTTTGGACGAAGCCTACGAACGGCATCTGTTTGACACAGTGTATACCACCAATCTCTGCTATTGCCCAGATGAACTTTTTACCAGACCGTATTATCATAACGTAGATATGAGCAGCTATATTGCCGCCGTGATTGATACCCTCAATCACGATACTTCCGTCAATGAAATACAGGATTCTACCAGCCGCATTCAGGAGCTGCTGGATCAGCATATTTCCACATAAATCCATTCAAATTCCCCCGTTTCCCCTGTGTGGCACGGTGGGAAAACAGCAAATCTGGCTGACAGCAGGTGCATACCCGTGAGACTTGAATATTCTCCGGTGGAACACCTGCTTTTTTGATGGTATAGTAACAGGCTGCCCAGAGATCTAGCTGATACTTCCCTTCCGCTCTGCCATCTTCCAGAATTTCTGCCAATTCCTCCTCAGAATAAACAGCAGCAAACTGCTCTCTGACATCCTGGCTAACTTCATAGCAGCTTTGGCAAATAGAAGGTCCCACTAAAGCCAGAATATTTTCTGGTTTACAAGCGAATCTTTCTTTCATCTTTTCAATGGTAATCCTGCCAATCTGTCCCACCGTTCCCCTCCAACCGGAATGAGACGAGGCAATGACTTTTTGAACCGGATCAGCAAAAAACAAAGGGACACAGTCTGCATAGGAAGTAGCCAGTGTGATCCCCTTCTGATCCGTATAAAGCCCATCTACACCCACCAGCTTTTTCGTCCGTTCTGCTCCAGCACACTGGGATTCTGTCACATATTCTACTGCTGTCTCATGCACTTGGTCGGAAAAAACCAGTTTCTCTGTCTCTAAACCCAGTGCCTGGCAAATTCGCCCATAGTTTTCCCATACTGTTTCTGGTGTATCCCCTCGGTTCCATCCCAGATTCATCTCTGCCAGATGTCCGGTACTAACCCCGCCCAGGCGTGTGGAAAATGCCATTCCCATCCAGTCTTCCTGTTCTGCAAAGCAAGAAAAGCGAATCAAGGGCACACCATCCTGCACCACCAGAGATACACCATGATATCCACTTTCCTGTTCATAGGATTTGTGAGTGGTGGTTTGGCTTAACTGATATCCCTGTTTCTCCAATAAAGCTTCTGTCCATTTCATACCGATCTCCTCCCATATGACTGATATCACCGGAATCTTCGCCATAATATATTAATCCCGTTTTCAGTTTCAAAACACTCTATTATGATTCTGTGCTTAGTATACCACAAACTAATGCAAGGAATATTAAATTTGAATACATTCATGCAACAGCGATCTATTTTCTAAAAAAAATGCTATCATTTCTCTGTTCCGCTCAAATTCCATATTGTATATTTAGTAGAATGAGTTATAATAGTAAAAGGTGTCGAAAATCAATATGGGGGAAAATTATTTTTTCGCTACACTGAGATACAATTTACCATGATATAGGTATAAAACGTATCGTAAAAGTAGGATGTTTTGATAACAAACAGGAGGCGTAAAATGAACAAAAAAGGTAATAAGGAAACGAAAGGAAATAAGAAAGAGAATATCGAAAAAAAGCTTACCCATTCTTTTTTCCAAATCTCAGCCATTACGGCAGCTGCAGCAGTTGTTGGATTAATTGCATTGATTGTGATTTCAAACCGTTATTCCTATGCTCTGGAATATTATGGTTTTGCCCAGGGAGATATCGGAAAGGCGATGTTTGAATTCGCTGATGTACGCTCGTCGCTTCGTGCAGCCATTGGTTATGAAGATCAGGATGCGATTGATATTGTAGTGAAACAGCATGATGAGCGGAAGGAAGTATTTGAAAAAAATATTAAAGAAGTAGAAAGTACCGTTGTATCTAAAAGCGGCAGGGAAACCTATGATGCCATCATCAGTGAATTAGATGCCTATTGGGCATTGGATGATAAAATTATGACTCTGGGTGCCACTGTCGATCAGGATGCCTGTCGACAGGCACAGGATATGGCAATGAATGAATTAGCGGAATCCTACAACAGCATCTATGGTAAAATGGAAGAATTACTGAACGTAAAAGTGAAGCAAGGAAACAGCCTCTCCTTGAAACTATCAATTATCAGTTGGATTTTGGCTGCTGTTATTCTTATCATTATTGCTTCTGTTATTGTGTTCTCTACCAAAATCGGAAGGAAAATCGCTGTCCGGATTTCTGATCCATTAGGTCAACTGGGTGTACGCCTCAAAACCTTTGCTGCCGGTGATTTATCCTCTCCTTTCCCACTGGTAAACACCGGAGATGAAGTGGAACATATGGAAAAAGATGCCACGGAAATGGCAGATAACTTAAATACGATTATCCATGATATTGGTACTGTTCTGGGTGAAATGGCATCTGGAAATTATACTATTCGTTCCCAGCATTCGGATCGATATACTGGAGATTTCCAAAAATTATATGAGTCTATGCGAAAATTGCGGGATCAAATGACAGAGACATTATTATCCATCGGAGAAGCTTCTAATCAAGTCTCTGCTGGTTCTGGAGATCTGGCAAATGCGGCACAATGTCTGGCTGAGGGTGCCACCGATCAGGCACATTCGGTTCAAGTATTGCATTCCACTATTTCCGATATCACAGCATCTATGGAGAAAAGCGCAGAAAGTGCAGATGAATCTTACATAAAGGCACAGCAGTATGCAGAACGTGCAGATCATAGCCGGGAAGAAATGAATACCATGATGTCAGCAATGGAGCGGATTAATGATGCTTCTACCAAAATTGGAAATATCATTTCTGAAATTGAATCCATTGCGGCTCAGACAAATCTGTTGTCGTTAAATGCTTCCATTGAAGCAGCCAGAGCCGGAGAATCCGGACGTGGTTTTGCTGTTGTAGCCGATCAGATCAGAGAACTGGCAGACCAAAGTGCCAAAGCAGCTGTTGATACCAGGGAATTAATTGAAAGTTCCCTGTCCGAAGTAAGCGAAGGAAATCTTGCAGCAGAACGTGCATCCGATGCCATTGAATCAGTGGTAACTGGTATCAAACAGATTGCAGATTTCTCCAACAATCTCAAGGAAATGGTAGAAAAACAAGCAGATGCTATGCGTCAGGCAGAAGAAGATGTCAACCAGATTTCTGAAGTGGTTCAGAGTAATGCTGCCACAGCCCAGGAAGCATCTGCAACCAGTGAAGAATTATTTGCCCAGGCTAATATTTTGGATGAATTGGTAGGACAATTTGAGTTAGTAAAGGAATAAATACCTAATACAATTATTATTAGATTTTCCATAGAGCTGCAAGCTAAGCATCTTGCACTTGCAGCTACTATATACGTAAAATATTTCCTTGTATAACAAAAAGAGGGTCTCTGTTGGACTATGTACAACAGAAACCCTCTTTTTATCAAATAGGAAATTCCTCCTATTCGATAAAAAGCGCTCCGCAGAATGCGCACTCGCACGAAGATGAAAATGTCGCTTATGCGACCGCACTCAGCGCAAGAGTTTCACATGCGAAACTCTTGAATCTCTAATTGAAGAAAACCATTCTCATTCCATATATTCAAATGCATTTTCAATATGTCGTATCTGACGATCTCCATAGATGCCAATAACATCAAAACGACAGGGAATATCCATCCCATCTACCTGTTTCGAACAGTAATATAAGGCACTGCGGCAAATTCGTCTCTGTTTCCAATGATCTACTGCATCTAATGGATCTCCATACTGACTTGAACCACGATATTTGACTTCCACGAATACCAGAAGTCCATCTCTGTCCGCAATAATATCAATCTCTCCATAGCGGTTGTGGTAATTTGTCTCTAACACCAGATAGCCCTTATGTTCTAAAAAAGAGACCGCTTTCTGCTCATACCTGCTTCCGATCTCTCGTTTGTTCTTCTTCCCCATTCTCCCACTCTTTCCAAGATTATCCTACTCCCCATAATCACATTGCAAAGTATACGACATGCTATTTTTGTATTTTGTGCTATGATTTAGATTTACTTCAAGCCTTGATCCCAACGCCCCCGAATCTTATCCATAGAATCCACAAACAGCAATACCTCTGCTACAACCTGATATAATTCCGGTGGAATATATTCGCCAATCTCTATTTCTGCCAGACTTCTGGCAAGATTCTCATCCTGATGAACTGGTACATCATGTTCCTGTGCAGTCTCAATAATCCGTTCTGCCACATGACCATGTCCTCCTGCCACCACCTTGGGTGCACGGTCAGTTTCCGGTTCGTACTCTAAGGCAACTGCTGTCTTTTTCTGGCGTTTGCCGACAATATCCCTGCCATATATTTTCCCTCTGGACTCTGTCATAAGCACTCTCCTTTTCCAGTTTGCTAGGTTTATTGCATTGGTGATATAAAGTTTTTGATAAATGTCCGCCTATGAATTGGACACGGCCCATACTGGCGGATTGCCGCAATATGGGCTTGCGATCCATACCCCTTATGACTGGCAAATCCATATTCCGGATATAAGTCATCCATCTGCAACATCAAATGATCTCTGGTCACTTTTGCCATAATACTAGCAGCGGCAATGGAAACACTTTTGGCGTCTCCTTTAATAATCCCTACCTGTTTCTGAGAAACCTCCGGTATATGCACCGCATCCACCAGAAGCAGATCCGGTGTAAGCGTTAACTGACTGACAGCCTGCCGCATTGCTTCATAAGTGGCCTGTAGGATATTAATTTCATCAATCCGTTCCGGAGATACGATCCCCACTGCCCAGGCAAGAGCTTTCTTTTGTATTTCTTCGTATAACTGTTCTCTTTTTGCTTCAGATAGTTTCTTGGAATCATTCAAGTACAGAATTTCACAATCCTTAGGAAGGATTACAGCGCCTGCTACCACCGGTCCGGCAAGTGGACCTCTGCCTGCTTCGTCTATTCCACAGACTGCCTGGTAACTCTGATACTTTTGTTCATAAACACACATCTGCTGCAGGCGTTCTTTCTCCTGTTGCAGCCGTTCCTGTTGTTTCCTTGCCCTCTGTAGCAAATTTTGTACTCCCTTTCGGGAATCAGTTTCATAACTCACCAAAACATCTTCCAGCAAATCTCCTGCTGTTTCAATTTCCTGTTTGATCTCTGCTACCGATTTTTTCTTTTCCGTGTTCATGTCAAAAGTCTCCTCTACCTGAAGTATGCCTCCAATCGATATTACCTTGTTTTGCGATTTTCCGAAACCTACATCTGCTATTTGACCTTGCCAGATTTCGAAAATGGAAGAACTCTTCTCCAAGCTTTTCCGGCAATATTTCTCTTTTTAATGACACCCACATAGCTACTGCGACTGTCTGTACTCATATTTCGGTTATCTCCTAATACAAAATATTCATCCGATGCCAGAGTAATAGGTTCCCCAGCATCTCCAGGATCGTCTATGTATTCATCTTTTCCATAAATATCATCTTCCAGTTCCTTGCCATTAATATAAACTTTCCCCTCTTCAATCTGAACGGTCTCTCCCGGAAGTCCAATGACACGTTTTATAAAATACGTTTTGGAATTATAAATTGGAAAGATGACCACATCATATCGGTCGGGAGTACCAAAATAATAACTCAATTTCTGGATGATAACCGTATCTCCATCAGTTAATGTGGTCTCCATGGATTCTCCCTCTACCTTAGTTGGATGTGCCACAAAATTGGTAACAATGGACGAAACCAGAAATGCCGCTGCAATACAGATCATAACCACCAATGCATTGGTCATAATTTTTTTAACTTTCTCCCTGGACTCTGCATTTTCGGGATCTGTCATTTTATCCAGTACAAATTCCCGTATTTTCCCGACAGTACCCATTGTAAAATCTTTTGCCTGTACTGCCTTTTCCTTGGCAAGCTCTAATGGTAACTTGTCTCCAGTTTCCTCCCTTTTCCGTTTCAGCCGTTCTGCCTGTTTCTGCAGCATCATTTTTCGCTGCTGATAGGATGAATCTGAACCACTTTTCTTTAATTCCTTAGCAAAGATGGAATCAATTTCTTCCTTGGATAATTTCTGTTTATCTACGTCATTCTGATGGGATATCGTTTGTTGTCCCGCACCAGAAGCCATTGTCCCCGGTTGTACGCCTGGAATGGACAACATCGGCATTGGAATCGAACTATTTCCACCTGCTGCGGTACCATCAGATGCAGCACCAGACAGAGGGGTACTATTTGCCGCAAATCCATTTGCAACCGTATCCGCCTGTGGTGTTATAACACTTTCGCCAGTGGAAATTCCCTCTGCTTCCAACTGTAGTTGTCGCATTCTCGCTTCCAAAGTAGCCATCTCTGCCTGACGTTTTAATTCCTCTGCACGTTTCCGTAAACGCTCAACCTCAGATTCTGGACCAGCAGGTGCCTTCGACATTTCCGGATCCTGTTTTGATTCTGCAGCTTTTCGCTGTTCCTCTTGCTTCTTTTCTTCCTCTTGTGCTTTACGACGCTGTTCTTCTTCTCTTGCCTGCAGCTCTTTCTTCCGCTGTTCCTCTTCCTGTACTAATTTCCGTCTGCGTTCTTTTTCTTCAGCTTCTTTTTTTGCTTTTGCCTCTGCCTTTTGCCTTGCCTGCTCCGCTAATATTCTTCGTTGTTCTTCTAATTCCCTTTGTAGCTGTTCCTCTACCAGACGCTGGCGCTCCTGTTCTAACTGGCGTCTCAGCTGCTCCTGCCGTTTCTGTTCTTCTGCAAGTCTTCTCCGTTCTTCTTCTATTTTTTGACGTTCTGCTTCCTGTCTCTGCTTCTCCTGTAATTCCGCCTGACGGCGACGTTCCGCCTCCTGTTCCAGGCGTTTTCGTTCTTCCTCTAGGCGTTTTTTCTCGGCTAACTCTGCTTCCTTACGCTTTGCCTCCTCCTGTGCCAGACGTTGCCGTTCTTCCTCTAGGCGTTTTTTCTCGGCTAACTCTGCTTCCTTACGTCTGGCTTCTTCCTGTGCCAGACGCTGCCGTTCTTCCTCTAGGCGTTTTTTCTCGGCTAACTCTGCTTCTCTGCGCTTTGCCTCCTCCAGTGCCAGTCGGCGTTCCTCTTCCAGCTGACGACGTGCTTCCTCCTGCCGTTTCTGCTCCTCGGCAAGCCGTTTTCGTTCTTCTTCTATTTTTTTCCGCTCGGCTTCTTGTCTCTGCTTCTCCTGTAACTCTGCCTGACGACGACGTTCTGCTTCCTGTTCCAGGCGACGACGTTCTGCCTCCAATTGCCTTTGTTGTTCCTGTTCTGCCTGTCTGCGTTTGGCAGCTTCTTCTTCCAGACGGCGACGTTCTGCCTCCAGTCGCCTTTGCTGTTCCTGCTCTGCCTGTCTGCGTCTGGCAGCTTCTTCTTCCAGGCGGCGACGTTCTTCTTCCAATCGTCTCTGCTGTTCCTGCTCTGCCTGTTTCCTTCTGGCTTCCTCCTGTTCCAGTCGAAGACGTTCCTCGGCAAGTCTCCTCTGTTCCTGAATAACCCCGGCATCCGGAACACCAAAAGAATCCCCCATACCATGCTCACTCTGTACTGCATTCTCCTTCGGGGGAACTTCCGGTTCCATATGATATGCCAGATTGACAAAGAGTTCATCGGAATCATTATCTTCGAATGGATCAAATTCATCCAGAGCATCATCACTATCCATAAACTCTTTCATCTGACGAACAAATTCGAGGCTGTCCTCGATCCGGTTCTTATCGTACATATCTATTCCTCGTTTCCAACTAGTATACAATAGTAGAATACTTTTGGTTTTCCACTATTAGCAGCCTGCTATCTACATTCTATTCTACTATTAGCAATGCCGCTATTTGTTGCGTCCCTCTACTTTAGCACCATATCCTCCGGACGCTCCAAGCTGATTTTCCCCATTCTCCCACTGCGGAAATCATCTACCAGACATTTTGCTGACTTATCCAAGTCATACTCTCCACCACTTTTCAAGCAGCCCCTTCGTTCTGCAATCTGTGTCAGCTGTGTTTCGACATCTCCTCCGGTAATCTGATAAAAATCAGGAACTGCCTGTGGATATGCATCGGACAAATACTTCGTCAATAGTACACTTAGTTCGTAAATGTTATATAATTCATCTTTGATAGATCCAATATACGCCAAATGCAGACCAACCGTCTGATCTTCGAATTCAGGCCACAGGATACCTGGTGTATCCAGCAATTCTACCTGTTTATTTAAACGGATCCATTGTTTTCCTTTGGTCACTCCCGGCTTATTTCCGGTTTTCGTACAGGCTTTCCCTGCAAAACTATTGATAAAAGTAGACTTTCCCACATTGGGAATCCCTACAATCATGGCACGAACTGGACGGTTTAAAATCCCTCTTTTGCGATCCCTCTCTATTTTTTCCCGGCAGGCTTCCTGAATCAAATTCTGTACCGCTTTAACACCCTTTCCATTTTTGGAGTTTACCTTTGCCACGTAATAATTTCGGTCCTCATAATATGTAATCCATTCTTCGGAAACTGCAGGATCTGCCAAATCATATTTATTCATTAATAAAATACGAGATTTACCATTGGCTAACTGATCAATATCTGGATTCTTGCTGCTATACGGTATACGGGCATCCACCAATTCAATAATGACATCAATCAGCTTGATATCCTCCTGCATTGCCCGCTTTGCTTTAGTCATATGACCTGGGTACCATTGAAACTGCATCTTCTCTCTCCCATCTTGTCCATATCCGTTCTATAGAGAAATACACGGTATTTTTAATTATAACACAAAATCTGTCAAAACACTATAATTTATTCCGAAGAAGCATCAGATTTTGCGCTTTTTTTCTGTTTTGCATAGCCGTCAATATGACTAATCAGAGCTAAAGAATTGGTTCTAAGCCAAGCTTTACCTATAATATTTTGTTTATTCACATTTCCTATATTAGCATTTCTGCTGTCTTCACATTCATTCCGATTATCACAGAGCATAAAATATTCATCTTCTTCAATGGTAATTTCCTCTAAAGCCAGACCACCATTTTCCATTTTAGGGAAATCATATTTTTCTTTTAATTTCTTATCATTAATGTAGACTTCTCCATCTTCAATCCGGATTTTTTCTCCCGGCATACCAATTACCCGCTCAATGGTATAGTAATTATGCTCTGATCCATTGTGTTGGATTACCACAATATCATTTCGTTGAATAGAAAATGCACGATATCGCATGCGGTCGATCAGAATTTCATCGCCATCCAACAAGGTAGGGCTCATATACTCTCCTGATACCGTCATCCGTTCCAAACCATAATGTGTAATGGCATAGGCAAGTAAAATGGTCAAAATAATTTCCACCAGAATAAGGAGGATACGAAGTATCAGCTTTTTTCTTATTTTACCCTTGTCCTCCAAATCAAAATCATATTTCATTATTTAATCTCCATTAATAATATTCCCGCATAATTTTCATGGCATGTTTTGCTATTAAACACTCAAAATGTTCTTTACAGTATTGCTCCACAAAAGGCTGTTCCGAGCATAGATTGCCATAATCCAATAAACGGTTGCACAAATTCTGATATTCCTCCATTTTTAACTTGCCTTTTTTGACTAAGAGATAATATTTTCCAGCCTGTTTATCCCGATACACTTTACTGGATATATTTTTATTCGTCTGATAATCAATCGCAAATTGCTCTAAATCTGTGAATTTGCGGAATTCATAGACCTTTGCAGAATTCAGCCTGCGTTTTTCCTTCTCCCGCTGCAGTTTTTCAATTTCACGCATATGCTTCTGGTATTCTTTTTGTTTCTTTTTGTCCATTTCTGTGCTTGCGCTATGTACTTCCTTTTCCTTCTTTCCAGAATCTCCATTCGGTCCCTGCGATTCATTATTATCCTCATTCACCGCCTCGTCAATCATTCCGGCAAGCTGTTGGATCTGATGCAGCATACTCTGTAAGCCATCCTCTCCACGATCAGTAAAAGTAATGGTCAGGGAATTGTCCGGCATACGCATGAGCTGCATGGATACCATACCACTCTCCACTTCATAACCCACTTCTTCCTCTGCCATTTCCACAATCTGCTCCAGAAAATCACGGGATTTCTCCTGATCGGTAAAAAAATCCTCAATCTGAAGCCCATATTCATTCATTTCTTCCTCTGTCATACGACATTGTACTGTGTTATCATCTATCTTGCGAAAATCCATCATATCCCTCATTTCTATTATTTGCTGTTTTAATATACATTCATGTCAGCGCAAACAGACAGAAACCTCCTTGGGTCCACTGAAGCGTAAACAATCCATGGAAATATCTTAATCCCAAATGGCCTATCTGTCAAACACCAAAATATAACAAGATTACAATTCCTAAAATAATACGGTAGTAGCCAAAGGGCTTAAAATCATGCTTCCTAATATAATTTAACAGGAAACGGATTACTACCAAAGATACTACAAAAGCAGTAAACATGCCCGCTAACAGCATCCCAAGCTCAAATCCGGTAAAGTGAAAACCGAAATCCAGTACTTTCATCAAACTGGCACCAAACATAACGGGAACTGCCAGAAAAAAGGTAAATTCTGCCGCTACTGTCCTGGACAATCCCAGAATCAGTGCTCCAATAATCGTGGCACCAGAACGGGAAGTCCCTGGAAACAAAGCAGCAATCAATTGGAACATTCCAATCAGAAATGCCTGCTGATAAGTGATATCTGCAATGGTGGTAACTTTTGCTGTCTGCTTCTGATTCCAACGTTCTACTGCCAGAAATACAATACCCACCAGAATCAGCATCACAGCTACCACCTGATAGCGGTAAAACGCCGCTTCTAACACATCTCCCCAGACAATTTCCACTATTGCAGCTGGTACACATGCTACCACAATCTTAAACCACATAATCCAGGTATCCAGTTTGAGATAAGGCAGGATCGGACGCAACACTGCAGGACACGCTTCAGAAAATCCTGTGGACATTCCAGAATGGGATCTGTTCTCAGCCCGTTTTCCAGACACTGTTTTTCCTGGTGTGGTAAATGGCCACAACTGCCCCCAGAACAACAATACCACCGCCAAGATTGCCCCAAGCTGTACCACTACCAGATACATTTCCCAGAACGCCTCGCTGACTGACATGGGCAGGATTTCGTCTAAAATAATCATATGCCCTGTACTGCTGACCGGAAGCCATTCTGTGATTCCTTCTACGATTCCATAAAAGATTGATTTCAAAAATTCCAACATCTCAATATACCCCCATCTTGAGCTCTTAAATATTAAAGTTTCTTGCATACAATTCACGAAAAATGCGTTAGCATTTTTCCAGAGTTGCGAAAATAACTCTTGTTGATATAGTTTTCCTTGTGCAGAATACCTTTCCTACATTAGGAAAACGGTGGCTCTTGCACACTTACGGTAATGCTGCGACCATCAGGAGCAGCTAATCCGCCAATGTTTGTGCTGCTCTAACAGTCAGGTAAAACTTAACTGTGGCACAAACTTGCTGTGTGAATGAACTTTGTTCATTTACACTTACCTATGCTATCATGTATATTCCATTTCGTCAAAGGAAATTCGGAGTATGACAGATATTCGTAACCATTCATTCTGTGACAAGCTTCGGAGTTTTTTTTGTATCTCTTGCACGAAAATTTTTACCTCGTGCTTTTGATATCAGATATTGAATTTACCTAGTTGATAAGATCATTAAAAAGAACGGAGGGTTCCCATGAAAAAACACGAAAGAAACCGTTAAAAAATTAATCAAATTTCAACTGATATCCTATGCCTATATCTTGTTAATTGTTATTATCGTTTTATTTGCCACGTCAATGGATGATACCGAGGGTTCCATACGAATAGCGGGCATCGCACTTATTATACTGTTTATTCTTCCTCTGGAGATTCATTTCTTCCGGGAATACCGAGAAGGTATGAGCAAGCTGGGCAGGTGTACGAAAAGTGTCAAAGGAACCATCGTATCCGTAAGCAAAAGTAAACGGACAGTGGATCCAGTCAGTCACGAAGATGCCAAAGATAATGAATATGATTATCATGCCATTATCCAATACACTGTTAATGGCGAAACATACACAACCAATATGACCTATTTGTCAATAGTGTTTACTGGTCGTCATGAAAAGGTTTACTACAATCCTAAAGACCCTCAAGACTGTTTTGCTGGTTTCGGACTGCGATTCATTCCTTATATGAGTTTTCTGGCAATGCTAATGTTTGCAGTGTTTGCAGTAGTACTTGTGATCGCTGTGATATTATAATTCAATAAGTATTAAATTGGGAATAAGTTTTAGGACAAATGTATGTGATTATGCACACTTTGTTCTATTATATATAGCCAGAAAAAGCGGCCGATGAAATTTCATCAGCCGCCATATGATTCTGTCATCTATGACAGAATACATTGATGCTACGGATTGCTATATACTTTTGCATCTTCGCTCCGCTTGGGTCTGTGCTAAACGAACGTTCAGCACCCCAGCATCATATTATTTCTCGTAATTCTTCAATGCTTCTGTCAGCTTTGGAACGATCTTATTCAGATCCCCAACAATACCATAATCAGCTACATCAAAGATAGGAGCAGTCTCATCTTTGTTAATAGCAACAATGATGTCTGACTCTTCCATACCTGCGGTATGCTGGATTGCACCAGAGATACCGATAGCAAAATATACGTTAGGACGAACGGTCTTACCTGTCTGTCCTACCTGCAGCTCCTTTGGCATCCAGCCGTTATCTACAACGGCACGGGAGCAGCTTACGGTACCACCGATAGCAGATGCCAGATCCTCTAAGATCTTAAAGTTTTCTTTGCTGCCAACTCCACGACCACCGGATACCAGAATCTTAGCTTCCTGGATATCTACTGTGTCGTTTAATTCTTTCACGATCTCTAAGATCTCAACATATTTGTTATCCGGAGTAAATCCAGGATTATACTCAATTACCTCTGCCTTAGCACCAGAGATTGGAGCAATCTTCTGCATAACACCAGGACGTACGGTAGCCATCTGTGGACGGTTATCCGGGCAGGCAATCGTAGCAATGGTGTTACCACCAAATGCAGGACGAGTCATCAGCAGCTGATTGTGCTTCTGCTCCTGTCCCGGAATTGGATTGAGTGGGAAATCACCGATCTCCAATACGGTACAGTCTGCTGTCAGACCGGTAGCCACACGGGCAGATACACGAGGTCCCAGATCACGTCCGATGGCTGTAGCACCAACTAATACGATTTCTGGTTTGTATTCATTAATTACTGATGACAGTGCATGCGCATATGGCTCTGTCCGGTAATCCTTTAATTCCGGATCATCCACTACGATAACCTTATCTGCACCATACTCTGCTAACTGGTCTGCCAGACCTTTTACACCAGAACCGATCAGGACTGCTGAAACATCTGTGTTAAGATCTGCGGCAAGTTCCTTTGCTTTTCCAAGCAATTCAAAAGCGATTCCGCTTAATTCATTGTCTACCTGCTGTGCAAAGACATAGACACCCTTATATTCTTCTAAACCCATTTTATTCACCACTTTTCCTTTTTATATTAGATTACGTGTTTCTCTGCCAACTTACCCATAATATAGGATACTGCCTCTTCCGGTGAATCTGGAGCCACCTGCTCTCCAGCTCCCTTTCTAACTTTATCAGAAGCTTTAGCAATCTTGGTAGGTGATCCCTTCAGACCCAGATTAGCATCATCGACATCTTTCAGATCTGCTCTGCCCCATACGGTAATCTCTGCATCATAAGCATCAAAGATTCCGCCTGGTGTCATGTAACGTGGCTCATTTAACTCAGAAAGAGCTGTAATCAGGCAAGGCATTTTTGCCTTAACCATATGATATCCATCGTCATACTGACGCTGTACGATCACGCTGTCTCCCTCTACCTTGATATCTTTTGCATAAGAGATAACCGGCAGATCCAAATGCTCAGAAATCTGAGGTCCTACCTGTGCGGTATCTCCATCAATTGCCTGACGACCAGTGATGATCAAATCATAGTCAATATTTCTCAAAGCACCTGCAAGGGTAGTAGAAGTTGCCCAAGTATCTGCACCACCTAATACACGATCCGTAACCAGGATACCCTTGTCTGCACCCATAGCCATAGCCTCACGCAGTACATCTTCTGCCTTTGGAAGACCCATGGTAATTACTGTGACTTCTGCGCCACATTCATCTTTTAACTTCAAAGCTGCCTCTAAGCCGGCCTTATCATCCGGGTTCATGATGGCAAGCATTGCACCTCTGTCCAGAGTACCATCTGGGTTAAACTTTACACCGCCCTTGGTATCTGGAACCTGTTTTACACATACAACTATTTTCACGGCTTTGTCACTCCTTGTCTTATTTTTTTATTCACGTTTCTTTGTGCATCCCCAAGCTGCAAGGCAACTGAAATGCTTTCAAACTGATTGAAACGATTGTTCACGTTGTTTCTAATTAGAAATCAGATATATCTTGGCATATTAGCTCAATAAAGCACCAGAGATAACCATACGCTGAACTTCAGAAGTTCCTTCATAGATCTCTGTAATCTTTGCATCACGCATCATACGCTCTACATCATATTCTCTGATGTAACCATAACCACCAAACAACTGAACACACTTGGTAGTAACCTCCATAGCAGTCTCTGCCGCAAACAGTTTCGCCATAGCAGCTTCTACGGAATAAGATACCTTTGCACCATCAGCAAATTCCTGTTTCTTTAATGCAGCACGGTATACCATATTCTTGGCAGCTTCTACCTGTGTTGCCATATTAGCAAGCTGGAACTGTGTATTCTGCTGTGCAGAAATAGAACGTCCAAACTGCTTTCTCTCCTTGGTATACTCAATGGTTCTCTCCAGAGCACCCTCAGCCAGACCTAATGCCTGTGCTGCGATACCAATACGTCCACCATCCAGAGTATGCATAGCGATTGGGAATCCCTTACCTCTCTGACCTAACATTGCATCGGCCGGAATACGGCAATCCTGGAAAATCAACTCATAAGTAGAAGATCCACGGATACCCATCTTCTTCTCCTTCGTACCGAAGCTGAATCCTGGTGTTCCCTTGTCAACGATAAATGCAGAGAATTTCTTTACTTTTCTTCCACGCTTATTCTCAACCACGTCAGTGTAAGCGATGATGATGTAAACATCACCTACCTCACCGTTGGTGATGAAGCACTTAGATCCGTTCAGGATCCACTCTCCAGTTGCCTCGTCCTGTACAGCCTTGGTCTGTACACCCTGGGCATCTGTACCGGCACCTGGCTCGGTCAGTCCGAATGCACCCAGTTTCTTACCAGAACACAGATCCGGCAGATATTTTTTCTTCTGTTCTTCGGTTCCGTAAGTAAGGATTGGATCCACACATAAAGAGGTATGTGCTGACACTACTACACCTGTAGTACCACAAACTTTTGAAAGCTCTTCTACACACATAATATATGTAAGAATATCAGCTCCCTGTCCACCATACTCCTTAGGAACCGGAATTCCCAGGAATCCACTCTTTCCCATCTTATCCACGGTAACCTGTGGGAAATGCTCTGTCTCATCTGTTTCCTGAGCCAAAGGCTTTACTTCATTCTCAGCGAACTCCTTAAAAAGCTGTCTCGCCATCTCATGCTTTTTACTTAATGTAAAGTCCATGATCTTTTTTACCACCTTTCGTTAAAATATAATTTATAGAACAGGAAGAACGCTGTTTTGTTGCGTTCTTCCCAGACTTGATTTAGATTTACTTATACATAGCTTGCTATGTGTTAGTGAATCTTCAAGTCTTGTTGACCTTAGTGAGCGATCATCAACCAAGAATTTAACAGCATTTATGCTGTTAAATTCTTGTAGAGTTGACTTAGTTTTTCTTGTGCAGAGTATTCGCCTGCGTTAGAAAAACTTCAACTCTTACTGAGCGTCAACTGGAGTCTTGGTTCTATCAGCATTGTAAATATAGAATCCCTTGCCGCTCTTTGCACCTAAATTACCACCGCGAACCATCTTGCGAAGCAGTGGGCAAGCACGATATTTGCTGTCGCCTGTTTCATTATACAGAACGTCCATGATTGCCAGGCAGATATCCAGACCAATGAAATCACCTAACTCCAATGGTCCCATTGGATGATTTGCACCTAACTTCATAGCAGCATCAATACCAGCAATATCGGAAACACCTTCCATCTTGATAAATGCAGCTTCGTTGATCATTGGAATCAGAATACGGTTTACTACGAAACCAGCTGCTTCATTTACCTGTACCGGAGTCTTGCCAATTTCCTCAGAAATCTTCTTGATGGCATCAACGGTTTCTGCTGGAGTATTCACACCTGCAATAACCTCTACTAATTTCATACGGTCAGCCGGATTGAAGAAATGCATACCGATCATTGGACGGGACAGTCCGTTACCAATCTCTGTAATAGACAGGCTGGATGTATTGGAAGCGAAAATGCAGCCTTCCTTTGCAATTTTGTCTAACTCAGAGAAGGTATCCTTCTTAACCTTCATGTCCTCAAAAGCTGCCTCAACAATCAGGTCACAGTCTGCACACAGGTCCTCTTTCAGACCTGGGGTAATCTTTGCCAGAATACCGTCTACAGCCTCCTGAGTCATTTTGCCTTTCTCTACTAATCTGGCATAGCCTTTGGCAATTTTGTCCTTACCGCCATCAGCCCACTCCTGCTTGATGTCACAGAGAACAACCTCATAACCATCTGT
>CAYPEW010000004.1:0-108125 GCA_964409845.1 uncultured Jutongia sp.
TTTAAAAGGTGGTAGCATTTACTTCTGCACTGGAATTTACTTTTGCAATTAAGCTGATATTTAAAAGGATAAGGCAAGTGAAAAAACATGGAAAAAGGAGAGCCATCATAGTATAATGAAGAGCGGAATGGGTAAGCATGCCCCAGAGGGAAATATTTACAAAATATGAAACAGAATGGAGACTACAATGAAAAAAATCAGTGAAAGAAAACGAGTGGTGGTAAAGGTTGGCACATCAACTTTAACCCATCGGACAGGACGCTTAAATATACGGCGGGTAGAGCAATTGGTTAAGACACTGGCAGATTTACAGAATGCCGGACATGAAATGATTCTGGTATCCAGCGGAGCCATTGGGCTGGGTATGGGTAAATTAGGTTTGATGGAGAAACCAAAGGATACCCCGGGCAAGCAGGCATGTGCAGCAGTAGGGCAGTGTGAATTGATGTATCTGTATGATGATTTGTTTTCGGAATATAGTATTACAGTGGCACAAGTATTGCTGACAAAATATGAATTAATTGAAGACCGTCGTCAGAATGTGGAAAATACCTTGGATCGTCTGATCAGCCATGGGGCGATTCCGGTTATCAATGAAAATGATACCGTGGCGATTGATGAGTTGGAATTGGAAATGGGAGAAAATGACTCTCTGTCTGCGCTGGTGGCAGGATTAGTTAAAGCAGATTTGTTAATTATTATGTCCGACATTGATGGCTTATATGACAGTGATCCACGTCAAAATCCAGATGCCAAATTGATTCCTGTGGTACATGAGATTAGCTCCGATATCCATGCAGTTGCAGGGGGAGCTGGTACCCGATTTGGGACAGGCGGCATGAAAACCAAGATTGAGGCAGTGGAGATTGCCTATGAGGCAGGTATTGATGTAGTGTTGATGAATGGTGGGCGTCCACGGAAATTATATGAATTGTTTGAGGACAAGCCTATGGGCACCTTGTTCTGTAATGAGGAAAAAGAATAAAGAGTTTCGCAAGCGAATCTCAAAAAGGGTGTCTTATCAGCTGACTGATAGGAGAAAAAGAGGGGGATATGAAGAAAACAATAAAAATTATTCTTATGGCTATGCTTGCTGCGGTTTTGATTATTTCCAGCCTTGTTTTTCTGGTAATATTCATAATGTTTAAAAAGTACGGTGTTCCCGATTCGGCTTATGAGAATGGCGATGTATATATCGAAAGAGCGGAGGATATTACCAATCTGGATCTGGATCATGGAGAGGTAAGCAGACTGACTGATACAAAAGGCGGTTTCTTTGGAGAAGGAGATGTAGTGTTAGAACTTCAGTATTCAGATGAAGATTATCAAAATATGGAAGACCAGGTTTCTACTCAGAAATATTGGAAAGAGCTTCCGATGGAGGAAGATTTAGCGGAACGTTTAATGGGGTTGGATTTGGAATTACCTCAAAATGGATATTATTTATTTTATGATCGATATAAAGATGCAAAATCCCATTATGACTATGAGGCAGCAAAAAAAAGAGAGAGTAAAAATTTTTCTGTTTTAATTTTAGATAATAATACAAATAAACTTATTTATATAGAAAGAGATACATAAAGGTTTTCTCTTTCTATGGAAAAGGGATCGAAATACAGCCTTATAAAGCTGGAGCATAGATATTATGAAGGTGGCTAAATAGCAACGTTTTACTTGAGTAAATGCATTGCTATTTAACCACCTTCGTAATTAGGCTGTAAAACGGTGTTATTGTAATCGATCCAGAATTACCTGCAATAAGCGGTCATTATCCTCTGCTTTCATAAAACAGAAACGGATATATTTATTATCCAGGAATGGAAATGTGGAGCAATCCCGGATCATAAGGTTTTGACGGATAGCAGCATCAAAGAGATCCTCGGAGGTTATGCCGTCTTTCAGGATTTTTACCAGGATAAAGTTGGCATTGGGCGTATAGTATTTAATTTCCGGATGGGAATCCAAAATATCACAAATTCTTTTGCGTTCTGTTGTGATTAGATTCCGGGTGTCCTGGATATATTCTTCATCCCGAAACATAATTTCGCCGGCAATGGCTGCCAGGGAATTAATGGTCCATGGATTTTTGTGGCTGTTGATCTCGCTTAAGAGCTGGCGGTTGCCACAGATGGCATATCCCAGCCTAAGCCCCGGAGCAGCAAAGAACTTGGCAATGCCTCGGAGAATGATAATATTATTATAATAGGTGGTCAAAGGAATGGACGTGATCATATCTGCGTTTTCTGAAAATTCCACATAAGTTTCATCCACCATCACGAAGATGCCCATTTCTTTACAGGTATCCAAAATGGCACGCATGGTCTGGCGGTCAATCTGGGAAGAAGTGGGATTGTTGGGGTTGCATAAAATCAACATGTCCATGTCCGGTGTCAATGTATTTTGCAGTGCTTCCAGATCCAGATGAAAAAGGTCCGTTTCTTTGAGACGGAAATAGTGGGCACGTCCACCGCCTAAGGTGATTTCATGTTCGTATTCGGAGTAAGTAGGTCCTACGATCAGTGCTTTCCTGGGATGCAACATCTGAATGACCAGGGAAATTAATTCTGTGGATCCATTTCCCACCAGAATATTCTGGTAATCCGTGTGGATATATTCTGCAATGCATTTGCGCAGAGAAGTGTATTCCCTGTCTGGATAGGTGGTGATGGCATTGATATGTTTTGCCAGTTCCTCCTGCAGACGGTAAGAGATTCCCAGTGGATTGACATTGGCAGAAAAGCTGATTATGTCTTCTTTTTTTATTCCATAATATTCTTCGATCTTTTCCAGATCACTTCCGTGAAAATGTTCTTTGTGTTCGATCATACTGTCTCCTTATTTCTGTGTTGGTTTTATATTATCGTCTATTGGGGAATTTTTCAGATTCTTGTAATGTAAGTTGTCGGTGCAAGTGTTTTCCCTATAGGAATGATATGTTTTCTTCCTACAATAATGTATCACAGTTCATAGATTTGTACAAGGGGAGATATGGAGTCAAATACTTCACAGCAAGTTACATTAGTTGATTTCGGTAGATATAATTAGAATAGACAAATAATTCATATAAGAAAGAAATAAATCCAGTATATTCTTTAATCAATTCGTCAAACATAGTGATAGGCATATATAATGATTCCGTTGTATGATCATTGGGATAAATACATAGATAGGAGGTATTTATGGATGATAAAACAGAATATACAGTTTATCAGATCTGTAATCACAGGTTGTATTGGCGGTTTTGCGGGCGCATTGATGGTAGGAGTGGGGCATATGGCAAGCAGTTTATATGGAAGATCAAGTTGGCTTGGCGCTTTGATGACAGCGAATGATAATCTTCGCTATTTTATAGATATGGCAGTGGCTTTTGTTACTGCCTTTCTTTTATCCTGGATCCTATATCGCAGGGAGTGGAAATTTAAGGACAAATTACAGAAAAATACGGAAGTGGGAGGAACACAGACGGTAGAAGCAATACCGAATGTAAAAAGAGAGAGTTTTATAGAAAAGATATGGTTTATGAATCGGGAGGAGAAAGTAGAGTCAGAAGAGGGAGTCATATACAGTCCATTACAGGGACAGGTAATACCTATGGAAGAAGTACCGGATGACACTTTTGCAGCCAAAGTGCTGGGAGATGGCATGGCAGTGGTACCTTCTGAGGGAATTGTATACGCCCCTTTTGACGGCTGGGTGGAAAAGGTGTATGACGCAAAACATGCCATCAGCATCAGTAGTATGGATGGAATTGAATTGTTAATCCATGTGGGGATAGGTACGGAGGAGTTAGCGGGAAAATTTTATGACACTTTCGTTTCTGATGGAGATCAGATCCAGAGGGGAGAACGGCTGCTTAAGTTTGACATAGCAGGAATGAAGGAGGCCGGCTATTCTACAGTTACTCCAGTTATTGTGACAAATTCAGACGATTATGATGCAATTTATCTGGAGGGAACTGGTATGATAGATGATCAGGATATACTAATGAAGATAGCATCTCATTGACTTTCACAGAAAAGCATCCTACAATAGATATACAGTACTACGAAAGGGGAATTGTTATGAAGAAAAAACAACTGGTAGCATGGATTACAGCAGGGGCGATGTGTTTGTCTACTTTGCTTATACCATACTCTGTTAAAGCAGCGGATGCTATGACGACTTTGGAAACCAATGTAGAGGTGGCTTCGGAGGGATGTACTATGTTAGGTGTCTATGGCTCTTATTACAGCCAGGCGCAGGATGGGCTAGACCGAATCAATGAGATCCGAAGAGAAGCTTGTGAGGCTGGTAATGTGCCGGATCCTAGAAACAAAAGCCGTAACTTAACTTCCGCAGATTATGTTCCGATTAAATGGTCTACTGATTTGGAGAGTATAGCGCGAATCCGGGCAGCAGAAGGAGGATTGGCATACAGTTTTTTAGCTTCCGGACATGACCGATTGAATGGAAAAGGAACTTTTTCTGTCAGCTATAACGGAGTATCCTCCAGTGCAGAGGATCTGGCCTATAATGGGGGAACTAGTATGGTCAGCGGCATTAACCAATGGTATGGCGAAAAGGACGATTGGGTAAATCAGGTAGCAGGAAAAGTGACCGGACATTATACTAGTATGATTAATCCAAGTTATACATACGTTGGTCTGGGTGATTTCTACACAGAAGAAGCCGCATTTCCAAACACATTGGCGGGGGAATTCTCTGCTACTTCTCAAAACCTGGATCAGACTATGCAGGATGCCCCGGCGAATGTGATGCAAAAAATTGAAGTGAATAATTCCTATATTAGCGATTATCTTTTAGACGGTATTACCAGTATTTATACTGATAAGTCGACAACATTGACATCGAAGGTTAAGTTGGAAAATGGTGCAAAAAGCCATAAATTATGGGTAATTGATCCAGTGAGTTATACTTCTTCTGACACTTCTGTTGCAACGGTAGCAAGTGATGGTGTTGTGACTGGTCATAAAAACGGAGAGGCTGTTATTTCTGCCCGGTCTAATAGCGGTGTTCTTGCCAGTACAACCGTTACGGTAAAATGCGGCCATACCAAGGAATTGCTGTCCAGTAATCTTCCTACCTGCACCATGGAAGGTTCCAAAATATATCATTGTGAAGTTTGTGGGGGGTCTATTGAGCAGAAAATTCCGAAAATAGCCCATGATTATATCTATGGTGATGCAGATTCCGAGGGATACCAAACAGGAATTTGTTCCATTTGTCAGGATACCTTAACCATTATCCCTCCTACAACTTATATATTATGGTGGAGAAACAGCACATCTGATTCTAACATGTATTCTTCGGCATTTCCAAGCACAAATCCCATTGGCTCCACTATATATTGTTGGATTGATGGTGTCAACGGCGATAAAAATTATCAGGATATGATAATAGAATCTACCGATGAATCGGTGATTTCTGTTCCGGAAACTGTCATGCCAAATTCATCCAGCAACCGATTAAATGTGCTTGCTCCGGGAATTACGACGATTACCATTTATCCAAAATATAATCCTGCTCTGAAAAAAATTTTAACGGTGCGGATTGGTAATGCGGGGAGTGTGGATATTGCAGTTGCAGATGTTGAGCTTTCCCAGGGATCTTATGTCTATACAGGAAAGGCATGTATTCCAGATGTCAGTGTTTCTTACCATGACGTCCTTTTGAAAGCGGGTACAGACTATAAAGTGACCTATGAGAATAATACAGAGATTGGCACGGCGGCAGTAATCATTACAGGTACCGGTATTTTCAGTGGAAGCATGCGGAAGGAGTTTTCTATTACAGATCCGTCAGCACCGGGAACAGAAACACCGAAGCCGGGAGCTACGGAAACGCCGGGGACAGGAACACCGAAACCGGGAGCTACGGAAACGCCGGGAACCGGAACACCGAAGCCGGGAACTGGAACGCTGAAGCCTGGAGCTACGGAAACGCCGGGAACTGGAACTTCGAAACCGGGAGCTACGGAAACGCCGGGGACAGGAACACCGAAACCGGGAGCTACGGAAACGCCGGGAACCGGAACACCGAAGCCGGGAACTGGAACGCTGAAGCCTGGAGCTACGGAAACGCCGGGAACTGGAACTTCGAAACCGGGAGCTACGGAAACGCCGGGGACAGGAACGCCGAAACCGGGAGCTACGGAAACGCCGGGGACAGGAACACCGAAACCTGGAACTATGGAAACGCCGGGAACTGGAACACCGAAGCCGGGAACTACGGAAACGCCGGGGACAGGAACACCAAATCCGGAAACTCCAGAGCTGTCTCAGGGTGTATCCTATAAAATCGGATTCTATCAATATAAGCTAACTGGGGCATCCACTGTATCAATAACAGGGTTAAATGTTAATAATGTTACTAAAATTAAAGTTCCTAAAACGGTGCTGATTGACGGAAAGACATATAAGGTAACTGCCATTGCGAATAATGCTTTCAAGAGAAATGCAAAAATCACCAGTGTTGAAATTGGAGACAATGTTAAAACCATTGGAACATCTGCTTTTGAAGGGTGTACGAAAATTACGAAAGTAACGATTGGAAAGGGCGTTACGAAAATCGGCAACAGTACATTCAAGAATTGTAAAAAATTGAGGACTCTGGTAGTAAAATCAACCAAACTGAAAAAGGTTGGGAAGAATGCTCTGAAAGGAATTAAGTCTACTGCAAAGGTCAGAGTACCAGCAAAGAAACTGCCTGTGTATAAGAAATTGTTCAAAAACAAAGGGCAGGGAAAAAAGGTAAAAATTGTGAAATAATGAGCACAGCAGCGATCGTGCTTGCACGAAACGCCATTGTGCGAATGCACACATTGAGACGTCAGTCGAGATGAAAAAATGATTGAATATGCATTCTATTCTTGTAGTGTGATGGTAATAGATGCGGGAATAAACAGGCTGGCGAATTTCTGTTTCGAGAGATTCGCCAGCCACTATTTTGGGCTTTGCTATAATTAGTGAGTAATTTTTCTATTTTGAATAATTGTTTTGTTTCTTGATCCATTATTATTGACATAAATCGCCAACTACCTTGTTAATCAGTTTGCCATCTGCTTTGCCCTTTAATTCCGCCATAACTGCTTTCATGATCTGTCCTTTATTTTTGGTGGCAATAACATCTGCAAACTTTTCGTTTAAGATAGCCCGGATTTCTTCCTCGGAAAGCATTTTTGGTGCATATTCTTCCATAACTGCCAGGGTAGCCTTGTACTGGTCCATAAGATCAGTGCGTTCAGCAGGGCAGGTGTCAATCTGTTCTTTTACGCTTTTGATTTCTTTGAGAATAGCACGGTCAACCAGTTCCTCTGGAATATCTTCCCGGCATCCCTCATCAATGGCAAGTTTTTTGGCTGCGGATACCAGCATGGAAATAGAATCCTTACGGGCTTTATCCCGGGCTTTCATAGCTGCCATCATGTCCTTTTGTAATGTGTTAAATTGCATGTGTGATTCCTCCTATTATTTTAGTTTGTGATAGTATAGCAGAAATTTTATCATTCGTACAGTTGCAGATAGTGTGTTATTGACATTATTTTATCCCTATAAGATAATGTTTATGAGAGGGGATACATTGTATTATCACCTTATCCAGTTTTTAGGGCTAATTATGAAATACCCTAGTATGATTTCAAAGGAGGATTTATATGGGGTTGTTCTTTTCAAATGTACATATCAGAAAAAATGATCAGTTTGATTTGTCTCAGTTAGAAGGTGCATTGATAAAATCTATGACCAGCCTAGGATATCAGGTAGTGGATGACGAGGAGGATTCGGAGGTATCCGTACAGATCTGTTGCGATGACAATTCGGAATGGGTTTCTGTTGCATCCGATTACTTTGATTTTCAAACACCTGAGGATACCCGTGCTGCGGCAGAACCCCTATCAGTGTTATTTCAAACCGATGTTTTGGCGGTTACCTGTGTGGATAGTGATTTTATGATGTTAAATCTGATCAATGAAACGGATGGTACGGATGCCTGGATTAATGTGGGGATGCCATATGGTGATCAATTTCCCCGTCGTACAGGATTCCGCAATACTAAAAACAATGTAATAGGTATAGGATTTGGTGCATGGGAAAATAAAGTGACAGATTATGATGTGTTTCAAGCTGTCATGCAGGCAGAGTATACTTTTGCAGAAGATGCTTTATGTCGGGCAGGGGATCTTCTTGGACTGCCTGTATCACAGAGCACATTGACTACAGATGATGATGGTTCCATCCCCAGAAGTGCATTAACCTCTCTTTTCTTTGCCATGCCGCAGGATACCAGGAGGGAGCTTCCCAGACTGGAACTGAATATGCCATCAATGATGCCTTGTGAAAATGGAAAGGACAGTCTTGTATTAGTAACAAACAAGGGAGGTCAATCCCAGGGGATTGCAGTGGTTTTTCAGGGAGATTATGTCGAAAAGGATGAAATCACTTTTGATCAGGTTCAGTTGGAATATGATTTATCTCACAATCCCCGCCATATTATTCCTATTCAACTGGAGAAAAAGAAGGCAGCAGATGGCAGTTATTATTGGTATTGGGAGGACAAAGAGTTTGCTATTCCTGACAAGGTTGATCCAGACTTATCTATGGGAAAGTATATGAATATGGAGCATAAGCGGGAATTTGGTGTACGTTTTGTTCCTCGTGGGAATCCACGTAAGATGCTGGATATTGTGGTGTTTATTGCACCGTTAGAAAACAATTGTCAAGAAGGAGCTGCCTGTTGGTATGCATGGAGACATTCGCCTGACAAAGCAACATATATTGAGAGATATAATAAAAGTTGGAAAGGATTTGATGACAGTCATATTCTTGATCCTAATGATTTTGATTTGTAAAATAGATTACAACTGTTTTTGGTTGACAAGAATTTATTTCAGTTGCAAACTGTAGAGAGATTATTCTGTATAAAGATTGAAAAGAAAAAGGAGTATTAAATGGAAAAAGAAAAGTATGTTAAAATAGGAAAATATCTGGTAATGGTGTGTATCTTGGCGATCGTGTCAATTTTGTTTGGTACTGTTTCGAAGGTACAGGCAAAAGTATATAAGAAGGGTTTTAGCTATCAAAAACTGCCGGCTCATATCAAGAAGAAAATTAAGGGTGTGTCCTATCGAAAAAATCCTAATATTAAATATAAGGATCTGCGTTATGTTCAGGTACGTTACTATGATTTTGCCGGGGAAGTACAGGAAGGGGAATTAATTGTCAACAAGAAAATTGCCAGAAAGACAGCCCAGATTTTCTATGAATTATATAAAATCAAATATCCAATTGAGCGGATGGAGCTGGTGGATGAATATGGTGCAGACGATGAGAAGTCCATGCGTGCCAATAATACTTCCGCTTTTAATTACCGTACTGTAGCAGGAACCAGCAGATTATCCAAGCATGCTTTGGGCTTAGCCATCGATATTAACCCTCGCATTAATCCTTATATCAATAGCGAGGGAATTCTGACACCTGCCAATGCAAAAGTATATCGGTGTCGTGACGAGCAAAAATGTAAGGGTAAATATGCTTCTTATATGATTCAGCCAAATAGTAAAATCACAAAGATATTCAAAAAATATGGATTTAGCTGGGGTGGGGATTGGAAGAATAGTAAGGATTATCAGCATTTCCAGATGTAATATCGGTATTTTAAAAATAGGAAAACAAAAATCCCCTAAACGTTGAATTTACAGCGTTCAGAGGATTTTCTTACTAACAGGGGCACCAGGAATCGAACCCGGCTCTGGAGTTTTGGAGACTCTTATTCTACCGATGAACTATGCCCCTATATGGTCATCTTTGTGAGGAATTCACTCACAAGCGACTAGACTAGTATACATGATTATACCATAAATGTCAAGAATTTTTTACTGATTCTTGTAGCTTGTACAAATTTTCCTGTTCCACCGTTTTTCACAGACATAATATATAAAGGTCTTATTCTTCGGTTTCATCCTCATATTCAAAAGTATATTTCTCATAACCGTTAATAACGGTGGTATGTTCCTGGTACTTGCATTCTCTAGGAAGTTTATGGTTATAATTTAGATGCATGTGACCGTGTAAAAAATATTTCGGCTGGTATTTATCTAATAATTTGCGAAATACCTTAAATCCGGTATGTGGCAGGTCTTCCCCGTCATTTAACTGATAAGCTGGAGCATGGGTTACTAATATGTCAAAGCCGTGATGAAAAAATAATTTGGGAAATAATTTCATCACGCGACGTGTCATTTGTTTCTCTGTGTACTGGATAGCGCCATAATTATATTGCATACACCCGCCCAGTCCTAAAATTCGGACACCGTTAAACTCATAGATGGTATCATCAATGCAGACGCATCCATCCGGAGGCGTATCAATATAACATTCATCATGGTTGCCATGAACATATAGAACAGGGGCTTTGGTGTAGGTTGCAATAAAGGACAGATAATGAGGTTTCAAGTCGCCACAGGAAATGACCAGATCAATACCATCAAAGCGGCCTTCCTCATAAAAGTCCCATAAGTATTTTGATTCCACATCTGCCAGTACAAGTATTTTCATAGTAGGGAGGTTCCTTTCTGCTCCGGTGTAGCGGTGTCCAGTCCACGTAGTTCTACGACTGGTTTTGCTGAATCTTTCAGTTCCTCGAGTGTAGGGATTTGTCCCACTACGTTTTCTGCCAGCCAGTTCATGGTCAGAATATCTTCCGGATATAGGACATCTGTTTCGGAGATGCGTTCGATTCCATCCTGGTCTGTAATAGGACCAACGAATGGATGAAAGACTCCCTGTTTAATCAAATTTTTAATGAGTCGTATTAGTTTCTTGGTTTCTGCCGGAATGCGTTTGGAACAAAATACATCGATAACGCCGGCAGATAATCCCCACCAATAGTTCATTGCCTTGCTTTCTCCAGAGACTGCTTCCGTCTGTAAGGTTCCTTGAATAATACTGTTGACCAGACGTTCATAAAACACGCCCCAGTTATAAAGTGGCATTGCCAGATTGGTTTTTTCTCCATCATGAATGGAGTACAGACCAAAGTTTTTGTTATTGCCATGAGGTGCAGCCATTTCCTGTGCTGAGATATAATTGATCTGTTCATTCCAGAATAACTGTTCCGCATCGGTCAATTTTAATGTGGACCAGGACAGATAGATTTTGGCATAAGGATTGACCATTCTGGCACCCAGGGCAAAGGCGTTGATGCTGGCTGTCATACCATAAATCGGATAATCTGCTATGTAGCCGATCTTGTTATTTTCGCACATGGCGCCAGCTACAATGCCGGTTAGGAACTTCGCCTCATACAGTCGAGTATAGTAAGTACGCACCGTGTTGTGCGGTGAGTTTGGCGCACAGTTTAGGAATTTAATTTGTGGATGTGCTGTGGCCACTTTTAGGCTGGCTTTGATGAGCTGTGGCGTGGTAGTAAAGATAATATCGTATTTTTCCTGGCAGATTTGTTCCAATAATTCTTCGGCTTTGGTTTCGGTGTCTTCCGCCAGAAAAGATTTTGTTTCTACCGCATCGCCCAGCACACTATCTAAATGCAATCGTCCCAGTTCATGACCATAGATCCAGTCGGAAGCTTGTGGGTCTTTGTCGTAAACAAAGGCAATTTTTTTCTTTGCCGGAATGATCTTGTTAATCACAGATTTGACCACATTGGTGCTTTCTTTGGGATCCATAACCAGTTTTACGGTATCATCCCCTGTCAGCAATATGATTTCCGGCCAGATCTTATCCAAATGTTTCTTGATCTGTGCCATGTTCAGCTCTTTGGCTTCCTCATAGGAATAGAGGGATAGATAGAAGAGCAAGGCATCACCACAGGTAATGTTTTCCAGTTTTAAGCCGCCTTTTTCTTTGTATGCTTTGTAAAAGATAGAATGGAAAGAGGAGAAATCCAGGCGTTCCACATCGGTCCATTTCTGCGAGTTGTCTTTTCCCGTTGCCTTAAGCAGCTTCTCATAGCTTCCCAGTTTGGAAAACTGGATATAGCTAATCCTGGTTAATTCATAGAAATCCATAAATTCATAATAAATTTGAATTTCCATATCGTCACTTTTTTTCGGAACCTTACGGATCACTTCGGCAACTACTGTAGGGGAATCCAGGTATTTTAATACGCTGACGCGTTTATTTCCCTCAATGACATAATATTTGTTGAGATATTCATATACCTTGATGGCATCGCGAATCCCTTCTTCTACCTGTGCGTCCTGTAGTACAGACCATTTATTAGCAAATTCACTGCCAAATTCTAATAAGGGCATGAAATTGGAAGCAAAGGCATTGGTTCTGCCGGCTGTGCTGGTACCGATTACCTGATAAAGCCGGATATCCATGATACCCAGGTTAATTTCACATTCTGTATCTCTCAGAGATAAAATGTCATCCAATACTGGAAGGTATGGGTACTGCCCTTTGGCAATATTCTTTTTGAATGCTTTCTGTCCTGCTTTTTGCGCTTTTAAATATTCTTCGTAAGCCATATATGTATCCTTTCTGTCGTCATATTCTGTTTAAATTTAGTAGGCATTTGTACTTAGTGTGTCTGTAATGTGAAATACCTAATAGGATTTCATCATGTGATATTGGGGTCAAAAGGTATTTTGCCCCCAACTAATGCTACGAATTGCTACATTGCTTCGCAATTTTCGCAATTCTGCAAAGTCTACGCTCCGCTTCGGTCGGTGCTTAACAAACGTCCACCGGACGTTTAGCACCCTCCATTCCCGCATATTTGCAAGCAAATCTGCTTCATGTCGGTGTTTGGCGGGTCAAGCCAGTATATAGCAAATTGCGTGTAAACACGCATTGCTATATACTTTTGACCCTAGCATTATCATATCACAAGATAGATTGAAAATGTCATCTAATTTTATTATGTTTTTTTGCTATTTTTGGCAAAATTGTACTAGAGATAACAGAATTACCATTTGTGTTGTAAATCATACCGTTTGTGCATTTTTGCATCTGAGGTATGATTTTTTTGCTCTATAGGAAAGTAGTCGTTTCACGACTATTCCTATAGAGCAAAAAAACGCTCCGCTAGGATGCGCACGCAAATGCAGATGTAAAATGTCGCTCATGCGACGCATTTGCGGCGCCAGAGTTTCGCATGCGAAACTCTTTGTTGTATAATGGAAAAGGGCATTGCATTCAAGGTAGGTTCAGTGATAAGATAGATTTTGTTAGTGATGATGTTAAGAAGATAAAATCAATCTGCTCTGTCACAGAGGGTATGTTGTTAGATGTGGTTATCCGACAAAATGGATAGAGAGGTGGCAGAGGAAGGCTGTGAGAGGACCAGGGAAGCTATGGTAGAAAAGATAGAAGAACTTGAAGAACGTACTAGGGAGATTGAGAGGAGTATTATCAAAAAATTCCGGAAACCGATCTGGCGTAAATTTACCAAGGCAATTAATGATTATGACTTGATTCAGGATGGAGATAAAATTGCAGTGTGTATTTCCGGTGGTAAGGATTCCATGCTGCTAGCGAAGTTATTGCAGGAGCTAAAAAGACATGGAAAAAATAATTTTGATCTGGTATTTCTGATTATGAATCCAGGATACCGGGAGCAGAACTGGGAGTTAATTCAACATAATGCCCGGATTCTGGGGATACCGTTAACAGTATTTGAAACGCAGATTTTTGATGTGGTGTCTACAATAGAGGAGAGTCCCTGCTATCTCTGTGCCCGTATGCGTCGTGGTTATTTGTATAATCATGCGAAGCAGCTGGGATGCAACAAAATTGCCCTGGGACATCATTTTGATGATGTGATAGAGACTACCTTGATGGGGATGTTATATAGTGGCAAATTTGAGACTATGATGCCTAAGCTGCACAGTCAGAATTTTGAGGGGATGGAGTTGATCCGGCCAATGTATCTGGTAAAGGAGGATGCTGTAAAATCATGGCGGGATTATAATGGTTTGCATTTTATCCAGTGTGCCTGTCGTTTTACGGAACAGTGTGCTGGTGGAGATGGGGTACAATATTCCAAGCGGGAGGAAATGAAGGAGCTGATTAAACAGTTCCGTGCAACCAGTGATATGATTGAAACGAATATATTTAATAGTACCAAAAATGTGAATTTGGACATGCTTTTGGGTTATAAACAGGATGGAGTAAGGCATCATTTTCTGGATACCTATAAGAGTTAAAGCATTCCCAATGCAGAAAAAGCTCTGCATAAGGAATACTAAATTAACTCTTTGCATATAGGCGTTGCAATGTATATAGAAATGAGGTAAGTATGAATCAATTTAATTATAATATCATAAAAGATCCCCAGATATTTCAGCAGAATCGTCTGCCGGCACACGCAGAATTAGCATCTTTTTATGCTGGGATTCAAAAGATGGACAGTCCTGAAAATGGGATAGAGAAATTGGAATCTATTCGTTTTCTGTCTCTGGACGGAACATGGAAGTTTTCTTATGCAGAAAATTATGGGCAGGCGGTCCGTGGCTTTGAAGCTATGGAATATGACTGTCATGAGTGGGCAGATATTCAGGTTCCGGGACATATTCAGTTGCAGGGATATGATATTCCCCATTATACCAATACTGCCTATCCCTGGGATGGCAAGGAGGATGTGGCGCTGGGAGCTGTGCCGGAACGTTTTAATCCGGTAGCAGAGTATGTGAAATATTTTGATCTGCCAGAGGAATATCTGGGGCAGGAGCTGCGCATTTCCTTTCAAGGAGTGGAAAGTGGTGCGGCAGTATGGCTGAATGGAGCATATGTAGGATATTTTGAGAATAGTTTTGATCCCAGTGAATTTGCCATTACAGATTATGTGCGTTCAGGAGAAAATAAACTGGCTGTGCAGGTTTTTAAGTGGACCGCTGGCAGTTGGTGTGAGGATCAGGATTTCTTTCGTTTTTCCGGGATTTATCGTTCGGTATATTTATATATTGTGCCAGAGCTTCATCTGGAGGATTTAACAGTGCGGACGCTGTTGGATGATGATTATAAGGATGCAGTATTATCCTTGGATTTGCGGACGAACCGAGAGGATGGAACCGTACGGATTTCTCTGTGGGATGCGGGAACTACAGATGCAGAGCCAGAGTCTAAGCAAGGTTATGTGCACGATAGTAAAGATCAGGGAAAATGTCAGCTATGCTTGTCTGACTGCCTGGAGCAACAGAATCATGTCACTCAAATACTGACAGAGGAAAAAGAGTTATCTGGAAACCAGCACTATAGCTTTGAGGTAAAAGAGCCAAAACTATGGAGTGCAGAGCATCCCCACTTGTATCTGCTTCAGCTGGAATTGCGAAACGGGGCAGGAGAATGGGTGGAAATGACCAGGCAGCAGGTGGGCTTCCGGCGGTTTGAGATGCGGGACCATATTATGTGTCTCAATGGAAAACGCATTGTTTTCAAGGGGGTGAATCGTCATGAATTTAGCGCCCATACGGGCAGGGCAGTTTCCGATGAAGAAATTTTGCAGGATATCTGTACCATGAAACAGAACAATATCAATGCGATACGAACCAGTCATTATCCAGATGATGTACGGATTTATGATTTATGCGACCGCTATGGAATTTATCTGCTGGCAGAAAATAATATGGAAACACACGGTACCTGGAGCAGGGCGGAGGTGCAGGAACATCCGGAGCTAATTATTCCAGGGGATAATGAAATTTGGGAGCCGATGTTGCTGGATCGGGTAAATTCCTGCTATCAGAGAGATAAGAACCATCCCTCCATTTTGATCTGGTCTTGTGGAAATGAATCTTATGGCGGCAAGGTGATTTTTCATATGGCAGAGTTGTTCCGCCGTCTGGATCCGGACCGTCTAGTGCATTATGAAGGAATTTTTAATGACCGCAGATATCCGGATACTTCGGATATGGAAAGCCAGATGTATCCTCCAGTTCAGAAGATACGAGAGTATTTAGATAAAGACCGCAGTAAGCCTTTTATTTGTTGCGAATATTCCCATGCCATGGGAAATTCTTGTGGTGGAATGCACTTGTATACCGATTTGACGGATATGGATTCCAGCTATCAGGGGGGATTTATCTGGGATTATATTGACCAGTCCCTGGATGCAGTTGATCGTTATGGAAAGTCCTATCAGGCGTATGGTGGAGATTTTGGAGATCGTCCTACGGATGGGGTATTTAGTGGAAATGGTATTGTATATGGAGGGGATCGCACGCCTTCCCCAAAGATGCAGGAGGTTAAATACAATTATCAGAATATCAGTGTAAGCATGGACGAAGAAACCATTCATGTGATAAATAAAAATCTTTTTACCAACACCAGTGAATTTTACTGTGAGCTGTCCCTGTTTCGGGATGGTGTGTTACAGCAGAGCATAGCCTTAGAGACAGAGGTGCCGCCGCTCAGTGAGGGGGATTATTCCATGCCAGATTGGGACCGAACGCTTCCTGGGGAATATTATGTGACGGCATCTTATCAGATGCGCAGTGATACTTTGTGGTGTAAGCAGGGACATGAAGTGGCATTTGGACAGTATGTCTATCCTGATACAGGAAACATTGCTGGATGCCAACGCTATTTATCTTCGGGACAGGCGAAGATGGAGAGTGGATCGGATATTGTGATGTCAGGCTCTGAGCAGATTGGAAATGAGGGAGAGATGGCAGAGCCACATCCACCGTTGAAAGTGATCTATGGCTTTCAAAATGTGGGTGTGCGGGGAAATAATTTTGAGATTCTGTTTTCGGATTGGGCTGGGGGACCGGTATCTTGTAAGTATGCAGGCAAGGAGTATATAGATACCATACCAAGACCTAATTTTTGGCGGGCACCAACCTCCAACGACTACGGCAGTCAGATGGAGCAGCGTTATGCTCAGTGGAAAATTGCCAGTCTCTATATGGACCACCGGACAAAGGAATTCTGGGAAAAGGGCGGATCGGAAAAGAAACAGACAGAGGATACATTTCAGATTTCCTATACGTATCATATGGCAACCAGTCCGGCAAGCCACTGCACGGTGACCTATACGGTGTACAGAAATGGGCAGCTTCAGGTGCATTTGTCTTATGATCCTGTGGCAGAATTGGGGGATATGCCAGAGTTTGGTATGATATTTTTGTTGGATGCAGATCTGGATCATGTGGAGTGGTACGGTCTGGGGCCGGAGGAAACCTATGCAGACAGGAAACGTGGAGGAAAGCTGGGGATTTACCATAATCTGGTAGAGGATAATATGGCGAAATACCTGATGCCCCAGGAGTGTGGCAATAAAGAAGAAGTGCGGTATCTGAAAGTGACGGATGCCAAAGGGGAAGGGCTGATGGTCAGTGGAGACCGATTAAGTGTATCAGTACTGCCTTATACCCCTCATGAACTGGAAAATGCCAGACATGCCTACGAACTGCCTGTGGTGCATCATACGGTTTTACGGGTTGCCAAGGCACAGATGGGAGTTGGAGGTGATGACAGCTGGGGAGCCAGAGTGCATCCGGAGTATTGTCTGGATATTTCCGGCAAGATGGAACTAGATTTTACGATACAGGCGGTGCCGGGGAGGTCAGTTATTTCAGAACGAGGGTAAATGGAAACGAAAGATAGAAAGCAGTTGTTAGTGGATCAGTTGAAAACTGTGAAATACAGTGGGGAGGATGCAGATGGAAATTATAGAAGTGGCAGGAAAAGCAGCCAGAATACAGACTAATATCAGTAGGGTTATTATTGGGAAAGAGGAAGTCATTCGTCAGGTCATTACGGCTTTGTTAGCTGGTGGACATGTTTTATTGGAAGATGTGCCGGGGACCGGAAAAACCATGTTGTCCAAGGCGCTGGCAGCATCCATAGACGCTGAATTTGGCAGAATTCAATTCACACCGGATCTTCTGCCGGCAGATGTGACAGGCTTAAATGTCTACAATCAAAAAACCATGACATTTGATTTTATGCCGGGACCGGTATTTACGAATATCTTATTGGCAGATGAAATTAACCGGGCAACACCTAGGACCCAGTCTAGTTTATTGGAATGTATGGCAGAAAAACAGGTTACGGTGGATGGAGAAACTTGTAAACTGGCGGAGCCATTTTTTCTGCTTGCGACGCAGAATCCGGTGGAGACAGCAGGTACTTATCCCTTGCCAGAGGCACAGTTAGACCGTTTTGCCATGCAGCTTTCTCTGGGATATCCAACATTAGAGGAAGAATTGGATATTATGGATCGCTATATTGAGGATTCTCCGCTGGAGGAACTGAAGGCGGTGTGCAGCTCGGAAGAGGTTATGGAAATGCGGGATGCCTGCAAACAGGTATTTGTCCATGATTGTGTCAGAAAATATATGGCACAGATTGTCCAAGCCACCAGAGAGCATAGTTCTTTGGCAATGGGGGTAAATCCCAGAGGGACTTTGACCTATATGCGCTGTGTGCAGGCTTATGCAGCAATATCCGGACGGGATTTTGTGACACCGGATGATGTGAAGGCACTGTGTATCCCGGTTTTGGCACACCGACTGTTATCGTACGCGACCAATCAGAGCGGAGCAGTACAGAATATTTTAGAGGAGATTTTGAACAGTGTGCCGGTACCGACGGAAAATTGGGGAAAGTCATGATGCTGAGGAAGTGTTAACTAATAAATAGATGGAACTGGTAAACTGTATCGTTAGTTGATGAAGTTCCTTAATGTTAGTACAAGGAATACTAAATTTGTTTACATCAAACAGCTTAATATTCATTGTAGTAATTGTGAATTGCTGGAATGGAAGCAAGATGACAGACGGTTAGGAATGGAGGAAATATGGAATTTGTTATCATATCAATACTGGTCTGCCTGATTTACGGGATACAGCATATATATTTCAGTAAACATTGGAATCAGCAGCTACAGGTAGGTTTATCCTTTCAAAGTAAGGGCATTCAAGCCGGAGAGATTTGTGGATTGGAGGAGACGATTCGCAATGGCAAGCGCATGCCTTTACCTACCTTGCAGGTGAAATTTCGGACAGATGCCTCCTTTCGCTTTGCGGAGGATCAGAATGCGGTTACCACAGATTATTATTATCGCCGGGATTTGTTTTCGGTAGGTGGAAAGAAGAAAGTGACCAGATGTCTGAAATTTCGTGCTGGACAGAGGGGATATTTTCAGATTCCAGAGGTGGATATTCTGGTAAAAAATTTCTTTTTGACGAAACAGTATTCCCTGAGGCAGAACAACGAGACAGCTCTTTATGTGTATCCTTATAAAAGGGATACTAAACCTTTTGATTTTCTGTATCGTCAGATGATGGGAGAAGTAATTGCAAAACAGAGATTAGAGGAGGATCCCTTTGCTTTTCGTGGAATTCGTGAGTATCGTGCAACAGATCCCATGCATCGTATTAATTGGAAAAATTCAGCCAGAAATGGATCTTTATTGGTAAATTGTTTTGAGTCCACCACGACGCAGACGGTATGTGTCCTGTTAGATGGACAGACACAGTCCGTCTATGCCACTAGACAAATGCAGGAAGCTGTGATTTCAGTAGCTTCATCTGTGGCAGGACGTTTGTTGCAGGCAGGAATACCAGTGGCGCTGTATTCCAATGCCAGGGATGTTCTGACAAAAGAATTGGTTCGAACGAAGTCAGGATCCCATCGCAGTCATATGGAGACCATTGACTGTAGCTTGGCACGGATTGATCTGGAGCAGCCTATGCTGCCTTTTGTGGATCTGCTTTGTGATGCAGTGGAGCAGGAGGGGGACAGTTGCTGTTTTCTGGTTATTAGCTCCAATGACAGACCGTCATTTCGTCAAGAGTACCTGCGTCAAAGAGAAAATGCGATAGAAATGTTTGGGATCATTCTCTGTGAATCCCAGGAGCAATGGGAACCGTTGGAGGGCTTATATCCCTGGGAGGTGGATTAATTGAAAGAGATAAGGAGTAGGGAATATTATGATGGGATTCATCTCTTACAGGATGTTTCTATCTGGATCGTGCGAAGTTTTGCATGTCTGGGCGTGTACTTCTTTTTGGATAGATATATACAGGAGGAAAGTCAACTTTTCTTTGGTGTGTTCTGGATCTGTGCCGTTAGTCTGTTTACTGTTTTGTTGCGGCATTTCTGTCATAAATTGCCGTTGTTGTTGATCGGTCATGGATTTTTTTATGCAGTGGTTCTTCTGTGTGCCCGTGAAACTTCCTATCTCAAGGAGGAGCGGACGATTTTTTGTCTGTTTTTGTTAACAGTTGTTCTGATTGGCAGCATACAGGCATGGCGTATGGGCTTTGGGCATACGATATATTTTTTCCCGTGGTACTTGATTTTAGAAATTGTTATTTTATATTTTTATGGGGCGTACAAAAAGGATCCAGCATATCAGATGATGGCATTTGCCTTGATGGTAGTGTTATTGATAGGGCATTTCTGGTGCACCTATCTACAGGGAATGAATGATTATCTGGATCAGAATAAAAGATTGGAAGGGATTCCCAGGGACAGAATTTTTCGGACGAATACCCGGATGATTGTATTTATTTTGATAGCTTTGTTGCTCGTTATGATTTTGCTGGGAGCTTTACGCTTTGACCGCTTTTCGGGACAGATAGGCGGGTATATTGCTACATTTTTTCGGATGCTGCTTTTGGGAATACAGTCTCTGGTTCATGCCTTGAGATGGTGGAACCATGGAGAAACACCACAGGAATCAATAGGAGTTGATCAGCCAGATGTGACCTATGAACTAGAGTCGTCTGGCGGCGATTTGGATACCAGCACGGTTCTGCCAACACTTTTTGTTTGTTTGGGGATTTTCTTTTATTTGGTGTATCGTCTGGCGAAGGCATTTGATGACAGGGATGACCATGTATGGAGCAGACCGGAATATGGTGGATACCAGGGAACGGATGACCAGGTGGAATCCATACAGGGAGAGGAAAAACAGCGTTTTCATTTATTTCGTACCAATCGGGAAAAGGTACGCTATTATTTCAAAAAAAGGGTAAAAAAGACAATGCAGGGGCATATTCCGGTGGGAAGTACCGCATGGGAACTGACGGAAGAATTGCAACGGCAGGAGGAACAGGAAATAGAATTGCAGCCTCTCACCAGGCTGTATGATGTAGCACGGTATGGTAAGCGGGAGATTACGACAGAGGAAATTCGAAAGATAAAAGCGGGAAAGAGTTGAAGTATCACTACACTTAAAAAAGACCTGCGATCCGGTTCTATCGGTGCTTAATATGCTCTATTGGTGCATAGCACCTATGAAAAAATGGGCTGGCGTTGACAAACAGGAATATGCTGGCATATAATTCAGGGGTATGAGCATATGGAAACAGCTTTGCTGTTTTGATGGCTGCAACGGTATTTTGTATTTTTTATTTTAGAAGAATGAGCAGATGGAAACGGTACGAAAGGTGGACTATAGATATGGAGGAAAACATAAAAGAGGAAATTATTCGTTTGAAAAAGGAAAAAGATGTGGTGATCCTGGCACATTATTATGTGGATGGTGAGGTACAAGCCCTGGCTGATTTGGTGGGGGATTCCTATTTTTTAGCAAAAAAGGCAACTGAGGTAAAGGAGCAGAATATTTTGTTTTGCGGTGTCTCTTTTATGGGAGAGAGTGCCAAAATTTTGAATCCGGATAAGCGTGTGATTATGGCTGATGATGCAGCAGATTGTCCTATGGCGCACATGTTGGATTTGGACCGGATTGCAGAGGTTAGGCAGGAATATCCCGACGTGGCAGTGGTTTGTTATGTTAATTCTACGGCAGAGATTAAGGCACATTCGGATGTATGCGTAACCAGTTCCAATGCCTTACGTGTGGTGCAGGCGTTACCGAATCAGGATATCTTTTTTGTGCCGGATGAAAATTTAGGGCGTTATATTGCTGGTTTACTGCCGGAGAAGCATTTTATTTTTAATGATGGTTTTTGTCATGTACATACCAGTATTGACCGGAAGGCATTAGAAGAGGCCAAGAAACTACATCCGAATGCGCAGGTATTAACCCATCCGGAGTGTACCGAAGATGTATTGCAGCTTTCTGATTTTATTGGAAGTACTTCGGAAATACTGGATTTTGCAGAGCAGTCTACAGAGAAAGAATTTATTATTTGTACAGAGATGGGCGTGTTTTATGAGCTGGAATTAAAGAATCCGGAGAAACGGTTTTATTCGGTAGGCCATCGTCAGTTTTGCCCAAATATGAAAAAAATATCAGTGGATAAAGTTTTGCGGGCGCTTCAGACCTTGGAGCCGGAAGTTGTCATGGAGGAGGACTTACGGATACAGGCGAATGCTCCGCTTACGAAAATGTTGGAATTAGCGAAATAAGTGCGCATGTGGCAGCATGATTTGAGGATAAATATGAGTGAACAAAAAACAGTAGTAGTGGGAATGTCAGGCGGTGTGGATTCTTCCGTAGCCGCCTATTTATTACGGGAACAGGGATATCGTGTCATAGGGATTACCATGCGAACCTGGCAGGATGAGGAGCAGGAAACGCTGGAAGCCGATGGAGGTTGTTGTGGGTTGAGTGCGGTGGAAGATGCCAGACGGGTGGCACAGGTATTGGATATTCCTTATTATGTGATGGATTTTAAGCAGGAATTCCAGACGCAGGTTATCGATTATTTTATACGGGAGTACCAAGAGGGGCGAACGCCTAATCCATGCATTGCCTGTAATCGTTATGTAAAGTGGGAAGCCCTATTACAGCGAAGTTTAGCCATTGGTGCGGATTATATTGCAACAGGACATTATGCCAGAATACGGAAACTGGATTCTGGGCGTTATGCGATCGAACATTCTGTGACAGCAAAAAAAGATCAGACCTATGCACTGTATAATCTGACCCAGGAGCAGTTGGCGAGAACTTTAATGCCAGTGGGGGAATATGAAAAGGACGATATCCGGAAAATAGCAGAAAAAGCAGGTTTGCCTGTGTCTGGAAAACCGGACAGCATGGAGATCTGTTTTGTACCAGATGGAGATTATGCATCCTATATTGAAAGGGCGACAGGAGTACCCTCTAGTCCTGGCGATTTTGTAGATACCCAGGGAAATGTGATTGGAAGGCACCGGGGAATTATTCACTATACCGTGGGGCAGCGGAAAGGGCTGGGGCTGGCATTGGGATATCCGGCTTTTGTGGTGAAAATCAAAGCAGATACCAATGAGGTTGTCATTGGAGGTCTGGAGGATAATCTGTCCCAAAAAGTATACATGCATCGAATCAATACTATGGCGGAACCGGAATTGTCGGAGGGTAAAACCTATCTTGGAAAAATCCGTTATAATCATGCAGGGTCGCCTTGTACGGTACATCGCCTGGAGGAAGACTTGTATGAATGTAATTTTCCGGAGCCCCAAAGAGGTGTGACACCAGGGCAGGCTTTGGTGCTATATGACGGGAGTTTGGTTGCCGGAGGAGGAACCATTATTTAGTGTAATAATAGTTGATGGCAGAATAAAGAGCTGTTGGTGATCGGGAAATTGGAAAAGGAATGACAAGAGATAACGATAAGGAAATAGAAAAAGAGATGACGAGAGATAACGATAGGGAAATAGAAAAGGAATGACGGACGGTTGAGGCAATGAAGATGGATCAGAATGAGAATAAAGTTATAAATAGTCACGAGGACAGTGTTCTGTCGGTTTCTGAGGGAAAGAAGCTTATTGACCAGTTGGAGCAGAAACAATGTCTGGGTCAGGATGATATGGCAGCATTAATTGTATCGCACTGCCCGGAACTGCAGGAATATGCCCGAAAAAAAGCAAGAGCAATCGGTGATGCCTGGTATGGAAAAAAGATTTATATCCGTGGACTGATTGAATTTAGCAATTATTGCAAAAATGATTGCTATTATTGTGGAATCCGCAAAAGTAATTCCCATGCTGTGCGCTATCGTTTGTCGGAGGAAGATATTCTGACTTGCTGTCAGGAAGGATGGGACTTGGGATTTCGTACTTTTGTCTTGCAGGGAGGGGAAGATCCTTATTTTAATGATGAACGTGTAGTACGTCTGATTCAGCGGATTCGTAGGGAATATCCGGAATGTGCCATTACCCTTTCTCTGGGGGAACGAGAGAAAGAAAGTTATGAGCGGTTCCGGGGAGCTGGTGCGGATCGCTATCTGCTGCGCCACGAGACTGCTGTAGAATCTCATTATAAGCAGTTGCATCCAGAGGACTTGTCTTTGGAGCACCGCAAACAATGTCTGTGGAATCTAAAAGAACTTGGCTTTCAGACAGGGTGTGGCTTTATGGTAGGCAGTCCTGGTCAAACCCCGAAGCATCTGGCAGAGGATTTTTTATTCATTCGGGAGCTGCAACCGGAAATGGTGGGGATCGGGCCATTTATTCCCCATCAGGATACTCCTTTTGCGAAAGAAAAACAGGGAAGTCTGGAACTGACTTTGTACCTTTTGAGTTTGTTGCGCATCCAGCAACCCGATCTTCTGCTGCCAGCGACCACAGCCTTGGCAACCATTCATCCTCAGGGGCGTGAGATGGGAATTCAGGCAGGGGCTAATGTAGTTATGCCCAATCTATCTCCAGTGGGGGTGCGAGAGAAGTATTCGTTATATGATGGAAAAGTATGTACTGGCGAGGAGTCGGCGGAGTGTCGGGATTGCCTGCAAAGACGGATGGAGGGTATAGGATATCAGATGGAGGTTGGCCGGGGAGATCATTGTGGTGTTGCAATGAAAAATAAATAACCACTTTTCAGATAATGTTTTTTGTATCATTAGTGCTTGCCAAATTGTTGATTTTATGCTATAGTATTTTATAAGGGGTCATCACAAACGAAAAGAGTTTTTGATTATGAGGAGGTATGAAGTATGGCAATGCGTTTAACGCAAGATGATTTGAATGCAATTTCTGGTTTGTTACATAATGAAATGAAGGGATTGAAACAAGATGTTAGCGTTCTAAAAGAGGATGTTAGTGTTTTGAAAGAGAAAGTTAGCGTTCTGGAAGAGGACGTTAGCATTCTGAAAGGGGACGTTGGTGTTCTGAAAGAAGATGTTAGTGTTCTGAAAGAGAAAGTTAGCGCTCTGGAAGAGGATGTTAGCGTTCTGAAAGAGGATGTTAGTGTTTTGAAAGAGAAAATTAGCGTTCTGAAAGAAGGTGTTAGCGTTCTGAAAGAGGATGTTAGTGTTCTGAAAGAGGAAACTAACATTTTGAAAGAGAATGTTAAGGTTTTAAGCTTGGATAACGAAAATATAATTAAGCCTAATATCCAACTTTTGTTAGAAGTGTATAAACCAGAAGTAGAACGTTCTCGAAAAAACGAAGATGAAATAGGACATATAAAAGGAGATGTTACTATATTAAAAAATGTCGTTAAGGATCATAGCAGGACGCTGGCAGCAATGGGATATTGATTTGATGCGTACTTTTCGTTAACTTTTAGAGTTAGGTCGCATAGGGGTGGACAGCGTTATATTTTAATTTAAAATATATGCATGTGTCTGTGAATATATAAAGTATTCTGTGTCTTTTTAAGGAGAATAATTATGACCAAGACGATGACAGAGGGCAATCCTCTCCGCCTGATTTTAGAATTTACAATTCCTTTGTTGTTAGGGAATTTGCTGCAGCAGACCTACAATATTGTCGATGCAGCAATTGTTGGTCAGGTTTTAGGGACACAGGCGTTGGCGGGTGTGGGTGCTACTTCGAGTGTTCAGTTTTTAGTGATAGGATTTCTGGTGGGCATTACATGCGGCTTTGGGATACCCATTGCTCAAACCTTTGGTGCTGGCGACTATAAGAGATTACGCTGCCAGTTTTTTCATGCTTTGTTTTTATCAGCTGTCCTGGCATTATTCCTTACAATCTTGTGTACTCTGTTTTGTTCTCGTATTTTAATGCTTCTATCCACGCCGAAGGATATTTACAGAGATGCCTATAATTATCTTTTTGTACTTTTTCTGGGGATTCCATTTACATTGTTATATAATTTATTATCTGCTGTTTTGCGTGCCGTGGGAGATAGCAAGACGCCTTTTTTCTTTTTGGCTTTTGCCACGATATTAAACATCATATTAGATTTGCTATTTATTAAAGTATTCCAGTGGGGGTGTGTGGGTGCAGCGGTTGCGACAATTACTGCACAGGCAGTTAGCGGAATTTTATGCGCCTGTGTTATTTATAGCCGCTACCGCCTACTTCGACCTACCAGGGAGGACTGTCATTTACATCCTACGGAAATCCGGAATATGATAGTTATGGGGGTCCCGATGGGATTGCAGTATTCTATTACAGCGGTGGGCAGTATGGTTATGCAGTCCGCCAATAATGGATTGGGCAGTGTCTATGTATCAGGTTTTACCGTGGGAATGCGCCTGAAACAATTCTTTATGTGTCCTTTTGATGCAATTGCTACAGCGGTCTCCGTTTTCTGCAGTCAGAATTTAGGCGCTGGGAAGATCCAGAGAATTAAGAAAGGTCTGCGTCAGGGTATTTTGGTGGGAGTTACATACGGAGTATTAGCTGGTATGGTTTTGATTCTGGCAGGGAGAGTATTTAGCGGACTGTTTCTGAAAGAAAACGAAGTAGCAGTGTTAGATGCTGCATCAAGATATCTTCTTGGTCAGGGATGCTTTTTCTGGGTGTTAGGAATTTTAAATGTCTGTCGTATGACAACCCAGGGACTGGGATATGCGGGTAGGGCAGTGTTTTCCGGTGTTATGGAGATGATCGCCAGAATTGCTGTTAGTACATTATTGGTTCCGATTTATGGATATAGCGTCATCTGCTTTACAGATCCTTCAGCCTGGCTGTCGGCATGTGTTTATATTGTACCAACCTGTTTAATATGTTTATCACATATTCGATTGCAAGGCGCAGAGAAAGGAGGAAAAACAGAAGTATGAAAAAAAAGAAAACACTTCCGGCTGATTTTGAGGAAATATTGGAGCGGGGAGACATTGCAGAAATACGAGAGGTGTTGGAGAGCTGCGAAGTAAATGCCCATAAACCTTATTCCAAGAAAACCGTGTTGTTTTATGATAAACTGCCAGAAGAAATCATCCGTTATCTGGTGGTGGAACGTGGTGCGGATATTAACCAGGTATCGGAACATGGAAATACAGCACTATCCGAGCATGTTTTTTTTCATCCGGAGCGTGTTCCGTTGTTTCTGGAACTGGGGGCAGATATTAATTATTTTGAAGAGTACGGGTCTGCCCCTATTTATGAGACGGCAGGTTTCCATCGCCCGGAAAGCGTAAGGGTTTTGCTGGAAAATGGTGCCGATCCTATGATAGTTTGTGGATGGATGAAGGATACTCCCATGGAACATCTGTTAAAAACCTGTAAACCAGGGGATATTTCTGAAACTGCAGTGATTGCGGAGATGCTGTTGGATAAAGGAGTGCCTATTACAGAGGAAATGAGGGGAGAAGTTACCCGTATTGGGAAGGACTTTGAATTTTATCGGGCAGATTTCAATCCGGATTATCTGGAGGAGACGGAGCAAGGACTGGCAAAATTGTATCAATTGTTTTCTGTATCGCCGGTTCCGAGACGGGTGGAATATGATGGGGTATCGCCCATTGTGGTTCAGGCAGAAAAATGGCAGGATCAACATGCGGAACTGTGGGATATGCTAGTGCCAGGGCAGGGACATGCCAGCACAGTACAGGGGGAAGTGATCCGCATTATTGGAAAGCTGTGTTATGAAATACTGGATAATGGTGGCTGTAACTGGGACAAAGAGTACAAAAAGTTAGTGAAAGCATTACGGAGTTATCTGGAAATGGGGAAGCCTGCGGACAAAGAGGGAATTCGGCTGGCGAAAAAAATATCTTCCCGGTCTACTGAGGATGAACTATATCCATTAAATCAATGTTGTGTGGAGTGGGTTTTGGCAAATCCGAATCCGATCCTATTGGATTCGGTGGATTATAAGAGATAATTACATACTGGAATAAACGCATTTATATACAAAATCGGTGTAAATGGATGTGTTTATCTTAAACTGCAAAATACATGAATAATTCAGCTTGACTATCTGCACCATCCTATAGAGAATGAATATACTGATAGGAAAAAGTGACAGAGGTTAGTCAATATGTTTCAGAACATGCTTTGCAACAGTATTTTAGGGAAAGAACCAGAAGCGGTGGCAAAGATATCTGGTGGCACAGAATATCCGGACATCCATGGAACGGTTTGGTTTTATGAGACACCATTTTCTGGTGTGGTAATTGAGGCAGAAATCTTTGATCTGCCTATAGAATCTAGGGAAACGCCAGCATTTTTTGGCTTTCATATTCATGAAAATGGAGATTGTAGTGCAGATTTTGCCAATACTGGGGGACATTATAATCCAGATCATCACAGTCACCCAGCTCATGCCGGTGATATGCCGCCATTGTTGACAGGTAATGGATATAGCTGGCTGTGCTTTTACGATTCCTGTCTGAGTATCTCTCAGCTGGTAGGCAGATCTGTGGTGATTCATGGTGGAGTGGATGATTTTACAACCCAGCCCTCTGGTAATTCCGGTCAAAAAATTGCCTGTGGTGTTATACAGTTAGGTGAAAAGTCATAGCCCAGGTGTGTAAGATGAGATATTACTAATCAAGAAAAATCTTTTCATCTGGAGGGATAGTCAGAAAGGAAGGATATGAGTATGGAACAGGGAAATACAAATTGGGGACAAAGTGTGACGGGAGTGGTAATCAAGGACAATAAGGTGCTGCTTGCCCGTCACACCTATGGCGGTGGCAAGGGAATGTTGATCATTCCCGGTGGTTATGTCAATAAAGGAGAAACTCCTCAAGACGCTTTGCGACGGGAATATCGGGAAGAAACTAATATAGAGATAGAACCTGGCAATATTATTGGGATACGATTTAATCAGAAAGACTGGTACATTGCATTCCGGGCAGAATACCAGTCCGGAGAAGCAAGGTCAGATCATGATGAAAATAGTGAAGTGGTCTGGATGGATGTTTCGGAGGTATTTGGCAGAGAGGATGTACCAGAACTGACCAAGCAATTGGTGCGGAGTGCGCTGCAAGGACAGGAAGGATTACAGCAGATGGAATACCAGGGGAAGGCAGAACACAATCCCTGCTCGTTATATTGTCTTGGATAAAATACTTGTATTTCCCTAGTGGAAGTAGTATGATACAAAAAGTGTTGTTATAATAAGTATCTACGCCACATATAGTTTTATGGTATGTGGGGAACGGAGGGAAGGAAGATGATTTCTTTTAATATACCACCTGTAGTGGGCAATGAAATGAAGTATATACAGGAGGCAATACAAAGTCATAAAATATGTGGAGACGGAGAGTTTACCAAAAAATGTAATCAAAAATTGGAGGAGATGACGGGAGTTGCCAAAGCATTACTGACCACTTCCTGTACCCATGCAACAGAAATGGCGGCCTTATTGACGGAGATCCAGGAGGGAGACGAGGTTATTATGCCTTCCTATACTTTTGTTTCTACGGCAGATGCTTTTGTGTTAAGAGGAGCAAAAGCTGTGTTTGTTGATATCCGGCCGGATACGATGAATATAGATGAAACACTGATAGAGCAGGCTGTTACAGAACGGACGAAAGCTATTGTACCAGTACATTATGCTGGTGTAGCTTGTGAGATGGATACCATTATGGAGATTGCAAAGAAGCATCATCTTGCTGTGATTGAAGATGCAGCTCAGGGTGTCATGTCTACTTATAAAGGAAAACCATTGGGAAGCATTGGAGATTATGGATGCTTTAGTTTCCACGAGACTAAGAACCTGAGCATGGGCGAGGGTGGGGCTATTTTAATTAATGATCCAGACAAGATTGAAGATGCTGAAATTATAAGAGAAAAGGGAACGAACCGCAGCAAATTTTTCCGGGGACAGATAGACAAATACACCTGGGTTAATTATGGTTCTTCCTATCTGCCAAGTGACATGAATGCAGCATTTTTGTGGGGACAGCTGTTAGAAGCAGATACTATATACCGTGACCGCATGGACAGTTGGAATCATTACTATGCATCTTTGCAGGATTTGGCAGACAGTGGAAAAATTGAGTTACCGTTTATTCCGCAGGACTGCGTTCACAACGCTCATATGTTTTATATCAAGACCAAGGATGTGGAGGAACGGACACAGTTGATCCAACATCTAAAACAGAACGATATTTTGGCGGTCTTTCATTATATTCCATTACATTCTGCTCCAGCAGGTCAGAAATATGGACGTTTTGCAGGGGAGGATCGCTATACTACCAAGGAAAGTGAACGGATTATGCGTTTGCCATTGTATTATGGATTGGAGTCCGATCAGGTAGAGTATATTTGTGAAAAGGTGAAAGAATTTTATCGTTAATAGTATAATGTATTCTGGTGAGTGATGGGCCAGACATTTGTACTGGTGCGGACATTTGGTAGTTATTACTGGTGATTTGAGGGAGGATTTACTTTGAATCGGGATAAAGTGAAAGTATTATTTTTACTGCATATGATGCTGATGATTTATTCAACCACGGGGATCTGCAGTAAAATGGCAGCAAAACAATCTTTTTTAAGCCTTCCCTTTTGTTTTTATTATGGCATGGTAATTTTGCTGCTGGGGCTTTATGCCATTGGCTGGCAGCAGGTCATCAAGCGAATTCCGCTTACTATGGCATTTGCCAATAAGGCGGTAACGGTTGTCTGGGGAATTATCTGGGGCGCTCTGGTATTTCGAGAGAGTTTGACTCCCGCTAAAATAGTAGGAGCGGTAATTGTTATTATAGGTGTTGTTCTTTTTGCAGTTTCAGATGGAGAGGAAGTTAATGGATAGAGAAATGTTGCCTTATATTTTGGTATTGATGACAGGAGTGTTTGTCAGTGCAGTTTCTCAGGTTATGCTAAAGAAAGCAGCACTGAAAACTTATGATTCTCCCATTAAAGAATATCTAAATCCTATGGTAATCATAGCGTATATGCTGTTTTTTGGGACAACCTTTCTGTCCGTTTTAGCCTACAAGGGCATTCCGTTATCCATGGGGCCGATCATCGAAGCTACCAGTTATATCTATGTTACCTTTTTTGGTGTTAAGATATTTCACGAAAAGATGAATCGTAAGAAATATCTTGCTTTGGGATTGATTATAGTAGGAATTATTATTTATTCTATGGGTTAGTTAAGCTATGCCAAGAGGAGATATTATGTTGAAAAATAGAGATTATGGATATCGTAGTCATAATAGCAGCATTGTTTTAGATCTGGGAGATATTACGCAGCTTGACTGCGATTGTATTGTAAATGCTGCAAATAGCAGCCTGTTGGGTGGCGGCGGTGTGGATGGTGCCATTCATCGGGCAGCAGGCAGAGAGCTATTGGAAGAATGTAGGACATTACATGGATGCAAAACTGGAGAAGCGAAGATTACCGGAGGATATCGGCTAAAAGCAGATTATATCATCCATACCGTTGGTCCCATCTATTCCGGCAATGAGACGGATGCCAGGCAGTTATCGAACTGTTATCGGAATTCTTTGGATCTGGCAAAGGAGAATGGGATTCATAGTATTGCTTTTCCGGCAATTTCAACAGGAGTATATGGCTATCCCTTAGAGGAAGCCATACCAGTGGCGTTTCAGACGATCAAGCAATGGATTGAAGCAAATCCGGATTATGAAGTGAGTATCATTTTATCATGCTTCGATCAAACTACCTATGATCAATATCGGAATTATTTGGATAATAACTAATATTCGTATGTTACAGTTTATATAGGGGAACAGGTAATTGCTTAGCAGCCTGTTCCCTAATGTTTTTTGACTCTCCCCATTTTTTGCACACAAGCCAGAACCATTTCAAGATGGATAATTTCTGCTTATCTGTCATATAGTGGTTTATGTCTGCCGTGAATCTGTCTGCTTATTTTAATAAAATTGTATTCTGTCCGAAACCGGAAGAAATTCTGCCCTGACGTACTGCGACTAGCTTGCGTGAGAAACCCTGCCTTGCAGTGACGTATCTGTGCGTGCTCGGAAGTTTTGTCTGAACATCATGCTGTCAGTTTGTAGTTTCTTTTTTAGGGCACGCTTGTGCTAAATTTCATACGCAGCGGTACATAACGAGGTAAAGAACACCTCGTAAGTACCGGCGTATTCAAATTGCCCGTAAAAGAAACATACAAACACAGCATGGTGTGAGTTTACTGTAGAGCACGCTAATCAACAATACGGCACGCAAGGCAGATGGTTTCTCCGAAAGCGTAAGGTCGCTAGTCAGGACAGATTTCTTCTGGTTCGGACGATTCACAAAATAGTGAACAAGCAGACAGATCCACGGCAAACAATGCAATGCAAAAAAGACAGATAAGCAGAAATTATCTAATATTTGGTGATGTGTGTGCAAAAAAATGGGGAAAGTCAAACTAATATTTTTTCTTTTTGTACGATTTGTTTTATGGTATGATGAAGGCGTATGAGTAGTGCTAATAGGGTAGATTTTTGGGATATAGAGAATGGGAGACTGGAATATGCTTGTACATAATGAACTTGGGAGGGATTGCATTGCAGATTCAGATAGTAGAAGATGATCGTGCCTTAAGTGACGGTATTGTATTGGCTCTGAAAGAACCAGAATTTATATTTCATCAGAGTGGCAGCGTAAAACAGGCAAAGGAAGCGTATGAGCAACAAATGCCAGATTTGATTATACTAGATATTAATCTGCCAGATGGCAGTGGTTATGATTATCTCCGGTGGGTCAGAACGAAGTCGGAGGTGCCTATTCTGATGCTGACTGCCAATGATTTGGAGATGGATGAGGTTACGGGGCTGAATCTGGGAGCGGATGATTATATGACCAAGCCTTTTAGTTTGGCAGTATTGAGAGCAAGAGTGCAGGCTTTGAGCCGCAGAAATCAGCATCGGGAGAGTTCTGTATGGCAGGAGGATGGCTTCTTTTTTGATTTTAAAGCTTTGGTTTTTCAGAAAAATGGGCAGGATGTTTCTCTGAGTGTCAATGAGCAGAAACTATTGCGGATGTTTGTCGCCAATCCAGGTAGAATTCTGACTAGAGAGATTCTGATGGAGCGGATCTGGAATGAGGGTAGAGACTATGTGGATGAAAATGCTCTTTCAGTAACCGTGAACCGCCTTCGCAGTAAGTTAGAAAGCAAAGGGGATCTGGTATCGTATATTCAGACCGTGTATGGACAGGGATATTTATGGCAAAAGAAGACATTGTGAATGCAAAATAATAGGAATGGAGTATGACCAATATTTTTATAATGGACTCATTGTGTCGGTTGGCAAAACAGGCACTAGCATATGGATAAGTAGCGTGGTTTTATCAACATTTTAGTACACCAGGAGGTTTGCATGTTTCGGGATAGGATGTTGGATCGTTTAGAAGAGATGCTGGATGCAGCAATCAAAGGGGAATTTGAGGAACATGATTATGATGAAACCAGATTGTCCAGACTGGAGACAAAGTGGAAACAATTTCTGGGGGCATCCCAGTGCTCCAGACAGAATCTGGAACAGGATAAAGAAAGGATACATCGTTTACTGTCCGATATTTCCCATCAGACCAAGACACCCATTGCAAATATGAAGTTGTATGTCGATTTGTTACAGGAAAATTTGGTGAACTTGGTTGTAGAGGGAAATCTGCAGGGAGGACAAGAAAATCAGACTGCAGGTGGAAATCAGAAGGCACAACAGGAGCAGGTAATGTCTCTGCTGCGTGAGATCAGCAGGCAGACGGATAAGCTGGAATTTCTGATTTCTTCTCTGACTAAGATGTCTCGCTTGGAAAATAATATTGTGACAGTGCAGCCCCAGAGGCAGAAAATTCTCCCTCTCATTGATGAGGCGATTCAGAATTTATCGAAAAAAGCAGAGGAAAAGAAGATTGTCCTTCGCAGGAGTCTTTCTGATGATTCAGTAATTACAGCATGCTTTGATCAGAAATGGACCAGGGAGGCATTGGAAAATATTTTGGATAATGGGATTAAATATTCGCCTTGCCATAGCGAGATTGTGCTGGATGCTCGGGAGTATGAAATGTATACAGCCATTTCGGTCTGTGACTGTGGTATTGGTATTGCGGAAGATGAGGTTCCTAAAATATTTGAACGTTTTTATCGATCTTCTGAGGTACAGCAGGAGGAAGGAGTGGGGATTGGTTTATATTTGGCACGGGAAATTCTTAGGAAAGAGAATGGGTATATTAAGGTAAACTCCAGACAGGGAGAGGGGACTACATTTTATATCTATCTGTGGAAAGGGGCATTGGGATGATATAGATTCTTTCAAAACTGATAGATTTATGAAAAATTCTGGTTAGAATATAGTGTTATACTGAGAACAGTGATATATATTACTGTTCTTTTTTTCAAAGAATGCTACCATTCATAGTCGATTTTGTAAATGGATAATTTTGTTTGTTCGGACATATTTGGTTTTTTTCAGGAGAAATAGCTGAATGAAAAAAACAGATACCAGGTAATAAAAATTATTAACGATGTAATCGGTTGTAAATGGTAATCAATAAAGGGATAGAATGGAGGTTATCATGGAAATATTACGAACAGAAAATCTGAAGAAATATTATGGAGAAGAGGAGAATCAGGTCAAGGCATTGGATGGTATTGATCTGACAGTAGAACGGGGAGAGTTTGTCGCCATTGTGGGTACCAGTGGCAGTGGTAAATCCACTTTGCTGCATATGTTAGGAGGACTAGATTATCCCACATCCGGTAAAGTCTGGGTGGATGGAAAAGATATTTCTCTCTTAAAGAAAGATGCTTTGTGTGTATTTCGCCGTCGGAAAATTGGTTTTGTTTTTCAAAGCTTTAATCTGGTTCCAGTATTAAATGTGTATGAAAATATTGTATTACCTATTGAATTGGATGGAAATACCGTGGATCGGGAGTATGTGCAGGGCATTATTGAAATGCTTGGTCTGCAAAATAAATTAAATAATCTGCCAAATCAGCTTTCGGGCGGGCAGCAGCAGCGGGTGGCGATCGCCAGGGCATTGGCAGTAAAACCGGCGATTTTGCTGGCAGATGAACCAACAGGAAATCTGGATTCTCGTACCAGTCAGGATGTATTGAGTTTATTGAAGGTAACAGGGGAAAAATATGCCCAGACCATCGTGATGATTACTCATAACGAAGAGATCGCACAGTTGGCGAACCGCATCATTCGCATAGAAGATGGGAAAATTGTTGATGGGCAGAAGAAGCATAAGATGTCGGAAGAATTAAAAGAGGAGCAGGGAAACCGCCAGACAGGAGATAGAATATCAAAAATAGATCAGGAGCGGGGCATGCAGAAGGGGGATGGAGCAGATGAAAAAGGTCAATAATAAACGGGTCATCAGACGGATTGCCGATCAGACCAGAAAAGCCGGAAAGAAGAGGAATTTGATTGCTATTCTGGCAATTGCCCTGACTTCTCTTTTGTTTACCACAGTTTTTACGGTAGGTGGCAGCATGATAGAAAAAACACAGGAAGAGACTATGCGTCAGGTGGGTACCAGCGCCCATGGAGAATTTAAATATCTTACACAGGAGGAGTATGATATTGTCAAAAAGGACAGGAAATTGACAGGGGTTTCCTATCGAATTATAGTAGGGGATCTGGTAAATGAAGCAGTCAATAAGCTGCCGACAGAAGTAAATTATTACGAGGATCAGGACGCTAGATGGGGATTCTGCTATCCCCAGGAAGGACATATGCCGGTAAAAGAGGATGAATTTGTTACCAGTGATCTGGTGCTGAAGGCATTGGGAGTACCCTGTCGTCTGGGAGAACAGGTTTCGTTGGAAATTCAGATCGGGGAGGAAGTTATCAGCCGGCCATTTACTCTGTCAGGCTATTATCGCGGCGATTCTATTATGATGGCGCAAATGGTAATGGTTTCCAAAACATTTCAGGAGAAGGTGGCTCCGGTTCCGACGGATTCCGTGCTGAATGGGGAATTTGTGTCCATGGATATGTACACTGGAAGGATTATGGCAGATTTTAACTTCCCTACCAGTTTGTTTTTGGAAAAACAGGTAGAGGCACTCAGCCGTCGCTGTGGTTTCGGAGAAACACAGAATTATGGGATAAACTGGGCATATTTGGGGCAGAATCTGGACATGGAAAGCCTTGCTATGATGTTGGTTATGCTATTTGTCATATTGGTATCTGGCTATCTGATTATTTATAATATTTTTTACATTAATGTGATTCGAGATATTACCCACTATGGATTATTGAAAACTATTGGAACCACAGGAAAACAGCTGCGTCAGATCGTTCGCAGGCAGGCATTGGTGTTGTCTATGTGGGGCATTCCGATTGGATTACTGGGAGGTATGCTGATTGGGAATTTCCTGCTGCCTGTGATTATGAATTCTATGGTCTATGTAGAAACGATTAATCAACAGGTGGTGTGGAAAGGATGGATTTTTGCAGGGGCTGCGGTGTTCTCTTTCGTTACGGTATATATTAGTTGTATCAAACCTTGTCGTGTGGTATCCCGGGTTAGTGCTATTGAGGCGGTCCGTTATACGGAAGGACAGGACAGTCAGCAGGGCAGGCGTGGTCGGAGAGCAGTAAAAAAACGGAAGAAAACAAAACCTGTCACTCCATTTGCCATGGCAGTACAAAATGTGGGAAGAAACCGTAAGCGTGTTTTTGTTGTAGTTGCCTCTCTGTCTTTAGCCCTGGTGGTTTTGAATTGTATTTATAGTGTTCTATTGGGGATAGATATGGATCAGTTTATTGCAAACCTTGCTATTACAGACTTTTCCATGGCGGATGCCTCTTTGGATAACTTTACTTATCGTACAAATAGTACAACCGGTGTGACAGCAGAATTTCTGGATGCTGTGAAGGAGCAGCCGGGAATTACAGAGTTTGGCAATATTTATGTGAAAGAATTGGATCCCACTTTTACAGATACTGATTGGAAAAAAGTCGAAGAGAGGATTCTGGATAACCCAGATGCCCAGCAGACTTTGGAGATGTACACCCCACCGGATGAATCTGATTATATGGAAATAGTGCGGGCGGAGCGTTTCATTGACGGAAATACCTATGGAATCAGCCGGCTGGTTATGAATTCCCTGGAAGGAGTTCAGGGACAACTGGATTGGGATAAATTCCAGACTGGAAAGTATGTGATTACCACCCGCTTTGGAGAGGAAGGAGAGAAAGGGATAAACTTTTTTCTGCCAGGCGAAACTATTACGATATATAATGAGCAGGGGGAGAGCCGCCAGTATGAGGTAATGGCGGTGGCAGATATACCTTATGCCTGTGGTATGAAAATATTTGGCATGTTTAATTGTAACTATATGCTGCCAGAGCAGGAGTTTCTGGATTTTATGGGGGAACAGCAGCCCATGCGCAGCTTGTTTAATGTGGAGCCAGAGCAGGAACAGCAAATGCAGCAATGGTTGACAGCATATTGTCAGAATGTGAATCCAGATCTGAAATGTACCTCCAAAGAAAGTGTCATAAAGGAATATGATTCCTATAAAAATATGGTGGTGATTGTTGGGAATCTGTTGTGTATGACGCTGGCTTGTATCGGTATTTTGAACTTCATTAATACTATGGTTACTTCGGTTCTGTCCCGAAAACAGGAGTTTGCCATGATGGAGGCGGTGGGCATGACAGGGAAACAACTGTGTCAGATGTTATGCATGGAAGGGGGATGTTATGCAGTGTTGACAGCCGTAGTGTCTCTTGTCTTGAGCAGCCTGCTCAGTACTATGTTGATCCGTTCGATGGAATTGGCATTCTTTCGTTATCAATTTACGCTGGTTCCGATTTTACTATGTCTGCCATTTTTGTTCTTGATTGTTCTGTTGGTTCCAGTTCTTTGTTATCGAAATGTAAGCAGGATCAGTGTGGTGGAGCGAATGGTTACGGTAGAATGATTTGCATAATAGTGCGCAAGAGTCAAATACTATGTAGTAAGCTGTAGAGTATTTAACCCTCGTGGCAGGTCTACACTTCGTTTCGGTCCGTTCTAAACAATTGCCATTGGCACTTAGAAGCGCAAAATGAAAGCAAAGCGATGAGTTTTTCTGGCGAGGCAGCTGGATAAAACGAACGTTTGACGGATAACAGGAAATTTCTCAAGTAAAATTAGCAGTTATCAGTAACAAGATGGGAATCTAGAATTAGTTGCAACGGAACTTAGCGTTGTCAATCGTCATTTCTTGTGATAGAATATCGGATGGAATAGCTAACAATGAAACAGATATAGCAAAGTGCGGAAAAGAGGTTAAATGATGAGCAAAAGACCAGTTGTATTGATGGTATTGGATGGTTATGGTTTAAACGAAAAGACAGAAGGCAATGCGATTGCCATGGCTGATACTCCGGTAATGGACAAGTTGATGAAGGAGTGTCCGTTTCAGCCAGGAAATGCCAGCGGTTTAAGTGTAGGTCTGCCGGATGGCCAGATGGGAAATTCTGAGGTGGGTCACATGAATATCGGTGCCGGAAGAATTATTTACCAGGATCTGACCCGAATTACCAAGTCTATTGAAGATGGAGATTTTTTTGAAAATAAAGTGTTGTTAAATGCTGTGGAGAATGTCAAGAAAAATGACTCCAAGCTGCATTTATTTGGTTTGTTATCTGATGGTGGTGTGCACAGTCACAATACCCATTTGTATGCTCTTTTGGAGCTGGCAAAGCGCAACAACATTGACAAGGTTTATGTCCATTGTTTCCTGGATGGGCGTGATACACCGCCGGCATCCGGAAAGGATTATGTGGCAGCTTTGCAGGCAAAGATAGATGAGATTGGTGTAGGACAGATTGCCAGTGTCCATGGACGTTACTATGCGATGGATCGTGATAATAACTGGGAGCGTGTGGAAAAGGCATATCAGGCATTGGTCAGCGGAGAGGGCATACGGGCAACGGATGCCGTACAGGCTGTGGCAGACTCCTATGCAGAGGATGTAACCGATGAGTTTGTGGTACCAACAGTGATCGAAAAGGATGGTAAGCCGGTGGCAACCATTGCAGCAAATGATTCCGTAATCTTTTATAACTTCCGTCCGGATCGTGCCCGCCAGATTACCCGTGCCTTCTGCGATCAGGAGTTCGACCATTTCAATCGTGTTAACGGTTTAATGCCACTTACTTTTGTTTGCTTCAAGGATTACGATGAAACCATAGAGAACAAGCAGATTGCTTTTGAGAAAGAGAACATTGTCAACACCTTTGGTGAATATCTGGCAGCCCAGGGCAAAACCCAGCTTCGCCTGGCAGAGACAGAAAAATATGCCCATGTTACCTTCTTCTTTAATGGTGGTGTGGAGGAGCCGAACAAAGATGAAGAACGTTCTCTGGTCAAATCCCCATCCGTAGCTACTTACGATCTACAGCCGGAGATGAGTGCTCCTGAAGTGGGAGAACGGCTGACGGCAGCAATTACTTCTGGGAAATATGACGTGATTGTCATTAACTTTGCCAATCCGGATATGGTAGGGCATACTGGTGTGATTGAAGCCGCTGTCAAGGCAGTAGAGCGAGTGGATCAGTGTGTTGGAGCAGCGGTAGATGCGGTAAAACAGGTGGATGGAGCTTTGTTTGTCTGTGCCGATCATGGTAATGCAGAGAAAATGATTGATTATGAGACTGGTGAACCTCACACAGCTCATACCACGAATCAGGTTCCGTTTATCTTATTTAATTATGATCCAGAGTATACTTTGCGTACTGGTGGTTGCCTGGCAGACATTGCACCGACCTTGCTGGAGATCATGGGATTGGAACAGCCGGCAGAGATGACAGGTAAATCCCTGTTGATCAAGAAATAAATTATACTTGAAATACTGAAAATACTATGGTATGATGTATAGGTGTGATTTTGTGAGAACGACAAAATCCAGGATCGTGTTTTGTGTCAGTGTAGCCGTGTAGACAAGCACAGATAGGTTATACTGAGGATAGTAATTAGAATAGAATGGAGGAAATTTCGATGATTCATAATCTTCATACGGTATTATTGTTGGTATATATTCTGATATGTTGTATTCTGACGATAATTGTACTGATGCAGGAGGGCAAACAGGCAGGTTTGACAGGTGCCATTAGTGGTGCGGCTGAGTCCTATTGGGGCAAGAACAAGGGTCGTTCTATGGAAGGCGGTTTGGAATTAGCTACCAAGATCCTGGCAGTATTATTCGTTGTTTTGTCGTTAGTATTAAACTTAAAAATTTTTCAATAATTGAGAACTAGAAGATATCAGGGATTGCCAATAGCATACGGCTGTTTGCAGTCCCTTTTTCTTCTATATTATAACCATATCTGTTTGCTGAAGGAATCATAAATAGCGGAAATCATTTATGTATGAAACGGCAGAAGGGAGTTTTTATGACGAGAGAAGAAGCAGAGGCAAAGAAAAAATTAGTATACGATTTTATTTCTGATCAGGAATATGTACCTATGTCTGTCAAGGAGATGGCGATGGTGCTGCAGGTGCCAGCCGCAGAAAAAAAGGATTTGCGTCGTGTCATTGAAGCTTTGGCAGAGGAGGGAAAACTTCATATTACCCAGAAAGGCAAGGTGCAGGTAGCGGCCGGTAATTTGCTGCAGGGGCGTTTTATGGGAACCCAGAAAGGTTTCGGTTTTGTCCGTGTAGAGGGTGAGACAGAAGATTATTTTATTCCTGCACACCGTACTTTGAATGCCATTGATGGGGATACTGTGCGGATTGCTGTGGATGCAAAACAGCACGGAAAACGTAAGGAAGCAGAAGTTGTCAGCATATTGGAGCGTGGCAATGTGATCCTGGTAGGTACTTATTCCAGCAGCAAGAGCTTCGGTTTTGTAGTGGCGGATAACCATAAATTTACCAAGGATATCTATATTCCCAAGGCAGAAACCAAAGGGGCCATTACCGGTCATAAGGTTGTGGTGGAAATTACGGATTATGGTACAGAGAACCGCAATCCAGAGGGCAGGATCATAGAGATCATTGGACATATTAATGATCCAGGAGTGGACATTCTATCGGTCATCAAGGCATATGGACTGCCGGAGGAATATCCGGATGCGGTAATGAATCAGGTGGAAGGTATTGCCGATGAGGTTGCCGAGGAGGAAAAGGCAGGAAGGGTAGATTACCGTGATCTGCAGACCGTTACCATAGATGGGGAGGATGCCAAAGATCTGGATGATGCCATTACCCTGACCAAAGAGGGAGAACTGTATCAATTGGGGGTGCATATTGCTGATGTCAGTCAATATGTTACTGAACATTCTCCTTTGGATAAAGAGGCTTTGAAGCGGGGAACCAGCGTTTATCTGGTGGACCGGGTTATTCCCATGCTTCCTCACAAACTTTCTAATGGAATTTGTTCTCTGAATCAGGGAACAGACCGTCTGGCATTGACCTGTATGATGACTATTAATGCCAAGGGAGAGATTACAGAACATCGTATTGAGGAGAGTGTGATACGGGTTGACCGCCGGATGTCCTATACCAGTGTCAACAAGATTATTGAGTTGCAGGATCCGGAGGAATGTGCAGAGTATCAAGAGTTAATTCCGATGTTTGAACTGATGTATGAGCTGGCTGCCATTCTGCGGCAGCGCAGGGAGAAACGTGGCTCCATTGATTTTGATTTTCCAGAGAGCAAAATTATACTGGATCCCCAGGGAAAACCGCTGGATGTTATGGAATATGAGCGGAATAATGCCCACCGAATCATTGAGGAATTCATGCTGGCAGCGAACCAGACCGTAGCAGAGGAATATTTCTGGCAGGAACTGCCCTTTGTCTATCGTGTCCATGAGACACCAGACAGCGAAAAGATTCAGCAATTAGGTATCTTTATTAATAATTTTGGATATACCATCAAGATGGGGGCAGAGGATGAAATCCATCCCAAAGAAATTCAGAAATTAGTTGCGAAAGCAGCAGGAACACCGGAGGAAGGTTTGATTAGCAGGCTGGCACTTCGTTCCATGAAGCAGGCGAAATATACCACAGAATGTGAGGGACATTTTGGCTTGGCAATGAAATATTATTGTCATTTTACTTCACCGATCCGACGGTATCCGGATCTGCAGATCCACCGTATTATCAAAGAGAATCTGCATGGTCAGCTGGCAGAGAAACGGATTGGTCATTATCAGAAGATTCTTCCGGATGTGACAGCGGAGGCAAGCCGTCTAGAACGACGTGCCGACGAAGCCGAGCGAGAAGTAGAGAAAATGAAAAAGGCAGAATATATGGAGCAGTTTGTGGGTGAAAGTTTCGATGGTGTGATTTCTGGTGTGACCACATGGGGCATGTATGTGGAATTGCAGAATACCATTGAGGGAATGATCCGTGTGGCAGATATTCCAGGAGATTATTATTATTTTGCCGAAGAGAAATATCAGATGGTGGGAGAGCGTACCGGAAAGGTTTATAAATTGGGTGAGCCGATTCGGGTAACAGTTTCAGCGGTGGATCGTATCACCAATAGTATTGATTTTGTGATCGCAGATGCAGAGGAAGATGGAGCGACAAGCGAAGCAGACCGTAATACATCTGTTATTTCTGGGGGAACCAAGGATCAGGATAGACATAATAGTAGAAAAGAAGCAGATTCTTCTGAGATTAGTGAGAAGCAGAAAAAGGCGGAAGATGCCTTTGCGAAACTGGTAGAAGAGAAAAAGAGAGAAAATGTATAAGAAATGCTAATAGCTAAATAAGAATCAGACATGGAGGTAGATATGGCAAAGGAAGCGAAGAAGTTGATCGCAGGGAATAAAAAGGCATTCCATGACTACTTTATCGAGGAAAAATATGAGGCAGGGATTTCGTTGGCGGGGACAGAGGTGAAGTCCCTGCGCATGGGCAGATGCAGCGTAAAGGAAGCATTTATCCGGATTGAACGGGGTGAGGTGTATGTATACAACATGCATATCAGCCCTTATGAAAAGGGAAATATTTTCAATAAGGATCCAATGCGTGTCAGAAAACTTTTGTTACATCGCCAGGAAATCCGTAAAATTGAGGGACATGTGGCGCAAAAGGGTTATACTATTGTGCCATTGAATGTATATTTTAAGGGAAGTCTGGTGAAGGTTGAGATCGGTCTTGCCAAGGGTAAGAAACTGTATGACAAGAGACAGGATATTGCCAAGAAAGATCAGCGACGGGAGGCAGAGCGGAAGTTTAAAGTATCTAATTTGTATTAAATTAACATTCCATACTCAAATCCCCATCGAGAAAGGAGAGACTACCGTGGGTGAAAAAGCGAATATTCAGGGATATTTAGAATATGTACATGCACCATGGGGCAAATTGTTTTATAAATTAGCTTGGCATAACATAGAATGCAAGGGAAAGAGAATTCTTGATTTTGGAAGCGGTTTTGGAAATACAGCAGATCATTTCGCTAAATACAATGATGTAATTGCTGTTGAGCCGAACGAGGAAATGTTAAAACATCAATTTACCAATAATCACTATGAGCAGATTACTGGTGGTATTGAGGCATTAAAAAATATGCCAAGTCAATCTTTTGATGTGATCATTTGCCATAATGTCATGGAATATCTGAATGACAGGGAAGAACTATTATTTGAATTTAACAGACTATTAAAAACGAATGGCTTTATTTCCATTATTAAGCATAACAGAGCAGGAAAAATAATGCAGAAAGCTGTGTTTGAATATGATATTGATGAGGCCTTGAAACTATTAGAAAATGGAAATGTAGAATCTGTTAATTTTGGAATGATAAATGAATATGAGGATCATGAGTTAGAAGAATATTGCAAAGGTATGCTTAAAATACATAAAATTTATGGCTTGCGCATTTTTTATGCTTTACAGCGAAATGAATTAAAGACCGGAGATGAATGGTTTTCCAATATGTATGATCTTGAATGCAGGGCAGAGGAAATTCCTAAATTTAGGGATGTCGCATTTTTTCATCATATTATTCTCCGAAAAAATATGGTGATGAATAAGAATTTAGAGGAGAAGAAAGAGTGAAAAATAAATTATTTCACAACACAAACGCAGTTTGTGTAGCAAGTATTGTGCAGCGAGCAGCACAAACATTGGTACATTAGCTGCTCGCAAAGGAGGCTCGCAGCATGAGTACAAATATGACACATAAAGAACTTTCAGGAGATTCTCCAAAAATCGCAATATTTCTTTCAACGGAATTTTTACTAGTCGCCTTAATTAGCATTCCATTATTTTTATTTAAGCCTGCAAATGGCGGGAATCTTGTAATGGTCATGTCTATAATATTTATGTGGTTGCCTGCATTAGCGACATTCATAACCAGAAAGGTCACAAATGATAAGAGTGAATTACTATTAAAACCTCAAATAAAGAAAAATTGGAAAATATATTTAATCGCAGCCTATGTTCCAAGTATCATGATTATTTTAGGGGGACTCATATATTTTGTTCTTTTTCCAAATCATTTAGATTTGACCCTTGGGTATGTTAGAAATCTTGCCGCTGTAGCGGGGGAACAAATTACCTTACCAACATTATCGGCATTATCTTTGCCCTTCATTGCAGCAGGAATGGTACTGTTGGCTCCCTTTGTTTTTATAAATCATATTCTGGCTTTTGGGGAGGAAGTTGGCTGGCGAGCATATTTGTTGCCCTTATTGTGTAAAAAAGTTGGTATTATGAAAGGGATAATATTAGACGGTATATTGTGGGGAATTGTTCATGCACCCCTTGTCTACTTTGGAGTAAATTATTCGGGCAATTATTTTGGAGCTCCATGGACTGGAATGTTAATGATGATTGTATTTGCAACATCTGTTGGGATTTTTCTATCCTATTTAACGATCAAAACTAGAAGTGTTATTCCAGCTTGTATTTCACATGGAGTAATCAATGCAATTAGAGAAGCGCCTTTGTTTATATGTGTATCAGGTTATAATGCCTTGTTGGGGCCAAAACCATCTGGAATCATTGGAATGGTAGGTTTTCTGATTCTGGGAACTATCATCATGTTAAAAATACACAAGAATAACTAAAGCTCAAATTGTCCAAGATTTTGGGGGCAGTTCACCATAAAAAGGAGAACATAATGGAAAGAAATAAATCAGACAACGGTGATAAAAATATGGCATTATCACCAGTAGATAATTTCATAGAAAACCTGAAAGATGCCAGATTTCTATATAATCTTCATCTGAAAGAAATAAACGAAGATGCAGATACACTTTCCAACTCAAAAGTTGTTGCTGCATTTATTGAGTATTCGCATATTCAAAATCCGGGAGTTCGTGATCTATCAGACTTAATGTTTCGTATCTGCGATGAAAATTTATCTATTGCCATGAAAAATTCCCTTGATCTGACGGATCAAAAAGCCTCAGGAATGCAGGTGGAATATATAAACCGTTCCATGGGATATGCTGAAAACGACTGGTATGTAGCTCTTGCAAAAAATGAGAAATGTCCTAAAAACATTAGAGTAAAGGCAATAGAAGCTCTTGCTTGCTCAGAGAAAAACACAGGATTGTTACTTGAGCTTTACACATGGCAAAGTGGTCGTCTGAAAAAGGCTGCGCTTACAGCACTCGCAAAGCTCAGTTCACCGGAAGCCGAGGTTGTCTTTGAAAAACTAACCGCAAAATTCAATGACCGTGATGTCATTTATATATCAGAATCCAGTGGCAGAGTATGTACAGAATTTGCAAGGCAAAAATTTTTCGAGGCGGTAAAAAATAAAGAAATCACAAATTATGAGAAATGGAAAGGCGGCTTGATTGATAGTCAAATCCATCCTGCCGTGCTTATGCTGAAAAACAAGAGCACGGTAGACGACTGCTTTATCACCCTTGTGGAGTCAACACCGCCCAGAGTCTACGATAAGATTATCAATGTAAATGAAATGCTTGTGGAAAATCTCGCCCATCATAGGGATGATGAATATAGAACACTAATCATGAAACTGTATGACCGTTATCCGGATGTTTTCTATCCCTCCCGTTTTTTCCTTACATTGCTTAGTCATCCGGAAACAGCTCTGGATGAAATGAGGGATATCGCAGACAATCATAGGAACAGAGTGCTTGACATACTGAAAAATATATATTACTGCACTCCCTTAAAGGAGTATCATATCGCATATACCACAAAAAATACGGATTATGATCCATATTATAACGAATATACACCTGTTAAATTTGACGCAATACCCGAAAATATTTTAGATTACATTGCCAGAACGGAAGTGCCGAAAAACGCTACAGAAGCTAAAACCATTTGCGAGGATTCAAAACGTCTTTTGAAAAGAATGCGTTACAAATATTCAGGGGTAGATTTTAAACGACTAGAGTCAAAAATAACCGGGAATATTCTTAGTTTTATAAAAGACTATCCAAGTCCTGATGCACAGGATATTATGAATTGCAGTAACTAACCCAAACAGTATAGCTTACTGTAACGAGCAAGAACCCCCAGTAGTAGCAACCTACTGGGGGTTCCATTTTGTGCCAACATGGACATGAATCATTATTTTTTATCAATTTCATAGCTATGCCCTAGTATACGGATTCCCTTGACCTTCTTTGGGTTCAACGGCTCCTGCACTTCAAATGAGGTAAAAGCATTTTCTTCACTGCTGTTGTGTATTGCTGTTACCTCGCTGCCATCTTCCATAAGAATATACAAACTGTTATCGGTATCGGTACGCCCTATTTCTTCAGAAATATCCTTGCTTGTCATCACGCTGAGAGCACCCACTTGAAAAGTACCATATTCATCTGTGGGGATCTCCAGATGGTCACGCTGCACCTTACATAAGATTTTTCCACGATATTCTCCCTTGGCAGCAAAAGATTCTTCCAGATAGCGTTCATAACTTGTTCGCTCCTCTGGGTCCGGTTCCGAAAGCGTATGTTTGAGCCGGAGGATCCTTCCCGTTTCATCCAGTTCTACATGATGCAAGTTATAAATACCAATGGAACATTCCAGATGGTCTTCTTTGACATTTTTCATATTGGTCCACATTGCCCACAGTGCCACATATATGGTGTTTCCCTCTCTTTTCAGCACATGGGAGCTCAGGGTAGTTGTACTATCTTCTGCATCATCCAGAGAAAATGCTTCAAATGACATCTCATCTGTGAGACAGAATCCATTGATTCCTGTTACCTTCACAACGACATATGTACTGTGACCATCGGAAATTGCCTGCACTGGCTCGATATCAATGTCCTTGAATGTTGATTTCTCTGTCAGCACATTTACCTCTGTGTCAAATTGTTCCAGAGAATTTTTTTGTTGCCGTTCTCCCCAGATGACAGCAAAAAGTTGATCCACCGACAATCCCTTTACCGCCCCATATGTGGTTATGGCACTTCCCAGGAGAAGAACTCCACAGAGTATTGCAAACACGGGACGTAATCTGGTTCTTTTTATTCCTTTTGTTGTAGGAATTTGGAATGTAGTGCGATTCCTTTTCTTTTGGTCTGTCATTTTGTCAGATACAAGATCTTCCAGTCCTTCTGTCATTTCTATGTTGTCTTGGTATGCTTCTTTCAATAATTTATCCATATAATCTTTCATATCCATTCTCCTCCAATTCTTTCAGCAATTTTTTTCTGGCACGGTTCAAACGACTGCGCACAGTGGCAGCCGGTATTCCCAGTTGCACCGCAATTTCCTCTGTGCTCATCTCCCCGGCATAGTGCATAACGATCACTAAGCGGAATCTGTCTGGCAGTGCTTCTACTCGGCCTCGCAGCTCTCTCCAGACTTCCTTTTGCAGCAAGGTTCCTTCTGGCCCCTGTTCCGTGCTGACTGCTTCCGCAAGGGCATCTTCCCTGCCATCGGGGGGTGCAATCCTGTTTCGTCGAAACCATTTCCGTTGATGATTTTTCCAGAGATGGGTCGCAATGCCGAGAAGATAATTTTTCATCTGACTATCGGAAATCTGATTACAAAGAACATCCCTTTTCTCCCAGGCAGCCAGAAAAGTATCCTGGAACAGATCTTCCGCATCCATCCGGTTTCCTGTTAAATGGTAGCAGAAATGAAAAATCTGGTGGCTATGAGCTAAAATTGCCTTCTTCATTTCCGTGTCCATTTGACTGTTTTCTTCATCCCTCATCATAGTTTTCCTCTCCTCCTTTCCTGATCCCCTCACTGATATATTGTCGTAACATGTCAAAATGTTCCCGAAAGATATAATAATTACGCAAAAAAAATAAGCACAGCTTATGCTGTCCTTATTTCTTTCCGATACACTGCACAAAACATGTTCCTATATATGATTGTATCATATACAGGGTTCGTCTTAATGCGGTCAAATGGAGCTGCGGGGAGTCGAACCCCGGTCCGAACCCAGATCCAATGTACTTCTACTGTCATAGTCAGTGTTTTAACATTCCCTCCGGATACCGCCCACTAACAGGCTGTATCCTTCAGTAGCTTCATGAATTTTCTGTCTCCGCAAAGCTTAAGAGCCAGAGTGTCCCGCAGGTATGACACCGGTGATCCTGATGGCGGGGCATCAGGGCCGATGGGCTGCGCTTAGGCAGCCAGTGCTAAATTATCTTCAGCGTTTAAATTTAAATTCGAACTTTTAACGTGGTGTCCGACCACGAACAGCTTCTCCACCTTCAGTGAGCCCGTCGAAACCAGTACAACCCCAAGCTGTACTTAGTTAGTATGTTTTGCAATCTTAGCATGCATTATACGTTTTGTCAAGTACAAATCAATTTGACTTTTCCCGTTTTTTGCACACAGGCTGACGAATCAAATTGTCACGGTTGAAAGTGATGTGTTATACTTTAAGGAGTATTTAATTTGTTGTTTTCTTACTATAGCAAGTAGTTCTGTTTCAACATGGAAACAATCAACTGGAAAGGTATAATAGTTGCTTATAATTACGGGAGTTAGGATGGTTGAAATATTATGGATATCCAAGCATATGAGGATTTTATAAGAAATATGGAAACGATGTCAATAAATGAAATGTTCTTTTTGCATGAGCGTGATAAAGAGAGAGGATATGAAATAGTAAAGTACGCAATAGATCAGGCAAAGGAAATTGGAAATCATGGAGAAAAGAGAATTGCATTAGAAATGTTGCTTGACAATCTGATTGAGGTGGGATTATTTCTGCCATCAGAGCAGATCCTTCTTGCAGATAAGGCTTTTGGGAAACGAAAAGATAAAAATGAGCAACATCTGATAAAATATTATAAACGATATTTACCAGATGCTCTAAAATCAACATATGATATGCTGGCTGAGTCATTTCCAGATGGCATTAATGAAGAACAATACTGGATAATACTTTATTTACTTTATGATGATATGTCAGATGAAAATTTGGCAATAGTTATGTCTCATTTTGTAAATAAATCTTATGCAATAATAAGCAATGACATTTATAGAGCTTGTCAGATGGAATTTGATTCTGCCCTGTTGCATGAAATAGAAAATAGATTAGAAAAACATGGTTTTACAGATTGGAAGAAAGCGGACTGAATTTGTCATATAAATAGGTGAAAAGAGAGATTTTTGTCATTAAAAATATAATGCAACGAAGGAAGTGCCAAATGGCAAAATTTTCCTCGAAATTTAATGCAAATGCAATGAGGATGTGGTAAAATAATGGTCGACAAAATAAACTATGTTTTACGAAAGGGGAAGAGGAATGAAGAAAACAAAAGTGATGAAACTAGTTGCGGTATGTCTGGCAGGAGCGTTAGTAACAACCTCTGTCTATACCCCGGTTAGTGCAGCAAAAAAGACAAACAAGAAAGTAACTATTTCAGGTAAGAAAAAGATTACCATGAAGGTAGGAGACAAAAAGAAATTCAAGGCGAACCAGAAAGTGAAATGGACGGTTAAGGGGAAAAGCATCAAGATTAGCAATGGCAAAAATACCAAAGCAGTGACAGTGCAGGCCAAAAAGAAAGGTTCTGCTACCTTGACAGCACAGAAGGGAAAGAAAAAAGCCTCTGTGAAAATTCAGGTAACGAATAAGGCAGCAGCCCAGAAGAATTCTACTCAGACTAATACGTCTCAGAAGAATCCTGTACAGGTAAATACTACAGATGTGACCAAATTGACGGATCCTTCCTTTTATAAAGTTATTAAGGTAAATGGGAATACACTTACCTTGCAGGCTAAGGATAATAAGGAATATACGACAGTAGTAAATACTAATATTCCGATCTGGAGGGGGGATGCAGTTGTTGCAGCATCATCTGTTCAAGTAGGGGAATACTTCCGATGCAGTCCGTTTTCTTTCAAACAGGGTAACGAAACGGTAACTACATATGCGGCGTTGGTAATATCAGAAGAAGAACATCATACTGTTCTGGATAAACAGAATAAAGGCAATGCAGAGTATACGATCTGTGCTGCTACATTTTATGTGCTGGAAAAGGATGGAGACTACTATTTCGATATAGCTGGTTCTGCAAATGGCACGAAGATTACAACGATATTGATTGATGAGGATACACCGGTTGTGGTAAATGGAGCGAAAGAATATGATGGTAAGATGCTGACAACAGGAATGCGGGTTCTGATGAAGTATCAAGGGAATCTGATAGATCAGGATCTTGCATGGGCGTATTCTATAGTTGCCTATTAAATCTTTTTCGAAAATTTCTATAGGTAAAAATGTATTTGGATGTGAAATCCGACCAGCTGTTTGAGTAATGGCTGGTCGGTTTTTTGCTTTGCGAAACTCTTTGTTCTTCGTTTTGTATAAGCCCGTTTTATTTGAGAATGGAATTAATAAACTTATTGGCATGGCAGAGAATTGTATGGTATGATTAGAAAAGTTATTATTGAATGAATGATTGATTTTATAGGAGAAGATTATGGGTTTTGTAAAATATTATGACATTGGTTTAAATCTGTTCTGTAAACAGTTTCCTGATCCGGAAAAAATAATAAAGGAAGCAGAAGATAATGAGGTATGTTGTATTTTGACAGGAACAGATAAAAAAGAAAATATAAAGATAAATGATTTTGTAAAAATACATAAGATATTTGGAACGGTTGGGATACACCCTCATAACGCTGATCAGGCAAAACAGGAAGATTTTCAGTTTATAGAGCAGATCTTATCACAAAATGACAGGATTGTTGCTGTGGGAGAGTGTGGATTAGATTATGATAGAATGTTTTCGACAAAAGAGAATCAGATTAGATGTTTAGAAAAACATATTGTTATAGCAGAAAGACTTAATAAACCATTATTTTTACATGAGCGTAGTGCAGCGGATGATTTTATAAAAAGATTTAAAAAGCACTCAAATATATGCGAAAAATCTGTGGTTCATTGTTTTACAGGTGATAAGAAAACATTGGACAAGTATCTTTCAATGGGATTTTCCATCGGTATTACGGGATGGATTTGCGATGATCGCCGTGCGAAAGAATTGCGTGATGCGGTACATATCATTCCGCTGGATCGGATATTAGTGGAGACAGATGCTCCATACTTGACACCTAAGAATGTTCCGGGGCTTAATAGGACAAATGTACCTCAAAACATAAAGTATGTTGTAAAAGATTTGGCTAAATATATGAAGGTGCCAGAAGATGTGTTGATAGAAAATGCGAAAAAGAATACAGAAAGAATTTTTCAGTTGAAAGTCTGATTTCAAAAGATAAAATAAATTATGCATTTGGAGGTGAAATAGAGAAGATACGTCATTATAAATTAGTAATTGATGATGTAGGTATATATAATATAGTGTGCAAACAATTTGTCATAGAACAGACTGAAAATACGACCAAAACAAACATATAATTATACAGTTCTAGACCGGAATAGGAGTGAAATTATGGGAAGAAATGCATGGAAAGGAATTGTTGGAAGAGAAAAAATATACAATAATCTTTTTACAGGGGTTGAAAAAGATACTGCACCTAAAAAAATAAAATTTTTTGTTTCTCTGCGGAGGGATTAGCAAGCATATTTGATCTATATTATAAGTATAATGTTGGGACTGGTCGCAGTGAAGTAAGACGCCAAATGGACTCCTGTGGGATGCTGGTGGAACAGAAAGATAATAAAGTAATATACAGATGTAATGATGAAGGGTTTGAACCTAAATTTGATTCATTAGTTTTTTCAATAGAAATAATATAGATTATTCAGATGTTACAATGTATGCAACAATTATCTAAATATGCAACAGAGATTCTTATGTTTACGATATTAAAAAATATAATACAAAAAGCATACGGTGTATAAAAATTTCTCTAAAATTTACGGATAGTGTTAAAGAAATTTTTACCACTAGTTGTAAAATCAATCCGGACGGGGTATAATGCTACTGAAAATTTTTGCGATAACTCGCAAAAAATAGTAGAGAGAAGGGCTAAGATATGGAAATTAAGAGAAACATCTATTTGAACAAACTCATCAGTAAAAAGCACAATAGACTTATCAAGGTGGTAACGGGTATACGTCGCTGTGGAAAGTCCTATCTATTGTTTAATCTGTTTAAGGATTATTTGCTGGCAGAAGGAACGGATGAACAGCATATCATTGAAATAGCTTTTGATTCTTTCGAGAATAAGAAGTTTCGTGATCCAGACATTTTGTATCCCTATCTCAAGGAGCAGATTAAAGATGATAGAATGTACTATATATTACTGGATGAGGTGCAGCTTTTAGGTGAGTTTGAATCCGTATTAAATAGCCTAATTCGTATGCAAAATGTGGATGTATACGTGACAGGAAGCAATGCCCGTTTTTTGTCCAAGGATGTGATCACTGAATTTCGAGGTCGAGGAGATGAAGTTCATATGCATCCTCTCAGCTTTGCTGAATTTATGTCCGTCTATTCGGGGACGAAACAGGATGGCTGGAACGAATATATGCTTTATGGTGGAATGCCGCCTATCATGAATATTTCAAATTCAGAGGAAAAGATTGATTTTTTGAAGTCTCTGTTCGAGGAAACCTATATTTCGGATATTGTAGGCAGACATAATGTGCGCAATCGGGCAGAATTGGAGGAACTTCTGAATATTCTTTCGTCAGTTATCGGCTCCCTTACAAATCCGACAAAGTTATCGGCTACATTTAAAACTGTCAAACAGAAAACCATCAGCAACACAACCATTAAAAGATATATCGATTATCTTTGTGATTCTTTTTTGATTGATAGTGCTGTTCGATATGACATTAAGGGTAAAAAGTATATCAACACACCAGTCAAATATTACTTTACCGATTTGGGATTGCGTAATGCTCGTCTTAATTTCCGTCAATTGGAAGAAACTCATACTATGGAGAATATTATCTTTAATGAACTGAAGATACGCGGGTTCAATGTAGATGTGGGTGTTATCACTTTGAATAAAACCAATGAAAAAGGTCATGGAATTCGCAAGCAGTTGGAAATTGATTTTGTTTGCAACAAGGGCTCTAAGCGGTATTATATCCAATCGGCCTATGCGATTCCAGACAAGGCAAAGATGGAACAGGAGCAGCGATCTTTGATGCTGACTGGCGATTTCTTCAAGAAAATCATTATCACGAAAGATGCACCTGCACCATATTACAATGATGATGGAGTGCTGGTTATGAGTATCTATGATTTTCTGTTGGAAGAGGGCAGTTTAGATAACTGATTGGTGGAACAAAAAGGTAACAAAGTAATATACAGATGTAATGATGAAGAACAGAGCCACTTATGAAATATAACCGCAATTTACATAATATAAATGATAAAGTGCTTTCTGTTTCACCACAGGCGGGATAAGATAACTGGGTTTTCGGAGGATAGATGTATGAGTGTAGGAAAAAAAGAAAGACGAAAAATCATAGTAAATAAGGAAAGTTATGTATGGTATATTAAACTGGATGATGAAAGCCCATACCGTATTCTGGACATTATTTCTGAGGATAAGAAGCTCATTATTTCGTGTCCTTTCAAAACAAATACTCCATATGTCATTAGCAAAGGACGGGTGTTTCAGGGCAAACAGACAGAGGGTTGTTGGATTCGGTATTTGCTACCCTTTTGTATTCCGGAAATAATTACGCCCCAATTTATTTCAGAAGTAATTCAATGGGCAACACAAGGTAAACAAGCAGTTAAAGTTGTTTGGGATATGAGTGATTTTCCGGTTTAGACAACTTCATGTAACCGTTATTATAATAAAGCAGATTATTAAAATAGTGGCAAATGTGTGAGATAATGAATGATTTTAATGAAATGCGAGGTGTATGATTGAAATGAGGAAAATGAATATGCAATTTCATGCTACACTAGAGGATCTCCATGAATTCATTCTTAGCGTGATTGAGAATCATAATTATGAAATTTGTGGTGTGATATTTTTTCCATATTACACAATAGAAAATGTTGCGGGATATATAGATATAAAAGATATAGAAAATATAAAAAAGTATGATTGTATTGTGATATCAAAGAATAGTATTCCTAGAGCTAATGATAATTGGAACTTTATGAAATTACAAAATAATAATTTGTTTATTGACATAGGAAAAAGTGCTAATGGGGAGATTAAAGAATCTGCCATAAGTGTATTCTCTGAAACAGAAATTGATCCTGATTGGAAAAGAATAATTAATAAATATAAGAAAGGCTTACTTAAGGGCGCATGGGTGGTTAACCCTGGTACAAATGCAAAAGCATATTACAAAAATCATAAGTATACTGCTAATGCGAAATTGGCTTATGAAAATGGGGTGAAAATACGTCCGATAGGTGGCTGGTGTATATATGAATTGACAAATGAACAGTGAGTGTCAAAATACCTTTTGACACCCACATCATTAAATAAATAGGGTTTATAGGAAAAAAGGTCAGTAGACGTAAAAAAGCTACTGGCTTTTTTAAAAAAGAGACTTGACAGGTGATATTATATGCTGTATAGTATGTGGCAAATGATACTATATGGCATATAATATTATGCTATAATCAGGTAAAGTGATGTATAGCATCAACTAGGCAGTATGTAGTGCATGACAGCACATATCGGGAAAAAGAGGTGGAATATGGTTTTTAATACAGGTGCCGCTTTGCTGGATGCGATTGTTTTGGCAATTGTGGATCAGGAGGTGGAGGGGACGTACGGCTATCGGATCACACAGGATGTCCGTGCGGCGATAGATGTCTCAGAATCTACGCTATATCCGGTACTTCGGCGATTACAGCATGATGAATGTTTACAGACATATGACATGCTATGCGGTGGGCGTACCAGGAGATATTATCGCATTACGGAACGTGGACGCAGGCAGTTGGCGTTGTATCAGCAGGAATGGGCAGGCTATTCCAGTAAAATCAGCCAATTATTATTGAAAAAATAGGCGTATCATAACGCAGAAATGAGGAGAATCATGACGAAATACGAATTTTTAGGGGATTTGAGCAGACTGCTTTCGGATTTGTCAGAAGAAGAACGTAGCGAAGCCTTACAATATTATGAGGATTATTTTGCTGATGCGGGCAGAGAGCAGGAGCAGGCCATCATTCAGGAGTTGGAGTCACCGGAAAAGGTGGCAGCAAAAATACGGGAAACAGAAGCAGAAAATCTGCAATACGGAGAACCAGGCCAAATGAAAGATGCCGCTTATCCGGAAGTGGTGGATGGAAGCTACCGTAATGCCGATTCTGGTACACGAGAATGGGGAAGCGGAGAGGGAAATGGACAGACAGAGGGATTTCAGAAGAAGGGCAATAGTGGTCAGAGTGCTTCTACAGCATCTAAAAGCACCACATCTGAAGAACGGTCGAATCTGATCCTGAAATGGATTTTGGTGGCTATTCTGGCGATCATTATTATTCCAGTGGTGGTTCCAGTTATCGCCGGCTGTGTGATAACGATTTTGGTAGTGATATTGTCACTGTTTCTGGCATTGTTTGGAACAGGCATTGGTCTGGGAGTCGGTGGAGTGATCAGTATGTTGATCGGACTGTATCATGCCATTACTGCCAATGTTGCTGATGCGATAGTAGGTATTGGCGCTGGTTTTGTGATGTTGCCAATCGGAATTATTCTCTGCTATCTGGGGGGACTGTTGCTCCTGAAATTAATGCCAGGAGTCTGGAAATTGTGTGAGAAACTTTGGGATGGAATTTGTGGCATAGCGCAGAAAGTATTTCATTAATCATGGAGCTAGGATTAGAAGTGATTTGGAATAGAGAGAAAAGCTTATAAATTGTATTATGTACATACAGTCATTAGCGGTACGCTGATGCAGAAATGAGGCTAACAATGAAACATAAGGGATTATTTTGGGGGATTATGGGAGTATCCATTGTAGTTGGTGGTGTTTTGGTGGTACTTGGTATGTCAATGGGAGGACAGCTTAGTAATGTCAGCCATGTACATGGTTTATTTGGCGGCAGAGATAAAAAGAGCTATGTGATTCAGTCCGATGATCATACTGTTACCAGTGTGGGAGAGGCGGCTATAGAAAGCCAGAATATCAAGAAGTTGGATTTTAATTTGGCAGCAGGGGATATTACTATCACCACAGGAGATGAATTTGCCATATCCGGTTCCAAGATTAAATCGGAAATGCGGAATGATGGAAAGACTTGGTATTTGGAAAGTCCGAAACGAAAGTGGTTTCATTTTCTTTCGAATCGGGTTAGTGGAGACTGGAAGATTACGATTCCCAGGAATTATAAGTTTGAAGAAATTAATATCTCCTTTGCCGCAGCAGATTTGGATGTTGATGGTTTGTGGGGAGAAGACATGACCATTAATGGGGGAGCTGGGGAAGCCAAAATCCAGAACCTAAAAGTAGATCATTCACTGGATCTGAAAATTGCTGCCGGGGAATTAAAGATTGAATCCGGCGAAATTACAGGAGATTGCCGCTTGGATTGTGGTGCCGGTGAATTGAATATGGAGCTAAGCAAGATGGATGGCAGTCTGGAGGCCAATTGTGGTATGGGGCAGATCGCTATGACTTTGCCAGGAGAGAGGGGGAATTATAAGATTGATTCCCAGGCATCACTGGGGCAAGTCCAGATTGATGGGGGAGAGCATGATGAGCAACATAGTGATAATCACAATATATGGGCAGATTTAGATTTGACCTGTGGTATGGGGCAGATTACGGTGGATTTTGATCATTAATGATGCAGTAATGCTTTACGCTGGTTCTGGTCATAGAATTATTTACAGTGAATAGTAACAGAAAATAGCACGATGAGAAAAATCTATCGTGCTATTTTACTTTATAGAAAACTTCTCGTTTCCTATAAAGTAAAAAATATTTATGCGCACAGCCAGCAAAGGAAGTTGTCACTTTGATTTCTCGTCTGTTAGAATCCTGCCTGCAATTCTGCCATCAATGCAGGGACAGTGGTGATTTCATGAATCCGGCTGACATTTTCTCCACAGAAAAGTAGTCCGTTTTCTGTATCACCAGTAACAGCTCGGATCAGGGCGTCGGTAATACAGTAGGGGATCCGGGAAGGATCACATTTTGCCAGGCATCCCAGGCAGCGGGGGATCTGTATTTCGCTGCGATCCAGAAAAGCGTTGCGGATGGCTCTGCCTGGCATTCCCACCGGACTCTGGATGATGCGGATATCGTCTGCTGTAGCATTTAGATATGCCTGTTTATAGGCATCGGAGGCGTCACATTCCTCGGTGGCTACAAAGCGGCTGGCGATTTGTACACCGTTTGCACCCAGATCCATAGCGTGACGAATATCGTTTGCGTCAAAAATACCGCCTGCCAGAATAACTGGAATCTCTTTTTGGTATTTTGCAGCATATTCCTGGACGGTTTCTATAATATCTTGAATTTCTTTATCATAATCTAAAGTATTTTCTTGATCTTTCTGGAGATCCTCCTGGGAAAATCCCAGATGACCACCAGCTTTTGGTCCCTCTATGACGATAAAGTCTGCGGTTGTCTGGTATTTTTTATCCCAGCGTTTCAGAAGAACCAAGGCAGCTTTCCTGGAGGAAACGATAGGGGCAAATTTGGTGTCGCTTCCTGCCACCAGCTCCGGCAGGTTTGCAGGCAGGCCTGCACCACAGATCACAACATCAGCACCAGCTTCTACAGAGGCACGGACATGAGCCTCGTAATCTTTTAATGCTACCATCACGTTGACACCCACTAAACCACCATCAGCCTGTTCCTTTGCCAGCTGGATATGTTTTTTCAAGGAACGGAGATTGGCTTCTTGATGTTTAGAGAGAAAATCCGGTTCATCAAAGCCGATTTGTGCGGAAGAAATAATCCCCACACCTCCTGCTGCGGCAACGGCACCAGCCAGTTTACTCCGGCTGACACCGACTCCCATTCCACCCTGGATAATGGGAATTCGTGCTGTTTTATTACCTATTATTAATTCATGCGTTTCTGTGTTCATGTGGGATAGTTCTCCTTTCCGTTGATTCCGTGTGTCATATTCTATCAGAAGCCATACTACCATTCTAATAAATAGATGCTGACAGATATTCCTTTATTTTGATAATCAAAATATAACAGTATTGAGTTATTATGTCAAGATAAAATAGGGAAAAATAACATATAACATAGTATTGAAAACTATATATGTATTATTTGGACATAGTGATACGTTTTATTTGCAAAATAGAAAGACAAAATAAACAGTTAATGGATAACAGCAAATTATCCTGTAGAAAAATGGACTGTGTACAGTAACTGATAGACAGAAAAAAGGAGTTAGTGGAATTTCCACTAACTCCTGTCTCGTTACAACCTTAAAAAATCTTAACTCTTAAAATAGGATTTTATCTATTCTTAAAATTTAATGATTCATGCGTGATTATAACAAATTCTGTTAAAGTAATTAGCCAACTTTAACTACGTTTGATGCCTGTGGGCCTTTTTCGCCGTTTACAACGTCGAACTCAACTTCCTCGCCTTCGTCCAGAACCTTGAAACCGTCCATCTGAAGTGCTGAGAAATGAACAAATACATCTTTGCCAGTCTCGTCAGAAATGAATCCGAATCCCTTTTTTGCATTAAACCATTTTACTGTACCCTTCATGTTTCTGCCTCCTAAAACTTGAAAAATATAAACTTTTGCCCAGCAAAGTATGTTATGCTAAGCATACAACATATTTACCCTACCATAAGTTGAGAGCTATGTCAATAAGTAGTTGCGTCATACTGCTTAATCAGAGTATAATACCAGTATGGTTTTTCTGATAAAACAGTCAGAAGATAAGAGTATATATTATAAGTATAATTATTAAGAGTGGAAATTCTGACAACTTTCAGATAAGAATAAGGAGGAGTAAAATGTATATTCCATATGGAAGACAATCTATTGATGAAGCCGATATACAGGCAGTGATGGATGTGCTGCGTTCGGATTATCTGACAACAGGACCTAAAGTGGCAGAGTTTGAGAGAAAAGTTGCTGATTATGTAGGTGCAAAATATGCAGTGGCTGTGTGCAATGGCACGGCGGCACTTCACATTGCGTGTTTGGCTGCTGGTATCGGACCAGGAGATGAGGTTATCACAACTCCGATTACCTTTGCGGCATCTGCTAACTGCGCTTTGTATTGTGGCGCTGATCCGGTGTTTGCCGATATTGATCCAGTCACTTACAATATTGACCCGGGAGAGCTGGAACGGTGTATTACATCCCGGACAAAGGCAATTATACCAGTGCATTACACTGGACAGCCTTGTGATATGGAAGCGATTACTGCTATTGCGAAAAAACATAATCTGACCATTATTGAAGATGCGGCTCATGCTTTGGGCGCAGTTTATAATGGTAGAAAGATTGGATCTATTTCTGATATGACCTGTTTTAGTTTTCATCCGGTAAAACCTGTTACGACAGGGGAAGGAGGAATGGTTGTCACACAGGATGAGGAACTCTATCGTCGCTTGTTACTGTTTCGCAGCCATGGAATCACCCGAGATGAGGATTTACTGACAGAAAATCAAGGACCATGGTATTATCAGCAGCAATTATTGGGATATAATTATCGAATTACGGATATTTCCTGTGCCTTGGGTATCAGTCAGATGGACAAACTGGATGGTTTTCTGGAGAAGCGGAGATCCATTGCTAAACGATATGATGAAGCATTTGCGGAGGTGGCAGGCATCGGGACGCCAGAGCAGATGGAGAGCTGTGAAAGCGGCTGGCATCTGTATATGATACAGGTTCTGAATCGGGATCGCAAAGAGGTGTTTGAAGCGCTGCGGGCAGCCGGAATCGGCGTGAATGTACATTATATTCCAGTATATCAGCATCCATATTATCAGGAGCATGGCTATGCCGATGTGCATTGCCCTTACGGGGAGAAGTTTTACCAGAGAGCCATCAGTCTGCCGATTTATCCTGGTTTGACACAGGAACAACAAGATTACGTGATAGAACAGGTGTTACAACTTTGTAGTTAATAAAACAGCACCATTATCCGATATTATTGGATTTTTGGGAATTGGTTTGACAGAATTGGAGATTATCATTATGGATCAGAATCAAATATTAGAGGTATTGAAGAAACTTGCAGTAGAAGCGGGAGCTATTATCTTAGAAGTATATGAAACAGACTTTGCGGTGGACTACAAGGAGGATGATTCGCCATTAACTATGGCAGATCGGAGAGCCAATGAACATATTGTTCAGGGATTGCGGGAGCATTTTCCGGAGTATGCTATTTTATCAGAAGAGATGAAGGATGATGGCAGCCGGAGGGACAATGATTACTGTTTCATTGTGGATCCCTTGGACGGGACAAAGGAGTTTGTCAAACGAAATGGACAGTTTACTGTGAATATTGCGTTGTCATACCAGCAGCATCCAGTCATAGGGGTTATTATGGTTCCGGTAACAGGGGACCTGTATTATGCAGCCACGGAGATCGGTGCTTACAAACAGGATGGCAAGACGGGGGAAATCAGTAAATTACAGGTATCCGCTAAAATAGATGAATTGATATGGGTGGGGAGTAAATCCCATTCTGGAGAACAAGAAAAGGCTTTGATTGAAAAACATCAGCATCAAATCGCAGAAGTGATATCGGCAGGAAGCTCCCTGAAGGGCTGTCTGGTGGCAGAGCAGAAGGCAGATGTTTATTATCGTTTTGGTCCAACCTGTGAATGGGATACAGCAGCCATGCACTGCATTGCAGAGACGGCAGGGGCGATTGTTCGACAATTAGACCATACTCCACTGCTTTATAATCGTGAAAACACCTTAAATGACAAGGGTTTTTACATTGTAAACCGGGAGGGGAATATTTGGGATTAATTTTTTGAAAATAGATATTAAGTTACTTTGAAAAGTGACCGATATATAGTGTGAGTATTTCTGACGGGTTATTGATCCGGTGGAAGTATTTGAAAAAATTTTTATAAGAATTTTTTTACCAAATCGTGTGAAAGCTGGCGCAGGAGAGGATACTACGAACCGACAGGCCGTACACTGTAGGGGAGTTGGGGATTCCGATGAAGATGTGGACATACGTCGCAGAAGCTGATAATGGCCGTACACATTTCAGTGACTGATGGATCGAATCTTCGGAGACGGTCAATGCAAGGAAAGACCAGGGCAGTGGTTGAGTCCACTATACCCGGTCTTTTTTGCGTATGAATATAATGAAGGTGTGCCAAAATATATAATCTAAAATTTTAATTAAAAAATTGCCTGTGAATGTTTTCTATAAACAACGTATAGGAAATTGTTTCATATTGACAAGTGTGTATGGAGTGTATACAATGAGACATGGATTTCAGAGTATAGCAATTAGTGAGAGATAGCTCGGTTTTTTGCGGAATGCAGTGTGTTGTATGCAAGCAATACAATGTTTGAGAGAGCTCTCCTATGGTCAGATGGATGGAGGAAGTTATGACAGAACAATATTCTCTGCGTGGCAGAGTTTTTCATAAATTAAGAGAAGATATTTTGACGGGAAAATATCAGGAAAAAGAAGAATTAAAGGAGGCAGCCATCAGTAAGGATCTGGGAGTTTCAAGAACACCAGTCCGAGAGGCACTCCGACAGCTGGAGCTGGAGGGATTGGTTCGCATTGTTCCCAATAAAGGGGCGTATGTGAACGGAATTACCTCTCAGGATATCTATGATATCTATGTGATTCGTTCCTATCTAGAGGGGCTGTGTGCCAAGTGGGCATGCGAGCATATCACGCAGGAGCAGATTGATGAATTGGAGGAAATCGTTTATCTCAGTAATTTTCATATCCAAAAACAGCATTGGGAGCAGATTTTTGAACTGGATAACCGATTTCATTTACGCTTATATGAATCTTGCGGCAGTAAGATTTTGGAACACATACTTTCGGATTATCACCATTATGTGGAACGTGTTCGCAGAAATACTTTATCAACCAAAGAGCGTGCCGGCCAGGCAAGCAAAGAGCATAATACTATACTAGAGGCAGTCAAGGCTGGCGATCAGGAATTGGCAGAGAAACTGGCAAATGAACATATTTTCCGATCCCTGGAAAATATCGAACAGCAGGGCTTAACCAATTTGATGGCATAATCTGATGCTAGGGTCAAAAGTAGATAGTAATGCGTGTTTACACGCAATTTGCTATCTACTAGCTTGACCCGTCAAACACCGACATGAAGCAGATTTGCTTACAAATATGCGAGAATGGAGGTGTTTGTAGGATTGCTAAAATTGCATAGCAATGTAGCAATCCGTAGCATCAGTTAGGGTCAAAATACCTTTTGATCCCCAAATCAGGATATAAGGAGCACCCAGGATGAAAAATTATGATCCCTATAAGAGAACGATCTTGTTTTTTGCATCGGTAATCAATATTATTCTCATGGCGTTACTGTTTGCATATGCTTGGTATCATCATTATGCAGACACTATGTATGCATATCGTTTTTATCGGCGCGGTCATTATGTGATTATTGCTTTGTATGCGATTATTTTGTTCTTTTTTTCTAATATGTATGGTGGGCTGAAGATCGGACAATTGCGTCGGATTGAGGTAATGTTGTCACAATACCTGAGTCTGTTATTATCTAATATAGTAATGTATGTGATCATTTCCTTATTGGCATTCCGCTTTGTTTCTCCCATAGTCCTGGCAATCATGATGCTGTTAGAAATGCTGGTATCTACAATATGGAATATGATTACCATTTATATATATAATCAGATCTTTCAGCCGTGGAAGATTTTGCTGATCTACGAAGGGGAAGATTCTGCCATGAATCTGGTAAACAAGGTAGAGACCAGGCGGGATAAATATGCGATTTATGATGCTATTAGCGTGGATGCCGGAATGGATGTTATTACAGACAGGATACAATATTTTCAGGCAGTCATTATCGGAGATATCAGTGCCGTAAAACGGAATGATCTGTTGAAATACTGCTATGCCAATCAGATCCGTGCCTACGTGGTGCCTAAGCTGTCTGATATTATTTTGATGGGTGGAGATCGCATTCATATCTTCGATACACCGTTTATCTTATCAAAGGGCTATACCTTGAGTTTTGACCAGCGTCTGATTAAGAGAATTGTGGATTTACTGCTGGCAGTGTTTGCCACGATATTGACATCATGGATTATGTTGCTTACCGCAATAGCAATTAAGCTGACTGATGGTGGGCCGATATTGTATCGTCAAATTCGTTGTACCGAAAAAAACAGACAATTTACTATCTATAAATTCCGAAGTATGGTGGTGGATGCGGAAAAGGATGGGGTTGCCAGGCTGGCAGAGAAGGAAGATGAACGTATTACAGCGGTAGGACGTTTTATTCGGGCAACTAGGATTGATGAATTGCCACAGCTCTTTAATATTATAAGGGGAGATATGTCCTTTGTCGGTCCTCGGCCGGAACGACCGGAAATCATTGAACAGTATATGTCTGATATGCCGGAATTTCAGTTTCGTACCAGAGTGAAAGCAGGTTTGACCGGGTATGCGCAAATATATGGAAAGTATAATACAACGCCATATGATAAATTGAAACTGGATTTGTTTTATATAGAAAATTATACTCTATGGATTGATATCAAAATTATTTTGATGACAGTGAAGACTGTGTTAAAAAAAGAGGCAACAGATGGAATTGACCAGGGACAGATCACAGCAATGAAAGAAAACAGCGCGGCGCAGGAGATATCCGTAGAGGAATTGGTCAAGGAAATCGTCAAGGAGCAGGGGGAAGCAGATGAAAAAGGCATTGCTGGTAACCAGGGTTAGTGGTTTTATCCCACAGCACGAAATGAATAATGTAAAAATTCTGCAGGAAATGGGTTATGAGATTCATTACGCTACTAATCTAAATGTTGTGGTCTATGGAAAAGATAACAGTCGATTGGATGGCACAGGCATTATTACCCATCAGATTGATTTTCAGAAATCTCCTTTTTCAAAAGATGTGAGAAAGGCTTATTACCAGCTGGTGAAGTTAATGATGGAGGAATCTTTCGACCTGATACATTGTCATATGCCACTGAGTGCGGTTGTTACCAGATTGGCGGCTCAAAAAGTGCGGAAACAGACTGGGAAGCAGATTCCCGTGCTGTATACAGCACATGGACTGCATTTCTATACCGGAGCGCCGCTGCAAAACTGGATCTATTATCCCATTGAGAGGTATTTGGCAAGGTATACAGACCGACTGATCCTGATTAATCAGGAGGATTATCAGAGAGGACTGCATTTTCCCATCCGGGGCAGGGTGGAGTATGTGCCAGGAGTGGGTATTCCATTAGAGGGTTACCAGGCGGTACAGCTGCGAGAGGTAGAGGAAGTAGGGCAGAGACCTGTTATTGAGAAGCTAATTGGCAGGAAATTGTCGCCAGAGACCAGGGTATTGGTAACGATTGGGGAACTGTCAAAAAATAAGAACCATAGATTGTTGATCGAGATGATGACAGAATTGCAGGATTTGAATTTGTTTGTATTGATTGGAGGAACCGGTGAACAAGAGGAAGCTTTGCAAACACTGATTCATGAGAATGGCATGGAAGACCGTGTTTGTCTGAGCGGCTATATTTATGATGTAAAAGGAGTTCTGGCAGAAGCAGATTGTTATGTTCTGCCTTCCTATCGGGAGGGGTTGCCAGTGGCAATTATGGAAGCAATGGCAGCAGGGCTGCCAGTGGTGGCATCCAGAATTCGAGGAGTTACAGATTTAATTGAGCACGGTCAGGGAGGATATTTGGTACATGGATTTGATCCGGTGGATTATGCTGTAAAAGTAAGGCGTTTGTTCACGGAAAAGTATGGAAAGAGTGCTGTGCCAAGAAATGTGAGACGGTTTCAGATGGGGCAGTGGAACCAGGAGAAGATAAGGAAATTTTCCAGAGAAGTTGTGGATCAGAGAATGAGGGAGATTTATGGGGAAATTATTGAGGTATAATGAACGCTAAAGTACAAATGCGGGCTGTATGAGAATATATTATCTGCTGGTAGCTAGTAATAGTAATATAAGAGATATGGGAGGACACAGATGCCAGAAATTTCTGTAATTATGGGCATATACAATGAAAGAAAACAGGAACAGGTAAAGCTGGCAGTAGATTCTATATTGCAACAGACTTTTTCAGATATAGAATTTATTATTTGTGATGATGGATCCGATCCAAAATACTGCGACTGGCTGCAGAGTTATTGTGAGAGAGATGATAGAATACTACTTTTGCATCATTCAAAAAATCAGGGCTTATCAAGGGCATTGAATACTTGTCTTGAAAGAGCTTCTGGTAAATATATTGCTCGGATGGATGCGGATGATATATCCCGACACGATCGTTTTCAAAAGCAATGGGAGTATTTGGAAAGATATCCGGAAATTGCCATGGTGGGGACCGGAGCAGAGTTGTTTAATGAAGAGGGGTGTTGGGGGCAAAGGATTCCACCGCAATATCCTGGGAAAGAAGATTTTCTCATGGGATCTCCTTTTATTCATCCTACAATTATGATGCGAAAAGAAGTATATCAGGACTTAGGAGGGTATTCTACGGAAAACTATGCAGAGCGTAACGAGGATTATGATTTGTTTATGCGGATGTATGCCAAGGGATATCGGGCAGTGAATCTACAGGAGGCGTTATTACAATATAGAGAAGATGTGGGGGCTTATCAAAAACGCAAATACCGTTATCGTATTCATGAGTATCAGGTTAGAAAAAAGGGATTTCAGATGCTGGGAATACAAAGGCACCACTACCATTATATTGTGAAACCTTTGATAGTAGGATTGATTCCGGGAGGAGTCATGAGAATATACAAAAAGATTCGGTATAGAAAATAAGAGGTAAATATGATTGGAATTGTGATTTTGAATTATCAAACCTGGGATGATACCAAGCGTTGCATTGAGAGTATTAATCAGTATGCGCCAGAGGAACCATATCAAATCATTTTGGTAGACAATGCTTCTCCGAATTTGCCAAGCTATTCTTTAGAAGAAATGCTGAAGAAATATCATGTGGAATATATCTGTTCTGATCGAAACAGGGGATATAATGGTGGAAATAACCTAGGAATTCAAAAAGCTAGACAGCTACACTGTGACGATGTTTTGATAACTAATAATGATATTTGTTTTCGTGAGGGAAGTATACAGGCAATGTGGGAATATTTACAAAATCATCCGGACACCGGTATTGTGGGTCCCAAAATTCTCGATCGGGATGGAAATATTCAACGCAGTAATTTGTGCCGTAAAACCGGAATAAAAGAAAAATATTTAGTCAGAACTAGACTACATGCAATTTTTCGCCGAAACTATTATACTTACTTTGGATTTGATCAAGACTATAATGCGAATTTTCCGGTATATGCAGTATTAGGGTGTTGTTTTTTCATGTCTGGAAAATGCATGGAAGCCGTCACTCCTTTAGATGAATATCCATTTCTGTACGAGGAAGAATTGATACTAGGGATTCATATGGAACGGGCGGGATTAAAGACAGTATATCTGGGAGACGCTGAGGTGGAACATTTGCATGGAGGTAGTACCAGGTTGGTAAAAGCCTTTTCCTATGCCCATAATATACGGAGTGAATTATATTACTGCAGAAAGTATTTGCATATGAAAAGGTGGCAAGTGTTGCCGTTGTATTATTATCGGGTATTTTTATATCTAGTTCGGTGTGTGCGATATCAGGATTTTAGGAAACATTGGCATTTTTTTCGAGAGATTACCAGAGAGGAACTAGAGAAATATGGGGCAGGAAAATAAAGGGATAGGGAAAATGAATTAAAAAACAGTTATATATAGAGGAGGGGCACATAATGCAACCACTTGTTTCGATTATTATTAGAACGTGTCAAAGACCGGAAATTTTAAAATGTGCGATAGATAGTGTAAAACGTCAGACATACAAAAATATTCAGATTGTTGTTGTGGAAGACGGGAATGACTGTGCTAAAACAATGTTGGAGAAGGAATATTCAGATTTGAATATTAAGTATGAGTGTACAGGGAAAAAAAATGGCAGATCAGCAGCGGGCAATCTGGCATTGAGCTTGACAGATGGAGAGTATTTGAATTTTTTAGATGATGATGATATATTATATGAACACCATGTTGAAACACTGATTAAAAATTTGGTGGGAAAAAAGGAGTTAGCAGCATATTCCATTGCTGAAGAGCAACAGGTTATTATGAAGCATGGAATGCAAAAGCCAAAAAGAAAGACGGTACGGTTTCAACAGCCTTTTAACAGACTGTTGTTGTTTTCAAATAATTATATTCCAATACAAAGCATTATGTTTCACAAGTCTTTATTTATGAAATTGGGAGGATTGGATGAATCTTTGGATATGCTGGAAGATTGGGACTTGTGGGTAAGGTATTCTACCTATAGTGATTTTATATTTGTTCCAGAAATTACATCCTGCTATCATGTTCCGTATAATAATAGAAAAAAAAATACTCGGGGAGAGGATATGCGTCAATATACAGACAGAGTTCTTGAAAAGTTTTTGACTTATCAATGTAATATGAATGTAAATAATATTAATCGTGAAATGGAATATATAATTAGAGAATATAAAAGTAAGGGACTGTTACGTTATGTAAGAATGTTTTTTAGGGCAATTCTTTTTGGAGAGCGTTAGTCCGCAAAGATTCTTTGTATTTTATTTAGATAAATGTTTAATATGAGAAATATTGATAGGAGAAAAAAGGATATGGATAACAGGAAGATTATCAAATGTTGCATTGATGAGATGGATTGCAGTTCTTTTTGTGATGACAGGACACATATACTGTCTTTTTCAATATGCACCGCCTACATTTTTGTGGAATGCAGTTCATACAATTGGAATTAAGGCATTTTTTGTTTTAGGAGGTTTTCTAGTTACTGGAAGTTGGGCTAGAGAAAATAATGTGAGAAATTATACAATAAAAAGAGTAACCAGGATCTTCCCGCCATTGCTTGTGTTTTGAAAAGAGCTTTTTTTGCGGAATGGTATTATGTTATTTATGGGATGGATCTTGGTTCAATACTGGATGTTGTTCCATATTATTTTATGGGTATGCTGATGTATATTATGTATGAAACAAAAGATATTTTTGCTGTAATTAAGATAGAAACAGCAGTGTTTTTAATTACGTTTGCATATATTTTTCCTGGAAATAATGAGGTTATTGCTTTAGTAATGTCGTTAATATGTATTCCTTATGTCGTTATTGGGATCGCTAATTCGACGCCAAATGCATTTATACGATTTTTGTCCCGGCATGAAATTACATATGGTATATATTTGTATGGATTTTTTATCCAACAATGTGTCATATATATAGTTAATCAAAATAACTGGAAGTGGTCTTTGTGTACAGTTGAAGTTATTGCAATTGTAATTACAATTTTCGTTTCTGAATTGAGTTTTCGTTTTGTTGAAAAACCAATTATGAAATGGAGTAAAAGTTTGCTGAAATAATTATATAAAGAAGAGTGATAAAAAAGTAGAATGACAATGATATTAAGAGATTGACATTCCTTGTAAATGAAAAAATCTGTATATTTAAAATTGAATAAATAAAGGGGAGTTATAAAATGAAAAGAGAATATGCACTGGATATTTTACGAATATATTGTTGTTATTGTATTATTATGTTACATGTCAGCGGGCAGTTAAATAATAACGGAAATTTTTGGAGATTAGTGCAGGGAGTTGTGAGACCCACGTTGTGGTGTTTTATGATGTTATCTGGTTATTTTATTTTATCACGCTCTATTACGAAATGGTCAAAATTTTATTTTACACATATTATACATCTCATAGTGCCCTTAGTTGTGTATACGTTTGTATATCAATTATACTATTCGGGTGGGAAAAGTATATCTTTGAAATCAATCATAGCAGGTGATTCAATAGGACACTTGTGGTTTGTATATAATTTAATAGCATTATATATTTTGGCATCTTTTTTACAAAAAATGTTGATGAACTTAAGTGATATACAATTAACAGGATTGTTAATTACAATGTTTTTCTTTGGTCGAGTAATAAATATTATAGCGAAAATAGGTGTTAGTATTGGTATACCGACTGGGATACTAGGCAGTTGTTCATTGTTCTTTTTTGTATTGGGATATTGGATATATAGAATGAATATCAATATAGATTATAAATGTGGCATTGTATTATGGATAATTAATACGATATATTGTGTGTATGCCTTTTCTAATCCAATTTTGGCGGATGGGGTTGCGAATCTTTCACTTAGTATGGTAATTGGAGTTGTTGTTTACTATGTGTTGTTTTCTGGAATTTTTTCCAATATTAAAGAAAGTGTTATAACTAAAATGATTATCTTTATATCATCTAGAACATATGGTATTTATTTAATACATATGCTGATTTTTCAATATTTTTCCAATCATAATATTATGTCATTAATTTTTATTTCATATATGCATTGTATATGTTTGCTGATTTTAAAATGTTTGTGTATTTTTGTAATAGGTCTTATTTTTGCAACTATTATGGATCTGCTGATTTGCGATCCGATACAGAAAGTTTGTAATTATTTTTGTGACAAAATAGTGAGGGTTGTGGAAAGGTAAGATATCTGACTAAAATGTAAAAAGGTTGCTTGCTTGCGTTAGAAATAAATATATGATATAGTAATAATGTTTTTGGGCTGATTAATAACAAGAAAGAGAAATGATATGAAAATAATAAAAGAGATATATGAATACAGAGAAATGATTATTTCTCTGGTAAGGAAAGATTTACGCGGTAGGTATAAGGGGACAATGTTAGGTTTTCTTTGGACTTTTATCAACCCATTACTGCAGTTATGTATATACACGATAGTTTTTTCTACAATTATGAGAGCAGGAATTGAGCAATTTTATATTTTTTTATTTGTGGCATTAGTACCTTGGATCTTTTTTTCATCTTGTTTGGTTAGTGGAGCAGCAGCAGTGATTAATGGTCAGGATTTAGTAAAAAAAATATATTTTCCAAGAATTGTTCTGCCATTGGCATATGTTACTAGTGCATTTGTTAATATGCTTTTAACATTTATTGTTGTATTTGCAGTGTTAATTATAACAAATTATGGCTTTAATTTTCAAGCACTGCTATGTCTACCAGTTGTGATGTTAGTTGAATATTTGTTAGCGATTGGAATTGCATTAATTACTTCAGCATGTACTGTTTATTTTAGAGATTTAGAACACATTTTAGGAATAGTTTCTATGGCGTGGATGTATTTAACCCCGATCTTGTATTCGCCAGAGATGATTCCGGAAAGATATCGGGCTCTATTTAATTTAAATCCTTTATCCTCGATTATAGAGGCTTATAGAGATATATTATATTATAAAGCAGTGCCACATATGGGAACTCTGATTCGAGCTACTATGATTGGTTTTTTTGTGGTAATTATAGGCAGTATTTTGTTTAATAAATTGCAAAAGGGTTTTGTAGAAGAAATGTAGATTTAGGCAATAATGTTATTTTTTAGAAATGGGGCGTTTTATGCAAAATAATATAGCAATTTCTGTTGAGGATTTAAAAAAGAAATTCAAGATTTACTCAGATAGAGGAAATAGCTTAAAAGAAAAAATGATTTTTATGAAAAGAAATTCACATCAAGATAAATGGGTATTAAATGGGATTTCATTTCAAGTAAGGTGCGGGGAGGCTGTGGGGCTTATTGGAAAAAATGGTTGTGGAAAAAGCACTACCTTAAAACTATTGACCAGAATTATATATCCTACGTCTGGGAAAGTTGAAATAAAAGGGCGTGTATCTAGTCTGATTGAGCTTGGTGCAGGTTTTCACCCGGATATGTCAGGGCGTGAGAATATTTATACTAATGCTTCGATTTTTGGATTGACGAGGAGAGAGATAGATGCCAGACTGGATGACATTATTCGTTTTTCTGAATTGGAGGAGTTTATTGACAATCCTGTGAGGACATATTCTTCAGGAATGTACATGCGTTTAGCATTTTCAGTTGCTATTAACGTAGAGGCAGATGTTTTATTGATTGATGAGATTTTGGCAGTTGGAGATGTTAATTTTCAGAAGAAATGTTTTGAAAAATTAAAAGAGATTAAGAGAAATGGAACGACGATCGTAATTGTTTCTCATTCTCTAGGACAAATAGAGGAGATATGTGATAGAACAATATGGTTAGAAGACGGTTTGATTCGCATGCAGGATGTTCCTCTGAAGGTTCATGAAGATTATCTTTTTCAAATGGAGCAGGAACGGATGCAGCGCATCAATGAAGAATATATAGCGAGTGTAGAGTTGCCAGATAGAACAGAAGAAATTCAGGAGACGCTAATAGAAGAAACGGGGGAGATGCGTATACCTTTTGCTGGTGGAACAGCACTTAGACGTGGTAAAGGAGAAATTCAATATCAGGATATTTGGATTTCAGATATGGAGGGGCATCCGAATAAAGTATTTGAAATAGGAGATGATGTCTCTATCCATGTGAAGATAAAAAGTTATAAACAGGTGCAAGATAACATTGCATTAGTAATAAAAATTGTGAACGAGGATGGTGTTTTGTGTTTCGTGACGAATACAGATATAGAATGTGAAAAAAGATTTCACATAGAAGAAGATATAGATGTGGATATTATATTACAGGACATGCCTTTGTTGAAAGGGAAATATGTTCTTAATATGGATATCGTGGATGTGAATGGTACAGTCCAGGATATGCTTTGTGACATGGCCGATTTCTATATTGAAGAGAAAAAGCCGTATGAGGGAATTGTAAAGATAAAAACTATATGGAGTATGGAATAATGGATATTGTATATGTGACTTATAATTCGGAAAAATGGATTGATCAATGTTTTGAATCGTGGCTTAAAGTGGAGTGTGATTTAAAAAATATCCATATTTTTGTGGTAGATAATAATTCGTCAGATAATACAGTCGCAAAACTTTGGGAAATCAAAAAAAGATTTGGGGATAAATTTGCGGAGTATTGTATTATAGAAGAAGATTCTAACTGGGGGTTTGGAAAAGCTAATAATATCGGTTTTGCAAAAGGCAGTTCAGATTATGTTTGTTTTTTGAATATTGATACAGAGATGTTCGAGGATACTATATATGAGTTAGAAAAAGAAATAAGTCAGTCTGAAGAACGTGTTGCAGTTTGGGAATTTCGTCAGTTTCCGTATGAACATCCTAAAATGTATGATATTTTAACCGGAGAAACCACCTGGTGCAGTGGAGCAGCATTTGCAGTGAAAAGAACGGTCTTTCAAGAGGTAGATGGATTTGATGAAAAAATTTTCATGTATGCAGAGGATGTAGATCTTAGTTGGCGTATTCGAACAGCGGGATATACTTTGAAATATGTTCCTTGTGTAAAAATACATCATTATTCTTATGAATCGGCAGGAGAAATAAAACCGAATCAACATGTATATTCTATTGTGAATAATATTTTATTGCGTTATCGTTTTTCTGGAAAAAAAGGAATAATAAGGGGGCATTTGTTGTTTTGGAAGTTATTGCTTAGACAAGAAGCATTTTCTGGTGCCAGAAAAAAATTATTGGGTGCATACTGGAAGCATTTTGCTTTAATTCCTCATTTTTGGGCTAAGAAGCGATATAAAAGAAATAGAACTACAGTTGGCTCTTTTATAGTGTGGGACTATTCTGAAAATAGAGATGGGGCGTTTTATAACAATTTCCTACCGGAGGCTAAGCCGTTGGTGTCTGTTATCGTTAGGACGTGTGGCAGACCTGATGTACTTCGTGAAACTTTAGTATCATTAAGAAAACAAACCTATAGAAATATTGAAATTGTAGTGATAGAAGATGGACCTACAATCTCAGAGAAAATGATTGTTGAAGAATTTTCTGATTTAAATGTATTATATAAGGCAACTGGGAAAAATGTTGGTAGATCCAAAGCAGGAAATATAGCAATGGAAATGGCTCATGGAAAATATTTGAATTTTCTGGATGATGATGATTTATTTTTTGCAGATCATATTGAGGTGTTAGTAGCAAATGTGGAAAAAAGTGGAAAATTAGCAGCCTATACGACAGCTTTTGAAACACCTATTGAGATCATTAGCAAGACTCCGTATAAGTATTTGTTAAAAGGCTATGACAGAGTTCATAAGCAGGAGTTTGATCGTATTCAATTGTGTCATCATAACTATATTCCGATTCAATGTATTATGTTTTCAAAAAGTTTATTTGAAAAATATGGGGGATTGGATGAAACGGTAGATGCCTTAGAAGATTGGGATTTGTGGGTTCGATATTCATTGCATACGGATTTTGAATTTATTTACAAGACGACATCTGTTTATCGTGTTCCGGCAGTGAAGGGAATTACCCAAAAAAGGCAAAAAGACTTGGATGATGCCTTGCTCATTATGCGAGAAAAGCATAAGGGATATTTGCAAAAGATAAGTGTGTATGATGTTGCAAAAATGTATGAAAAATAATAGGAGATTACGATTTTGAGGAGAGAGAGATGTTTTATTTTGTAACAGAGATATTATTGTGTATTGTTTTCTTGTTAATACCAAAATCAAAAGAGAAGCAAAACTTTTTTATCTGGATTCCGGTAACAGTTATCACATATTATTGTTATACAATTTTTATGGCAGGTGTATTATCAATATTGCATATTAGTGCATGTGTTGTCTCTATTGGAGTGATTAATGTTTTGCTTTCTATAGCAGGAATTGTTTATCTGAGAAAGAAATCGGATAAACAATGCTATTTTATAGATGTATGGGATGCTGTTTTTCTTTTTGTATATATTGCGCTTATTGTCTATGTTTTTGATAGTAGGTTTACTGGTGATCTAAGAATTATATTTGAAACCTCAGATCCGGGAACGCATTTAAAACTTGCAATGAATTTTGTGAACCAAAAATCCGTTAGTGGTATGTATGCTGGTTCTGTAATTAATGGATTATTTGTTGACGCAATGTCGTGGAAATTTTCAGGAGCGTATATTTATAAATCTTTTATTATTAATTGTGGAATAAATTACTTTTTATCTGGGTTGATGTTTTATGCAGCTACTATTGGATTTGTAAAAAAAGATTGGCAGAAATTGGTGGTCTATATTACTACAATTATCTATGTTATGGGATATCCATTAAATGATCTTTTGTACGGTTTTGTGTATTTACAAATAACAATAACGATAATATCTTATCTGTTCTTTGTTGTGAAAATATATATGATGGATAAAACGATTAATCCATTATATGCAAGATTTTTTATGTCGTTAGGATGTCTTGCTGTTGGAGTTGGATATTCACTTTTTGCTCCTCTGGTGTTTGTAGTCTTATTATTGTGTATAACTTATAATTTCTGGAAAGAGAAGAAACTTTTTGGTAAGTATTTTTTTTCTAAGCAGTATATAGTGCACTCATTACAGGTTTTTTTGATGCCAACCGTTTTTGTTTTATGGTTTATGATTTTGTATCCCAATATTTTTGGAAGTGGAGCAACTAATTTTGGAAGTGCAATTAATATGGAAGGAGCAATTTATAGGAATTTGTATTCTGATTTTATTATATATATATTATTTGCACTGTATGGGATGATCACAGCATTTAAAAAACGAGATATATTATTTCATCATGTTCTTTTGCCAGGTGGAATATTATATACATTATTTTTTGCTTTTCGAATGTTTCATGGAAAGGTTTCAACATATTATTATTATAAATTGAATTATCTCTTGTGGATGATAATACTGGTTTCTTTTGTTGAGGGAATCATTATTCTGTTGGAACGAGAGTTTGTATTGATTATGACATATGTTATGTTAGTGGCGTGTGTGTTTACACTTTATATTACGAACTTTGAAGAAAAGTCTCAAGAAAAAAATGTAAATACAATACCATTTTGTGTTGCATCAAATTTTTATAGAGTGAACTATTTTAATTCTATAATACGTCAAAATAAAACAGAAATAAACCAGGAACTAGTAAAAATTTCTGATTTGGTTTGTCAAAAATATAAGACAGATACCTCTTATGATACAGAGCAAACTACTATTATAATTGGAAATTGGATGTATTTATATTGGTATGAAGCGCTGATTAATCAAAGAATGTCACAATTGGTAAATAGATCTGTGGAACAAAACGTTAATGAGTTTCAACAAGGGCATTATGGCGAATTTATGGTAATTTTAAAAGACTCAGAGGAATATATGGCCAATCAGGGCTTATTAGATTCTCTGAATAAAGTATATGAAGATGAATATGCTATGATTGTTCAAAGATAAATGGAAATTATATAGGGAAATGTGAAAATAGTAGAACTGAGAGAACAATATGTGGTACCATTGTTTTTGTGTTATAGTATAGAAATAGGGATAGTAAAAGCGAAAAGAGGAGCGTAGTTTTTGCTTAATATGGGCTATGAAGTGTGATAATGGGCTATTCTTTATATCAGACAGAATGGTATGATTAAAGAAGTCTTTGCGACCAGTTTCTGGATAAAATTGGTGCACAGGATTTTGAGGCATTGATATTGAATAATAATTTCTATATTGACAAGACGGGCTTTATCAAAGAATGGTGGGAGTGTGAAAATATGGATGCTGGCACAATGAAATCAATATTAGACATAGGAGAAACGGTTGCTGTTGAATTTAAACGTTGTGGAAATGGCATTGAATCAGATACTTATGAAAGTGTTTGCTCTTTTTTGAATCGTTTTGGTGGGGATATTTTTATGGGAGTATTAAATGACGGGACGGTTATTGGAGTTCCGGAAAAAGCAGCATGGAGTATGATTAAAAATTTCATTACAGTTATGAGCAATCCAACTCTTTTTGTGCCGACTGTTTATTTAACACCGGAAGTTATTTCCTATGAAGGAAAAACAGTGATTCACGTTCATGTTCCTCCCAGTGCAGAGGTTCACAGCTATAAAAAAGTTATTTATGACAGAGTAGATGATGCGGATGTAAAAGTGACAGCCACCAGTCAGATTGCAACAATGTATATTCGTAAACAGAATATTTTTACTGAGAAGAAAATCTATCCTTATGTCAGAATGGAGGATTTACGCCTGGATTTATTGCCTAGACTTAGAAAATTGGCATTGAATAATGCCATGGGAAGTCATCCGTGGGAAGATATGGACGATGAGCAGATATTGAAAAGTGCCGGACTTTATGGCGTAGATAGAACAACGGGTGAACATGGATATAATCTGGCAGCTGTGATGTTATTAGGTAAGAATGATGTGATTTTAGATGTTGCACCGGCTTACGTTACTGATGCGATTGTACGGAAGGTTAATATAGATCGTTATGATGACAGAGAGGTTGTCAAAACCAATTTGATCGAGAGTTATGAGCAGTTGATGGAATTTGCCAGAAAGCATCTGCTCGATAAATTTTTTTTAGAGAATGATCAGAGAAAGAGTTTAAGAAATATTATTGCCAGGGAAATGCTTGTTAATACTTTGATTCATCGTGAGATGACTAGCTCCTATATTGCAAAATTTGTAATAGAAAAAGATAAAATGTATGTGGAAAATGCGAGTAGGGCTCTGACAGGTGGGATGATCACTCCGGATAATTTGGAACCTAATCCCAAAAATCCGATTATAGCAGCTTTTTTTAGAAATATTGGTTATTCGGATCAGCTTGGTTCTGGTGTTAGGAATCTATATAAATATACAAAATTTTATTCTGGTCAAGAGCCGATGTTTCAAGAAGGAGATGTGTTTCGGATTACTGTTCCCTTAGATGAATCCTATTCATTTGATTATGGATACATGATGTTGGATGGTCAATTTGATTTAGTGGATTTTGTAAAAGAATCCAGTGCCGACAAAAAATCAAAAAGTGCCGATAAAACAACAAAAAGTGCCGATAAAATAACAAAAAGTGCCGATAAAATAACAAAAAGTGCCGATAAAACAACAAAAAGTGCCGATAAAACAACAAAAAGTGCCGATAAAATAACAAAAAATGCCGATAAAAAATCAAAAAGTGCCGATAAAAAGAGTGTAGAACACAAAAAGAGAATTAAGCAATATATTGTTCAAAACGGCAATATTTCCTCAAAGGAAGCAGGGATTTTATTAGCTGTAAAACAGCGTAGAGCGAGAACCATATTGAGTGAAATGGTAGAAGATGGTACATTGGTAAAGCAGGGAGCATATAGAAGTACAGTCTATAAGCTTTCGAAAAAGTAGTGATTGCAAAAATAGCAAAATACTTTTATAATAGCTATTACGGTGGATTTGAACTCTACAGATTCAGGAAGCTTGCCAGGGAAAGGAGAACAAGCTTATGGGATCAAGGACGGTATCTATTGGTGCGCAGAATTTTGAGACATTGATATTGAAAAATAATTTCTATATTGACAAGACAGGCTTTATCAAAGAATGGTGGGAGAGTGATGATGAGGTTACTCTGATTACCAGACCCAGGCGTTTTGGTAAGACTCTGAATATGAGCATGTTGAAATACTTTTTTGGTATTCAATATCAAGACCGGGGGGAACTCTTTGAGAATCTGGATATCTGGGCAGAAGAGAAGTATCGAAACCTGCAGGGGACTTATCCAGTCATTTTTTTATCTTTCACAGGGGTAAAATCTGATAATTATCAAGATGCCAGGAAACAGATTTTTCAAATTATTGAAAGTATATACACAGAATATAAATATGTTACCCAATCCGATGTTTTGGAAGAAAACGAAAAAAAATATTGTGATAGGATCGGAAAAGATATGGATATCAGCGATGCGGTAATAGCCTTACAACGTATGTGCGGTTACCTAAATCGCTATTATGGGAAAAAACCTATTATTCTTTTGGATGAGTACGATACGCCTTTGCAGGAGGCATATGCGAATGGATATTGGAAAGAATTAGTTTCTTTTACCAGAAATTTCTTTAATAATACCTTTAAGACGAATCTGTATTTTGAACGTGCTGTAATGACAGGTATTACCAGGGTTAGCAACACTTCTTACGAAGTGTCAGAATCCATGTTTTCTGATTTGAATAATCTGAAAGTAGTGACTATAACTTCTGATAAATATGCAAGTTATTTTGGATTTACAGAAGCAGAAGTATTTGCTGCAATGGATGAATTTAATCTGGAAAATAAGGAGGAAGTGAAACGCTGGTATGATGGTTTTACGATTGGAAATTTGAGGGATATCTATAATCCATGGTCGATTATCAGTTTTCTGGATAAGAAAGAGTTAAAACCCTACTGGACAAATACCAGTTCCAATAAAATGCTTAGTTCTTTATTACAAAGAGCCAGTAAAAATATTAAAATGCAGTTTGAAGATCTGATGCGGCATCAATCTATTGTCTGTGAAATGGATGAGGAAATAATTTTTGATTGGTTAGACGGAGACGAAATGTCAGTTTGGAGTCTCTTGCTTGCCAGTGGATATGTCAAAGTGCTTAGAGTTGATGGGGAACAGTATGAACTTGCATTGACAAATTATGAAGTGGAAAAAATGTTTTCGAAAATGTTTAAAACCTGGTTTCGGAAAGATGTTACGAGCTATAGTGAGTTTATTACTGCATTGATGCTCGGCGATATGGAGAATATGGAAATCTATATGAACCGGGTAGCATTAATTGTGTTTAGTTATTTTGACGGAGGAAATCAGGTCTCTGAAAATACGGAACCAGAGCGGTTTTATCACGGCTTTGTATTAGGTCTGCTCGTAGAACTGGAGGGCAGATATATCATAACATCCAATCGGGAAAGCGGTTTTTGCAGATATGACGTATTGATGCAGCCGCTGAATCCTGAAGATGATGGAATTATTCTGGAATTTAAAGTGCACAATCCTAGGAGAGAAAAAAGTTTGGAGGAGACCGTACAGGCGGCTCTAAAGCAGCTCAGCGAGAAACAATACCAGCAGACTCTTTTGGATCAGGGAATTGATAGAGAACATATCAGGCAATATGGTTTTGCATTTGAGGGGAAACGTGTAATGATTGGATCAATATAGGGGAATATTATACTTCTATGTTGAAGGAGTGGACAACCAATGAAAACATTAATCATTATTCCTGCCTATAATGAGCAGGATAACATTGAGAGAGTTGTAAATAATCTGATTGAGAATTATCCACAGTACGATTATGTTGTGGTTAATGATGGATCAAAGGACAAGACAGCAGACATCTGTCAGAAAAATGGATATAATTATATTGATCTGCCGGTTAATTTGGGCTTAGCTGGTGGATTTCAGGCGGGAATGAAATATGCTGAGAGAATGGGGTATGACGCCGCCATTCAATTTGATGGAGATGGTCAGCATGATCCGGTCTATATTGAGACTATGATTCAGAGTATGTTGAAAGAGAAAGCAGATATTATCATAGGTTCTCGCTTTGTCAACAGGAAAAAGCCCAAGAATCTCCGTATGTTTGGAAATAATTTAATTCAGACATGTATTTTTTTGACGACAGGACAGAGGATTACAGATCCGACGTCAGGGATGAGATTGTTTAATCGCAGAATGATTAAAAAGCTTGCAGGGACTATGAATTATGGACCGGAACCAGATACGGTGGCTTATTTAATTCGGTGTGGAGCTCGAGTATCAGAAGTCCAGGTAGAGATGCATGAACGGATTGCGGGAGAAAGTTATTTGAATATTGTCAGATCTATGCAATATATGCTCCATATGGTATTATCGATATTAATTATACAGTGGTTTAGAGAGAAGGGATTATAGAGACTATGACATTAGCATTGCGTATTGTTTTGATTGTGTTTTCTGTTTGCACGGCTTTGTATGTTTTTCGGAAGATCCGTAAGTCACAAATGCAGATTTCGGATTCTTTGTTTTGGATTATTTTTAGCTGTATGTTGATTCTGCTTAGTATCTTTCCGCAGATTGCAAATTATGCCTGTAAATGGGTAGGGGTGTTGTCCCCAGTCAATTTTATTTTTTTAGCAATTATTTTCTTGCTACTATTAAAGGTATTTATTTTATCTATTAAGCTATCCAATTTGGATAATAGATTGCAGAGTTTTGTTCAGGAATATGCGGTACGTATGAATACTGGGGAGAAAGAGGAAGATGAAAGAGAAAACAATAGAGTATGATAAACACACATTTGTTATATGTGCATACCAAGAAAGTTTGTATTTAGAGGAATGTATTGCATCATTAATGGCGCAGAAGGGATTATCTCATATTATCATAGTGACATCTACACCGAATAAAATGATTAAAGAGTGTGCTGAGAAATATGATCTGCCTCTTTATATTAATCATGGAACTACTGGAATTGATGGGGATTGGAATTTTGCTTTGGAATGTGCGAACACACCGTATGTTACAATTGCACATCAGGATGATTATTATGATAAATTGTATTCGCAAAAGATTATGCAGGCAGTCGATGCAACAAAACATCCATTGATTTTGTTTACAAATTATGCAGAAATACGGAATGGAGAAAAGGTTAATATTTCAGAAACTCTTAGAATAAAACGTTTATTGTTATTGCCGTTAAGGTGCAAATTCCTACAGAGTTTTAAATTTGTTCGTAGAAGGATTTTAGGGCTGGGAAATTCTATTTGCTGTCCTTCGGTTACTTATTGTGTGGATAATTTGCAATTGCCGTTATTTCATAAAGGAATGGAAAGCAATATTGATTGGGAGGCATGGGAGAAAGTGTCGAAACAAAAAGGTAAGTTTGTATACCTGAATGATATATTAATGTATCATAGAATTCATGAGGAATCTACTACTAGTAAGATTATTGGAGAAAATAAGCGTTCTCAGGAAGATTTATATATGTTATGCAAATTTTGGCCAAAATGGATGGCGAAATTGATTAATCATTATTATATCAGGGCAGAACAATCTAATTATCTGGAGTAGAGAGTAGTAGTGTAGTCTCGGAAAGTCGATGAAAAATTGTCAAAAACTATGTCGCCTAAATGAGAGATATGGGGGATGATTACTCTGGATAATTTGGAACCTAACTCTAAAAATCCGATTATAGCAGCTTTTTTTAGAAATATTGGTTATTCGGATTACCGTTCCATTGGATGAATCCTATTCATTTGATTATGGGTTACATGAACTTGGATGATCAAATAGAAATGGCGGTTTTTGTAAAAGAATCCAGTGCCGATAAAAAACATATAAATAATGCAAAGTACCAGGTCAAGTTGACAAAAATCAGGTATTACGATATTCTATACTAATGTGTAGTTTTGTAGAATGATGGTGTAACTCAAATTTTTAGTGATAAGGATAATAATATGAGTGTAAAAGAATATGATGAGGCTACTTTAAAAAAAGTGCAAAGTCTTGAACTGGAAATCTTGAAAGATTTTATTGAAGTATGTGAGAAAAATAATTTAAAATATTTTGGAATTGGCGGAACAGCCATTGGAGTTATACGACATCAGGGGTTTATTCCCTGGGATGATGATATTGATGTTGCACTGCCGAGGGATGATTATGAGAAATTAGTTTCTATCATGAAAAGAGATTATGGCGATAAGTATATAGTATTAAATGCGGAAGAAAATCCGAAATTTCCTCTTACGACAACACATTTGATTTTAAAGGGAACAAAGTTTAGAACATACGCTATGAGAAATGTTGATTGTGAATTTGGGATTTTTTTAGATGTTTTTGCCTATGATAAAGTCAGTGATAATCCTAAAGAGAGGAAAAAGCAACTATGGATGTCTTGGTTTTTTAGTAAATTATTAATTTTGCGATGCATCCCATTTCCAGTGCTTGGATTTAATGGATTTCTCAAAAAAATCATACACTTTATTTGTCTATGTGTATGGTTGTTTTTAAATATATTTCATATATCAAAACCTTGGCTTTATAATCAGTACATTAAATATGCAACAAAGTATAATGATTTGCCAGAAACAGAACTGATTAACTATATGGGGGATACAAACCCATATTATAGCATATATAAAACTTCTGATGTTTTTCCTCTAGCGAAAAGAGAGTTTGAGGGATTACAAATGTGTTTTCCAAATAATATGCATGATAATCTGACCAATATGTTTGGTGACTATATGCAATTGCCGCCTGAGGATAAACGGAAAAATCATTTTCCATATGAACTGGATTTTGGAGAGTATTAAAACCTTATTGTGGGGAAGGAGGGAATAATACGATGAATTATCAATATGATGAAGAAATGTTAAACAAACTGCATGATTTGCATAAAGAAATGATGAAAGACTTTCATACTTTATGCAAGAAACATGGTATTCGTTATTTCGCTGTGTATGGGACATTATTAGGAGCAATCAGGGAAAGGGGGTTTATTCCCTGGGATGATGATGTTGATTTTGGGTTACTGAGGGAAGATTTTGATAAACTACTCTCCATACCGCCAGAAGAATATAATGATAAGTATGCTATCTTAGCCCCGGATTTAGGGTGTGTTAATTATGATTTTATTCCTAAATTTGAGAGGAAAGATTCCAAGTTTATATCACCGTGGAGATATGCTACTGGAATAATGGATGAGAATTATTTGGGAGGAGTATTTATAGACTTATTTGTGTATGAGAATATTGATCCTAAAGCATTTAAAAAGCAGGTAAATAAAGTTGGCATGATTAAAGTACTTAATTTTGAAGCGGTAACCCATAGACGGCTTGCAATTGGAACAGGAATCCGCAGAATGCTAAAAAAGGGTATTAAGTGGATTTTGTATGTAATACTTAGAGTGTTGCGTTTTGATGGTAAAAAGGCAGCAAAAGTATATCTGGCAACTGTAAATCAACCTGAAGAAACCGGTTGGGTTAATGATTTCTTTAAGTTGATGCTGAATCATTTGATAAAAAAGAAAGATTTGCTGCCGATTATTGAAAAAGAATTTGAGGATATTACCATATGTGTTCCCAATAATTATGACGAGATGTTGCGGAACAGTTATGGAGTTGATTATATGACTCCGCCGCCATTGGCGCAACGAGTAAACCATGCTCCGATTATGATTCAGTTTCCCGGGGAAGATGTGATTGAGTTGAGAAAAACAGATCCGGATTCAGCCTTTAATGAATATGGAGGTATTAATGTATAGAACTTATGATGAAGAGACCCTAAAAAAATTACAGGTATCCATGCTGGATATATTGCGGAAATTCGATGGATTGTGTGAGAAATATGGCATAAAATATATTGCCTGTGGTGGGACTTTGTTGGGAGCCGTGAGGCATAAGGGGTTTATTCCGTGGGATGATGATATGGATATCGGAATGCTGCGGGAGGAGTATGACAAATTTCTTGCGATTCCCAAAAGTGAATATGAAGATCTGTTTGAATTGCGGACTCCGGAGTCGGGAATGAATTATTATAATTTAGTCAGTAAGTTTTATCAAAAAAACACAAGATATATTTCTGAACTTGCAAAAGCGGATGGACAAGATATGGGGATTTTTATAGAAATCTTTCCTTTTGAAGGTGTAAGTGACAATGAAAAGCAGAGAAATCGACAGTTGCGAAAGGTAAGAAGATTAAAATTAATTTATACTTGTATCAGTACCCGAAAGATTGTAGTATTGGATAAGGGGCTGGTTTATCTTTTGAAATATACTGTGAAGGCTTTGATTAAAATCTGGGCAAAACTATTTCATATAACACCTGAAAAGTTAGAGAAGAAATATAATGATCTAACAATTTCAGATGAAAAAACAGAACTTGTACGAACTTTTTCGGATCAGGCTGACGGATTTATGAGAAAACGTGAATGGTTTGAAGATTTGATAAAAATAGAATTTGAAGACTATCATATCTATATTCCTAGAGATTATGATGATTTGTTGCATAAGCAGTATGGTAACTATATGCAATTGCCACCAGAGGGGGAAAGAGAAAACCATGCAGTGGCTTTAGTACAGTTTGCTGATGGAGAAGTGAAAGAATATCACGATTAGAGAATTTGTCTACAAGATGGAGGGAACATATGAGCAGATATGCAATTCTTTCTGATATTCATGGAAATGACCATGCATTGAAAATGATTGTAGAAGATATGAAACGACAAGAGATATCAGCTGTGATTCTGCTGGGTGATTTGATTGATTATGGCATGAGATCAAACCAGGTTGTATACTATATAGAACATGAGATACCTTATAAAATCATCTGCAGTTTGTGGGGTAATCATGAAAATGCTATTATGACAGAGGATTTTTCTCGATTTTCCAGTCAAAGAGGTGTGGAATCCGCTAAATATACGATGAAGGTTCTGTCAGTGGATACTAAGAAATTTATTCAGGACCGATGCAATTCTACTGGTATGGAAGTTTTTGAATTGGATGGGAAAAGATGTCTTGCTGTGCATGGTTCTCTTGAGGATTATTTTTGGAAGGGGATTCTCCCCAATGATGTTAGAGGAGATTATAGCGGATATGATATCGTCTTTTCAGGACATACCCACTATAGTCACTTTTTTCATAAATTTTATGACTCGCCGGATACATCTATGCGAAATCAAAAGGCTGTATACTTTTTGAATCCGGGTTCCGTGGGACAGCCGAGGAATCATAATCCTCTGGCACAGTATGCGGTATTAGACACGGAAACCCTATGTGTGGATATGCGTGCAGTAAGATATGATATTAAAGCGGTACAAAGTCTGTATAGCGATGTTGTTTCGGAATTTTATAAAAATCGTTTAGAAAAGGGAGTATAGGAGGATGAGAGTGAAAAATAAATTTTTCACTCAGCAAGTTTGTGTCTGTGCTGCGACACAAGCATTGCGTTATGCGCAACAAGGCAATCAGCATAAATGCTGATGCAGAAAAGAGGATAAATTATGAAATTATATGCAATCAGTGGTGTCACAGGAATGACAGGTAATGAACTGGCACGTCAGATCTTAAAACGCTCTGACGCAGTAGTTGGGTTTGACAATTTCTTTTGTTCTTCTATAAAAACTGTGGAAGATCTTATGGGTAATAGTAACTTTCGTTTTTTTGAATATGACCTGAATAATCCAGAACACATGCAACTCTTTGAGGAGATGATTTTAGAAATAAAGGATAATTATGAAGAAATCATCTATATTAACTGTGCAGCGGTGGTTCATACCGAATATTTTTACCATGTTTATGATACCTTTGATACGAATGTAATTGCTATGAAAAACTTTATGGAGCAGGCAATTCGCGTAGGAGCATCTAAGTATATCAATTGTTCCACATCAGAAGTGTATTCTATGAATTCATGGAATGAGTCTGGAGGAATGCGTGAGGAAGACTATCTGCTTATGGCAAGTGCGGAGCATAGTCAGAGGACAAGTTATGCTGCTGGCAAACTTATGACTGAATTTTTTATGATGGATGCGGTCTCAAATGGTAAGATTCTTGGGTGTTCCATTCGTTTTGCAAATGTATATAGTCATAATGAATTATATCCTAAACATATCATTCCACACATTATAAATAGTCTTAAGAAAGATGGCAGTGTTGTATTGTTGGAGAATTCAAAACTGAATCGCAGGACATTTCTAAATAATTATGATAGTTGCAGTGCAGTGTTAGCATTGACGGATACAGATTCGGCGTTGGATGGTTCTGTTTACAATGTGGCAACCGAAGAGGAAATCTCTATTGTGGATTTGGTTCATCTGTGTGCGAAAAAAATGAAAATTGATAATCCTCAGATTCATTTCGAGGGTTATCGGAAATCGGATCCAGAGAGGAGACTATTATCTACAGAAAAGCTCCGGCAGAGGACGGGTTGGAAATCGGAAATCACATTAGATAAAGGTCTTGATGCGTGTATTCAGTCTTATATGGATATGGAAGGAGAAAAGCCGAAATGAAATGCGTTGTGATTACGGTGGCTGGAATTGCCAGTCGATTTAACCGGGATTTTTCAGATGAGAAGCTAAAGGCAATTTATTATGAAGAAGATTATCGGGAGACAATTTTATACCAGTTATTGAATAAAAGTAGTGAGGCAGATAAAATTATTGTTGTGGGTGGCTATTTATTTGAAGAGTTATCACAGTATATATCGGAAAGACTGGAACCGGCTTTACGAGATAAAATAGAATTGATCTATAACGAATTCTATGATTCTTTGGCTTCTGGATATAGTCTTTATGTAGGATTACAACATGCTTTACAGGATAAGAAATGGGATGAGATAGTGTTTGTTGAGGGAGATCTGGAAATTGACAGAGAATCTTTTGAACGAGTCTGCCAGTCGAAAAAAGACGTGTTTACCTATACTTCGGAAATCATTGATTCTAAAAAAGCGGTTGTAGTGTATGAGGATACAGATCACAAATATCATTTTATTTATAGCACGGAACATGGCTGTCTTAAAATAGAGGATGCGTTCTATTATATATATAATTCAGGGCAATGCTGGAAGTTTACAGATATGGATGCTTTGCAAGAAGCGACAAATGATTTTGTGAAAATTAATAAAGCAGATACAAATCTGCTGATTATACAAAAGTATTTTGATACAAGAGAAAAAGAGCAAATTGAACCACTTCATTTGGAGCGATGGATAAATTGTAATACTCGCGAAGATTACAAACGGGCAAAAGAATTTTGGAGGTAATTCTGTTATGAAAAGATTTGATGAACGATTAGCTTTAGTGGAACAGCATGTGAAAGAGAATGCAGTTTGTATCATGATTATCGGGCTTGGAAGTGTGGGTACTTATCTACTGGATTATATCGTCAGTAGAAACGATTCTGCCATCCGTATTGTAGTTGTGGGGAGAGACTATGAAAAGATGGAAATGAAAGCGAATATTGTCCGGATTTCCGCATTGATTCGGGAGCAGAATAAGTCTGAGATTGAAATAGCTGCAGGTGTGGATTTGAATGATAAGAAAGCTATTGCAGATTGCATCGCGAAATATCAGCCGGATTTTATCGTGAATTCAAGCAGAGCCTATCCGGGACTGAAATATGGCAGTATTTCCTGGAGTAATTTAAGGGCTTATGGAATTTGGAGTCCTTTGGCGATTAAGTATACAAGAAATATTATGGATGCTTGCGATATGGCGGATACAAGTGCAATCGTCATAAATACATCTTATTCTGACGCTGTCATTCCTTGGTTGAAAAGTGCTGGAAAAGCATATCCGGATTTTGGAAGCGGAAATTTCAATCATCTGGTACCTAGAATTAAATATGCAGTGGCACAACTTCTCGATGTCAAGGATTTTTGGAATGTGGAAGTCATGTTTGCCAGTGCACATTTTCATGATGTGTGTATTAGCAAGGAAGGACACAATGAAAATACAAAGCAGATTTTGAATGTATACTATCAGGGGAAAGAACTGACGCTGCCGCAGGAGAAAATTTTTGAGTTGTGCAAAATTCCGATGCCTGTCGATGCTTCCAGAAATATGATGAATGCTTCTAGTAATTATCGAATCATCTTTGCAATCATAGATGCTATTAGAAACCATCGGGAAGAAAAGTTATTTTCACCAGGTGTCTTTGGAGAGATTGGCGGGTATCCGGTTTACCTTGGGTATGAAAGTGATGTTTTCTTTGCTAAAATAGATGATCGTATATTTGACATGGAAGACATGAGGCGGGCAAACCGTGAATCCATTGCTTTAGATGGTATAGAGAATATTACGGATGGCAAGTTGGTTTATACGGATGCATTGCGTGATAAATGCCAGAAAGCTTTTCAGGTGACGTTGCCGAAGGAAGTTGCTTATGATGAAATTGATGATGTGGCATCCTTTATTATTGAGAATATAATTCAGCCACAGCTGGAAAAGTAACAGGGAGGTGCTTATGAAACAAGTATACACATGTTTTTGTACGGATATTATTCATGAAGGACATTTAAATATTATAAAGGAAGCTCTTAAATATGGTGAATTGACAATAGGCGTTTTGTCGGATGAGGCGATGATTCGTTATAATCGTTTTCCAACTATTGATTTTGATGAGCGTATCCAGATGGTTAGGGAAATACCAGATGTTTCAAATGTAATTGTACAGCATGAGATAATGTATGATGAAATTTTTAGACAGTTGGAACCAGACTATGTGATACATGGAGACAACTGGAAAAAGGGGTCGGAATTAGCGATACGAGAAAACGTGCAAATGTTGGCAGAAAAGTATGGCAGTGAATTGATTGAAATTCCTTATACGTATAATGAAAATGTAAAACGAGAGGATGACAAAATCAAAGAAAAGCTTGCGATGCCGGAATACCGCAGAGGAAGATTGAAAAAATTGCTTGCTTTGTGTCCGATTGTAAAAACTATAGAGGTTCATAGTGGTTTGACTGGACTAATTGCAGAAAAAACGATAGTGGAACATGAGGGAGAGTTTGATCAGTTCGATGCCATGTGGATCTCTAGCTTGTGTGACTCTACTGCAAAAGGTAAACCGGATATTGAACTGGTGGATATGACTTCTCGCTTTCGTACTATTGATGACGTGATGGAAGTAACGACAAAACCCATTATCTTTGATGGTGATACGGGAGGATTAGTGGAGCATTTTGTCTATACAGTACGTTCTTTGGAGCGTATGGGTGTCTCTGCTGTTATTATTGAAGATAAGACTGGGCTGAAGAAGAATTCCCTGTTCGGGACAGAGGTGGAACAGACCCAGGATACCATAGAGAACTTTTGTGCAAAAATTGCAGCGGGTAAGAAAGTACAACTGACAGATGATTTTATGATTATTGCTCGCATCGAAAGTTTGATATTGGAACAAGGGATGGAAGATGCGTTGGAACGGGCAAAAGCGTATGTGAAAGCCGGGGCAGATGGTATTATGATTCATAGTCGGAAAAAAGAACCGACTGAGATATTGGAATTTTGTGACCGGTTTCGGCAACAGGAAAAGAATATCCCACTTGTTGTTGTTCCTACATCTTTTAATTCAATCAAGGAAAGGGAATTGGCAGAGCATGGTGTCAATATTGTAATTTATGCAAACCAGCTGACGAGAAGTGCGTTTCCTGCTATGCAACAGACTGCTATGGATATTTTGACATATCATCGTGCAAAGGAAGTGGATGACCGTTTGCTTTCAATTAATGAAATCATTTCATTAATTGATGAATTGTAAAACAGGAGAGGAAATTCAAATGAAAGCTGAATTATTAGTGAAATGTTTGGGTGCTGATTTTTTCACAGGAGTGCCAGATTCTCAATTAAAAGCTATGTGTGATTATTTGATAGATTTGTATGGTATTGATTCTCAGCACCATGTGATTGCTGCTAATGAAGGGAATTGTGTAGCATTGGCTGCGGGATATTACTTATCAACAGGTAAAGTTCCTGTGGTTTATATGCAGAACTCAGGGGAGGGGAATATAATAAATCCCGTAGCTTCTCTGCTGCACGAAAAAGTTTATGGAATTCCTATGATTTTTATGATTGGATGGCGTGGTGAGCCGGGGGTCCATGATGAACCACAACATATTTTTCAGGGAGAAGTTACACTTAAGCTATTGGAGGATATGGGGATTGAATACTTTGTGATTGACAAGGATACGGATGTTTCAGAAGTTGAGAAGATTATGGTACATTATCGCAATTTACTGGATCAAGGGAAAAATGTGGCTTTTGTTGTCCGAAAAGGTGCAATTTCTTATGAGAAAAAGGCAGATTATGCAAATGATTATTCTATGACTAGGGAAGAAATTATTTCACATATTGTAAAATATTCTGGGGATGCACCGATTGTTTCAACCACTGGAAAAGCCAGCCGTGAATTATTTGAAATTCGTGAAAAGAAAGGGCAGAGTCACAAATATGACTTTTTGACAGTTGGGTCTATGGGGCATGCATCTTCCATTGCACTCGGAATAGCGAAGCAAAAGGAGGATACAAAAATCTGGTGTATTGATGGAGATGGTGCAGTGTTGATGCATATGGGTGCTCTGGCATTGGTGGGAAGTACAAAACCTTCCAATCTTGTCCATGTTGTAATTAATAATGGGGCACATGAAACGGTGGGGGGTATGCCGACGGTTGCTAACCAGATAGATCTGGCGGCGGTAGCAAGAGCATGCGGATATCCATATGTTTGTTGTGTGGATAATCAGGAAGATCTTGACCGAGAGTTGGAAATGGCAGTGTCTCGGGATTCTTTATGCTTAATTGAGATAAAATGTGGAATTGGTGCAAGGGAGGATCTGGGGCGTCCAACGACCACAGCAAAAGATAATAAAGTGAATTTTATGAATTATTTGGCACAGAAGAAATAATGAAATGGGGTAAGATGGATAATGGACAATGATTTGAGAATTGTGAAAACAATAAAAAATCTTATTTTGTCTTGGCTCGGATATTTTGCGGTCATTCTAGCTACCTTTATCGGAAGAAAAGTATTTGTGGATATGCTTGGCAGCATGTATTTGGGTGTACAAGCTTTGTTTACAAATATATTGTCTTGCTTAAACTTAGCAGATTTGGGGTTAAGTGTTGCTATAACATATAGTTTATATAAACCACTGGCAGAGAATGATACAGAAAAAATATCTGCTATTTTGTCTTTATTTCATAAAGTATATTTAATTGTAGGAGTTACTGTAGGAGTTATAGGTTTGGGATTGACTCCTTTTTTGCATTTTTTTATCAATGAGATGCCAAAAGGACTTGCTTATTCAAAAATTCAAGTGTATTTTGTGTTGTTTGTGCTGAACAACTCCTTAAATTATTTCATGTATTATAAGGCTGTCCTAATAAACGCAGATCAAAAAAAATATATTGTGGAACTAAATTATTCCATTAATATGATTGCAATGACAGTGATACAAATTTTAATACTGATCTGTTTCAAGAGTTTTTTGTTATATTTGATTATTCAGCTTATTTTCACAGGTGTGAGAAATATGTCGATTTCTTTGATTGCGAATAGACAATATCCATATTTGAAAGATAAGACTTCCTATTCTTTGTCCAAACAGGACAAAAAGGAATTGACCATGGGTGTTGCAGGAATGATGTTTCAAAAATTGGGGACTGTAGTAGTAAATTCTACTGATAATATTATAATTTCTAAGTTTATTAGTATTATTATAGTGGGAATATACTCAAACTATTATAGCATAATAAGTGCAATCAATATGGTATTAAATCAAGTCTTCAAAAGTGCTCTTGCAAGTGTTGGTAACTTTAATGTGACGGCAAAAAAAGAAGAGTTAGCGGATGTATTTGACAAATCACTTTTTGTGAATTTTTGGATTCATGGATTTTGTAGTATAGCACTGACCTGCTTACTTAATCCATTTATTCATATTTGGCTGGGAAAAGATTATCTTCTTGAAATGAAAGTTGTAATTATTTTAGGATTTAATTTTTATCTCAATGGAATGAGACAAACCAGTTTAATGTTTAACGATGCGCTGGGATTGTATTGGAAAAATCGGTATAAACCGATATTTGAGGCATTGGTAAATTTAGCAATGTCGTTGATTTTAGTGAGGTTTTGGGGAATCCAAGGCGTTTTTCTTGGCACGACATGTTCGATTATCTTTGTGTGCATGTGGGCAGAGCCTTATATTATTTTTAAGTATGTATTAAAGCGAAATTTAGCCGTTTATTTTAGAAAGTATCTTGTGTATTTTGCCACATCAATTCTAATAGGATTTATCACATATTTGCTGTGTAATAGTATATATATGGATGGATTTCTCGCATTTATTTGTAAGTGTAGTGTGTGCGTGGTATTACCTAATATTCTGTTTTTACTTATTTTTAGAAAAACATCTGAATTTAAATATTTTTACAATTTTTTAACTACATTAAAAAAATAATTTACAATTGTGTTGAAGGAGCGAGCTTATAATTGTATTGATCTTATGGGACAGAAAATGGTAGAAGAAAATGCAGATATTGGATTCTTTATTTTGGATCATTTTTGGCTGTATTCTGATTGTTCTGTGAAAAATGTTGTAATGAGGAATTAAGAGTTTGCGTTCTTAAGTTTTTAACTAACTGGATTCTTCCAAACTTGACGATATATCCCAGATAGAGTACAATAAAATTTATGTCAGTCTGCTTATAAATTGTGGATGGCACAGGCATTTTCATCAATGATCTAATGGAGTACTTTGGAGGGAACGAGGATGGCAAAGACATCAAATAAACAACAAAACCAAACAATACAACAGCAAAAACAATATTACACTGTATATTTATTGCCACTTATTATGATATTAGCTGTGATTCCGTTAATGATACGTCAGTATCGCTTTAATACAGGTCTGACCCAGAATGATTGGTATCAGGGTCTGGAAGATGTATCGGATCTCTTTCTGCATGTCAAGATGGCATGGTCCTGTGCCATGTTTATTACCATTTTATGCTTTATGATCTATATGATTTTCTCGGAGGAAATTAAGCCGATCTGGGATCGTATTTTGATACCGATTATGGTATATGGTGTCTTGAGTTTTTTGTCTGCTTTGTTTTCCATTAATCGTCACTATTCTTTTTCTGGTATTCATGAACAGTTTGAATCTGTGTGGATGCTTATGGGATATGTTTTATTAGTGTATTATTCCTTTTTTATTCTATACCAGGAAAGTGCAGTAAAACGACTGATACCGTGTCTCGTTGCAGGTATTACTGCTATGGCGATATTTGGTGTACTGCAGGGAGTGAAATTGGATCCTCTCCGCACCAAATTTATACAGAATCTGATCTTTACGGATAAAACGCTAGTGGGCAAGATGACCTTTGCCTTTGAAAAAGGCAGAACTTTTATGTCTCTGTACAATCCCAATTATGTAGGATTTTATGTGGTTATCATGGTTCCGATTCTGGTGGCACTGATTATGCATACAAAAAAGATGGTATTGCGTATATTCTATGCGATTTTGGCAGTGGCTTTGGTGTTTGTCCTGTTTGCATCCCAATCTCGTGCTGGTATATTGGTGTTGGCCGCAACGTTCTTTGTCATGTTGTTATGTATGAGAAAAGTGTTTTTTAGGAACTGGAAGCTGACATTGGGCATTGTGGGAGTTGCAGTGGTATCCTTTGTTGGTGTAAATATAATGAATCAGAATGTATTGATTGACCGTATGCGTTCTATGTTTTCATCTTCGCCCCAGAATTATGCATTGGAATATATTGAAACAGGCAAAGATGTAACTTTTGGTTACAATGGCAATGAGATACATTTTACGATGGAGCGGGAGGAAGGTGCTGATGCAGCAACTTTTCATGTGGTGGATGGCGATGGTAATGAAGTTGCCAGTACACTGCAAAGCGGCACCAATGTGTATCAGATTTTAGATGAGAGATTTCCTTTTACTTATGCGGAAATAAATGACGAAAATTTCCGTGGATTTTATGTCGAGCATGCCAGGATAGGTACGGGAAATGATGCCTATGGTCCGACGAAACAGTGGAGATTCAGCAATCAATATGAGATAAGTGATTCTGATTATTATATTAAAGGAGCCGGTGCGTCTTTCTTTCGTATGAAACGATATCAAGCAGGAGATGGGTTCCTGGAGAAAAATTATCTTTTGGCGAATAAACGTGGTTATATCTGGGCAAGAACAATCCCTTTGTTAAAGAAGTATCCACTGTTAGGTTCTGGACCGGATACTTTTGTTATTGCGTATCCGAATGATGATCTGGTAGGATTGTACAATTCAGGACATGATGTGGAAGTGGTTACCAGACCCCATTGTATGTATTTGCAGATTGCCACACAGACGGGAATTCCGTCGCTCATTGCATTTTTGATATTCTTTGGCTGGTATTTTATTAGAAGTTTTAAGTTATATTGGAAACAGAACTATGATAGTTATATGTCAAAGATAGGACTAGCCGTAATGATATCCATTATGGGATATTTGATTTTGGGATTAACGAATGATTCCTGTGTGGTAGTTTCCCCTGTTTTCTTTGTTTTGACAGGAATGGGGCTGGGAATCAACAGACATTTAGAAAGTTTGCAGAAATAATAATCTGTTATTTGACATCCCTTTTACGTATGCTATAATGCAGCTATGAATAAAGGATGAAATCCAGAGAGAAAATAAAACGAAAGAGACCAGATTGCTGTAAAGGAGGGGCTCACAGCATGAGTACGAGTACAGAAATGAATCAATTAAAAATACTGGTTATCATTCCAGCTTTTAATGAGAGTGAGAATATTGAGAGTGTAATCCATCATTTGGAGGAGACTTGCCCAGAGGTGGATTATCTGGTGGTAAATGATTGCTCCCGGGATAATACTGCAAATATTTTGAGAAATTGCCATGCCAATTATATTAACTTGCCGGTTAATCTGGGAATTGGTGGAGCGGTGCAGGCTGGATATGTTTATGCGATGGAACATGATTATGATGTGGCAATCCAAATGGATGGAGATGGGCAGCACAATCCGGAATATATCAATCAATTGGTGGAGCCGATCCGTAAGGGAGAGGCAGATTCCGTTATCGGTTCCCGATTTATTAATAATGAAGGCTTTCAATCTTCCGGACTTAGGAGATTTGGTATCAGTTGCCTTAGTTTTCTGATTAAAATGACTTGTGGACTGCGGATTTATGATGTAACCAGCGGTTTTCGTGCTGTAAATAAAGAATATATTCGGTTTTTCGCATCGGAATATGCCCAGGATTATCCGGAGCCGGAAGCCATTGTCACCAGTAAAATTCAGGGTGCCAGAATCCAGGAGATTCCGGTGGTTATGAGTGAAAGGCTGGGAGGATCCAGTTCAATCAATGGCTTGAAATCAGTCTACTATATGATTAAGGTGTCAATATCTGTTTTGATTACCAGGTTGACTATGGTTAGGAGGGAAAACGGATGAATACTTCATTGAGAATAGTGATATCCATTGCGCTTGTAGTATATTATGCTTGGATTTTTTATTTTCTAAAAAAGAAAAGTTTGACATTAAAATATACGCTGTTATGGCTTTTTACAGGTTTAGTGATGGTGCTGGTTGTGATTTTTCCACAGGCACTGGAACAGGTTCTGCATTGGGTAGGAGTCGTGGAATTAACCAATGGCTTGTTCGGAATCGTCTGTTTTGCACTGTTGATTATTCTGTTGTCGATTACATCTATTGTTTCGATTCTGAATGAAAAAATGCGCAGGTTGGTGCAGCAGTGTGCTATGTATGAAAAAAGAATTCGAGAATTGGAAGTGAAACTGGAAAATGATAATATAGATACATCAAATCAGAAGGCAGAATAAACGGAGGAAAAAATGAAGGATGAAATAAAGGAAGAAATGAAGGAAGAAATGGACAGTATTGATATTTTTTTCATCAAGTACCGTGAAATTATATCCTATCTTTTTTGGGGAGGTGCGACGACTTGTGTTAGCTGGGGAACATACACTGTTTTTGCAGGTGTATTGAATACCAGTGTGATCGTTGCAAATGTTTTATCCTGGGTTTTTGCGGTTATTTTTGCTTATATTACTAATAAAATATGGGTGTTTCAAAGTAAAAGCTGGAAACGGGATGTAATTGTTCAGGAATTGGGATTGTTTTTGTCTACACGATTTGCGACTGGATTATTTGAGATTATTGCAGTTCCATTTCTGGTGAAGGTGGGGATGGATCAGACCATTTTTGGAGTTAAGGGTGCGGTATCCAAGGTTGTGGTTAGTATTTTAGTTGTTATATTGAATTATATTTTTAGTAAATTAGTCATCTTCAAGAAGAAAAACCAACAGCCTGTTAATTGACATGTAACAGGCTATTTAAATGAGCAGAAGGACTCCGATGTTACGGATCAGACCACTTTTGAGAAAATGGTAACGCAGAATACGGTAACGTCTGGCAAACCAATTTGCTTTTGGCAGTGTGGCAAAAGCCTGTATTAGCTTTTGTTGTTCTACAGACAGCTTATCTTGATAAACTTCTCCAAAAGCAGCCGCCTGGGCACAGGTATCATACAGGGATATTCGTTGTTTATGCAAGTTGGATAGACGATTTTGGATATAAGTAATAAAGTTGCTGCCTCCCACTACATTTTTCTCATGTTGTCGATAGAGCAGCAAAGGCTCATCCAGATAGAAGATTTCTCCAAAAAATGATCCGATCAGAGCAATCCACCAATCATGCATTCGTATTTCCGCTGGGAAAACAGTCAGCAGCTGTCGTAAAGCGTGATTGAACAGAAGGGCGCATCCATTTAATTTATTTTCCATCATAATATGTGCTGGATCTAAGGCATCTGTGCGGTATCCGCTTTGCCGCTGAAAAGAAGGAGCCAGTTCCTGGAGATCCTGTCCCACCATTTTTGCGTCGCCAAAGACAATGCAAGGCTGGTCTCCGGCAGTAGATTCCAGTTGTTCCATGGCATCCAGGGAGTGTTTGATTTTGTCTGGCATCCAGACATCGTCCTGATCACAAAACATATAGTAGTCAGCATCCATAATCTGGGTACCCTCCAGGAAATTGCGTATCACACCATGGTTTTCTGAATGATGGTGTGCATATATTTTGTCAGGGTATTTTTCAGCATATTCATCAATAATGATTTTGGAATGGTCCTGGGAGTGGTCGTTAAAGATGTGCAATGTAAAATTTTGGTAGCTATTTTTAAGAAGGGAGTCAATCTGTTCTGCCAGATAGGTTTCCCCATTGTATACTGCCATGATAATACAAATTTGTTTCATGCGAATCCTCCGTGTGGTTTTATGCTTTATTTTACAAAAATAAGTGTAGCAAATGCCTATAGAAAAAGCAATCCTGTAGGAGATCATTCACGGATGATTTTAAGATAAAAGTTATCATTCACAGACAAAATAGTTTTTATGTTATCTGAAAAATAGAAATATTTGTCAGTAGTTGACTTCTGGAGGAAGATTAGCTATGATGTTTCTATTGTACCAGATATTTAACAGGTGGAAGCGCTTCAGATATGCAATATAGAAATGAGGGTAAACATGGCAGACGTACTTTGGATTGTGATTCCATGCTATAATGAGGAGGAGGTTTTACCAATTACATCGCCTCTGTTTCTGGAGGAACTGCAGGATTTGATCCAAAAGAATAAAATTTCCGATGAGAGTAGAATCCTATTTGTGAATGATGGAAGCAAAGACCGTACCTGGGAGATTATTCAGGACTTAGCCGATTCGGATCCGCATTTTATCGGCATCAGCCAAAGCCGCAACAGGGGACACCAAAGCACAGTTCTGGCAGGATTAATGGAAGCAATGGAGACAGCAGATCTTACGATTTCCATTGATTGTGATGGGCAGGATGATATCCGGGCGATGGAAGATATGGTGGATGAATACCATAATGGCTGTGAGGTTGTATATGGTGTCCGCAATAATCGGGATACGGATACTTTTTTTAAGCGGTTTACCGCAGAGTCATTTTATAAATTGTTAAATTGGATGGGGGCAGATGTGGTGTTTAATCATGCAGATTATCGTCTGATTTCCACAAAAGTTCTCAGGGAGTTTGCAAATTTCAAGGAAGTGAATCTGTTTCTGCGCGGTATGATTCCATTGGTAGGTTTCAAGAGCACCAGCGTTTATTATAAGCGGAATGAAAGGCTGGCAGGGGAAAGTCATTATCCGCTGCATAAGATGTTATCTCTGGCATTTGATGGGATTACCAGTTTGAGTACCAAGCCGCTTCGGATGATTATTATGTTTGGTTGTTTCGTTGCGTTTCTCAGCTTTGTTGGGGTAATTTGGGCACTGGTTTCAGAAATTACCGGGAAAGTTGTACCGGGTTGGACCAGCATGACTTGTATTATTTGTATGGTTAGTGGTGTGCAGTTAATTTGTCTGGGAGTGCTGGGAGAATATATCGGCAAGATTTATATGGAGGTTAAGGAACGTCCACGTTATATTATTAGCGAGAAAACATTTGACAAATCTGCGGATCAATGATACAATATCTTTCGTTGTGACAACGCAGCGGGCACTAGTGGCGGAACGGCAGACGCAACGGACTCAAAATCCGTCGGGGGTGACCCCGTGAGGGTTCAAATCCCTCCTGGTGCATAGAGAAAGGAAGCCAAGAGGTTTCCTTTTTCTTTCTTTAAATAAAATCATCTGAGAATCGAATCATTTGGAGGAGATTGTATGGATTGTCGGGAAATACAAAAATCAATTATTCCTTTTATTGATGATAAACTGGATATCCGGGATCTGGAAGCTTTTTTAAGACATATGGATAACTGTGAGAATTGCAGGGAGGAATATGATGTATACTATACTATGATTGCGGGCATGCGCTACCTGGAGGGCGATAATGCGGAGGCCTTTAATTTTGATTCCTGGCAAAAATTGCAGTCAGCAGAAGATTATCTGTTAAAGTATAGACTCATTCTGGTGGCAAAAATTATGGCATTTGTATTTTTGTGTATCGGAGCTGTATGGTTTCTGTAAGTTAACAGGATTGCTGCCAGTAGTTTTGTCAAATGTATTATTTGCGTATTAGAATAGAAGTTGGAATTTCTTTGGAGGTTAAGGGATGGATAAAAAAATTGTACTGATTGATGGGCATAGTATTTTGAACAGGGCATTTTATGGCTTGCCGGATCTGACTAATTCTGAGGGAATGCACACCAATGCGGTGTACGGATTTCTAAATATTATGTTAAAGATATTGGAGGAAGAAAAGCCAGACTATCTGACGGTAGCTTTTGATGAGCACCAGCCCACGTTTCGCCATGAAATGTATCAGGAGTACAAGGGAACCCGTAAAAAGATGCCGGATGAACTGCGGGAGCAGGTACCGTTGATTCAGGATGTTCTACAGGCAATGGGAGTATGCATTGTGAAGCAGGGGGGATTGGAGGCAGATGATATTCTGGGGACTATTGCCAGGCAGGCAGAGCGAGATGGAATAGAGGTATCTCTGGTATCTGGAGACCGGGATCTACTGCAACTTGCTACAGAACATATTTTAATTCGAATTCCTAAGACCAAACGGGGCGGTACGGAGATTGAGAATTATCATACTCAGGATGTGATTGATAAATATGGATTGACACCGGCACAGATTGTGGACTTAAAGGGATTGATGGGGGATAGTTCCGATAATATTCCCGGCGTGCCAGGGGTGGGAGAAAAGACGGCAACCAAGATTCTAACTGCCTTTCCTACAGTGGAGGATGCCTATGCGCATATTGAGGAGGTAGAGCCGAAACGTGCCAGAGAGCTTCTGCGTGCCAATGAGGAACTGGCAAGACTGAGCAAAGATCTGGCAACGATACGGACAGACTGTGATCTGGGATATCAGTTTGAGGCAGCAGAACTGGGGGAACTATTTACCCCTGAGGCATTTGAGTGGATCAAGAGGCTGGAACTCAAATCTTTGCTGAAACGCTTTGATCCATCCATAGCAGAACAGGCGGCACCTAAGTTAGAGGGCTACCGCTGGATTATGGATGAAAAGGAATTAGACCGCTTTGTGAAGAAGCTGGTACAACAAAAACCGCAGATTGCCGGGGTGGCATTTGTTGGAGAGGAATGGGTCAATGCTGGGACGGTAAAACGCAGTAAAACCAAGAAAACCAGTGGGCAGATGAGTCTGGTATTTGATGAGGATAACGGAGATCCTACATTAATAGATGAAGCAGGTGAAGTAGAATATGGTTTTGTTGGATTATCTCTGTCCTATCCATCGGAAGATGGAAATGAGACCGTATGTGTCCGGGTATCGGAGAAGATTTCTGCAGCAAAATTATTGGAAATATATCATGCGGTGGCAGATGTGGTTCCGGAAATTGTCCTATTAGATTGGAAGAATAATTTACATTTAACTACGCCTGTAGAACAGAGGAGCCCCGAGAAAGAAGCAGCTAGACAGCAGGGCTTTATGGATCAGACAGAGGCGGATCGGCAAAAATTATTTCATCAGGTCAAGGATTTGGAAATTGCAGCATATTTATTAAATCCTCTTAAAGATACCTATCGGGCGGAAGATATTGCCAGAGACTATCTGGGAATGACTTTGCCATCTTATCAGGAGATGTTTGGTAAGGCGAAACTTTCAGAGGTTCTGGAGGAAAGGGATGCCGGCTTAGATGATGGACAGGCTGCAGGGGAAGCGGATGCACAGAATAAAGTGGCAGAAGGATCAGCAGCGTCTGGATATAAAGATAAGCTACTGGAGTATTTTGCGTACCAGTCCTGTATTCCCTGTATGGCATGGGAACGGATACAGCAGGAATTGGAACAGCAGGGCATGGATAAGCTATTGCAGGACGTGGAAATGCCAACTGCCTATTATTTATATGAGATGGAACGAATTGGCGTGCAGGCAGACCGCCAGACGCTGACGGAGCTGTCAGAATTGCTGGGAAGACGGGTGGCAGAGCTGGAAACCGATATCTATGATCTGGCAGGGGAAGAATTCAATATCAATTCTCCTAAGCAGTTAGGAGTAATTCTTTTTGAAAAAATGAAACTGCCTTTTGCGAAAAAGACCAAAACAGGATACTCCACTTCAGCAGATATATTGGAAAAGCTCCGCACGGAGGATCCTATTATTGACAAAATTCTGGATTACCGTCAGGTCAGCAAACTGAAATCTACCTATGCGGATGGTTTGCCGGTCTATATCGAAGATGATCTGCGAATTCATGGCAAATTTCATCAAACCATTACAGCAACAGGGCGAATTAGCAGTACAGATCCGAATTTGCAGAATATTCCGATCCGTATGGAACTGGGTAGACAGCTTCGCAAGGTATTTCAACCGAGGGAAGGCTGTGTCTTTATAGATGCAGACTATTCTCAGATTGAGCTGCGGGTACTGGCGCATCTGTCGGGAGATGAGGAGCTGATTCGTGCCTATCAGGAGGGGCAGGATATTCACCGGAGCACAGCAGCAAAGGTGTTTCATACCCCATTTGACGAGGTGACAGACTTGCAGAGGCGTAATGCCAAAGCAGTGAATTTCGGTATTGTCTATGGCATTAGTGCCTTTGGTTTGTCGCAGGATCTGGGGATAAGCCGGAAGGAAGCTGAGGAAATTATTGAACAATATTTTGCCAGTTATCCGGCGATCAAACAGTATTTGGATGGACTAGTGGCATCTGCCCGGGAAAAAGGCTATGCAGAGACCATGTTTGGGCGTAGGAGACCGGTGCCGGAGCTGACTTCCAGCAATTTCATGCAGCGTTCCTTTGGGGAGCGGATTGCTATGAATTCTCCAATACAGGGAACAGCGGCAGATATTATCAAGATTGCCATGATTTGTGTGGCAGAGGCATTGCGTAAGGAGAAATTGCAGGCAAGGATCGTATTGCAGGTACATGATGAGCTATTGATTGAGACACCAGTAGGTGAGCAGGAGGCGGTACGTCAGATTTTGCAGAGAGAAATGCCGGCGGCAGCAGAGCTGCAGGTTCCTCTGGAAATTGGCATTGAGGAGGGCGAGAACTGGTATGAAGCCCACTAAAAGTGTGGATAGGTGTGCACAGCATTTTGCAGTTATCAACCTTCTTACAAGTGAGTGCCGCTGGAGATGGATGCTTTTCATGCAGGGAAAGGAGAAAACGTATGCGGGTAATCGGGCTGACCGGTGGGGTCGGCAGTGGGAAATCTTATGTGGCACACCGTCTGCAGGAATTGTATGGCATGGAGCTGCTGATTGCGGATGAGTTAGGTCATGTGGCAATGGAAGCAGGAACGGATAGTTATGACCGGATTGTGGCACGTTTTGGGGCAGATGTGGTAATGACAGATGGATCACTGGATCGACAAAGGTTGGCAGATATTATTTTTCATGACCCGCAGGCATTAGCAGATATGAATGCGATTGTACATCCGGCAGTTAAAGAGTATCTGGCTGATTATATCAATAAACGTCAGGAATTGCCAGGGACAATTCTGCTGGAAAATGCCATTTTATACGAGACTGGCTGTGATGTTTTTTGTGATGAAGTCTGGTATGTTTCGGTGCCAGAGGAGATCCGCATCAGACGCTTGATGTCGGATCGTGGTTATACTGAGGAAAAGTCACGGGCTATGATTGCCAGCCAGCAGCCGGAGTCCTTTTTTCAGGAAAGGGCAGATCGGATTATAGATAATGCCGGAGATAGGCAGGCATTGGAGAGGGAGTTAGAGACCATGATACCATTTCAATAATGGCAGATTGAGGGTACTTTCCAGAATACAGCCTGCCAATAGAAGTAGTAAGAGTAGAAGCAGGAAAGGGATTTCCTGCAATAGTGCCATGCTTTTGGTGTCACTGTTTCTGGTTGTGTAAAGTTTGTCAATCAGACAGAGGTATGCAGGAATGTACAGGAGTGCCTGGGGCATTAGAAAACAGAAGAAACCCCAGATGCCACTGATGCTATGGAGCATGGTACAGAAAAGCAACAGCAGACCGTTGGTAAAACCTCGGTAAAGTAGATAGCCGCTGAGATACAGCAGCCAGACATTCGTACAGGAAAAGAACACCAACAGCAGATAATTTTTAGCTTGCTGTTTGATACACAGCAGAAACAGAGGGAGAAAAGGAACTTTCGTAGTGCTGATTCCGGATAGCAGTCCGTTATAGGTTTCCTGCACGGTATGATACAGGCTGTTTCGCAGGAAATATCCGCATAGGTAACCCAGCAGCATACCTGCCAGATAGAGAAGGATGCTGCTGATAATGGCTTTATTGCTGTGGACAGACGACTGCTTTTGGTAACGGATGAAATAGGATTTCAAGGAGATCTTCCTCCCGCTAAAGTGCATTTCCTTAACAATATATGGGACAATCGGAGAAATATGATGATACTAGAGGCAAAAGCAGATAGCAATGTAGCAATCTATAGCATTAATTGGTTATGAAATATATATGAAATAAATATCCGCAAAAAAAATTCCAACTTGCAGTAAGATATGATATAATATAATATTGAATACAGAAAGAGAGATTTAATCATGGAAGCAGTCAGTTACTGTCGTCAGGTCAATTATTATGAAACGGATCAAATGGGAATTGTCCATCATTCCAATTATATACGCTATTTTGAGGAAGCACGGATGGATATGATGGATCAAATAGGGATGGGCTATGCAGGAATCGAGCAGGCAGGATTGCTGATACCTGTCATGTTTGTGGATTGTCAGTATTTACAGCCTTTGCTATATGGAGATCAATTTGTGGTAAGTACATGCATGACCAAATTTGATGGTATCAAAATGGAGATTTCCTATGAAATTCATAAGGAAAATGGGAAGGTTCTCTGTACCACTGGTCATAGCGGACATTGTTTTCTGGACAAAGAGATGAAACCAGTCCGAATGAAGCGTTACTATCCAGAAATTTATACTAAATTAAAAGAAATGCTATATTAATATATTGCTTGGGGAGGGTTATAGGATGAAGAAAAAATTACGTGTGATCCTAATTACAAGTCTGCTTATGTTAGCTGCCATGGGGGCATTACTGTGGAAAATGAATGACCTGGCGAAGAAACAGGCAAAGAAGGAGCAGGCGATTTTAACAGAGGAACGGGATCTGACGGCAGAAGACGGTTCTAAAGTAACAGATGAGATTAAAGAGGTGGATATTAAGTCTTTGTATTTGTCTGGTGGAGATCAGAATGTGATTACTACCGCACTGAGTCCGGGGAATGATGTGTATCATGTGGAAAAATCGGCAGAAGTGGAAGACATGTTGACGGATATCAAAAAGAACAAACGGTTTACCTTTGCCAGTCCAATGTGGGCATATAATCCATACGGCACCAATAAACTATCCCTGTATCTATATTTTAAAAGTGATGGAAAGGGATATTGTCGCTATACCATTAGTGTAGCTGACCCTTCTATTCCGGATTTTACCAGAACCTTGTTAAATGATGGTTCGGGGAATTTGTCCAAGGAGCATGAATATCAATTGATTGGTTTGATTCCGGGACAGAGAAATATTATTACGGTTCGTCTATATAACAGAAAGGATGAATTATCAGCGATACAGAGTTATGGTATTGATGTGCCGGCTCTGACTGATGGAGCGGTTGCCAAGCTGGGAACCGAAACTGGCTATAGCAAGACGACAGTTACCAATGGACTGTATACAGCATTTACCGGGGCGCATACTGCTGCAAATGGCAGTAAACAGTATGGGATTTTGCAATATGATAATTCCGGTTATCTGCGCAGCGATATACCATTGAATGGCGACGCCAGCAGGAATATGCAGATGATTTATGATACACTGGTATATACAGCCAGTGATAATCAAGTGGTCAGAGTAAATGACCTAGGGCAGGTTACAGGATCTTATGCCATTAATGGTTATAAAATCACAGGTGCATATGCCTATGATGGTAGTGGCAGCCTGTATCTCATTGCAACAGCAAACCGGAAAAAGGCAACTAAAAATAGCAAGATTCTGAAGCTGGAATTGGAGACAGGAGAAGTGACAGAGGCCTTGGATTTGGATACATTATTGCCACAGGTGCATAAGCGGATCAAGGGAAAGAATTGGATTGATATTAATTCTATCCAGGTGGTGGGAACGAATCAGCTGTTGCTGAGTTCTGCCGGATTGTCCAGCATTTTCAAGGTCAGCAAAGTAGGAAGTCTGTTGCCGGAAGTAAATTATATTATTGGCGATCCAAAGATTTGGAATGATTATAAAGGACTCAAGGGAAAAGTTCTGGCAAAGGATACCGGAGAAGAAGCAGAAGCTGGAGACAGCGAGGAAGGCAAAAAGAAAAAAAAGGACTTTGCTTATCAATATGGACAAAACAGTATGGTATACCAGAGTGGATCCGAAGGGCAGTATACCTTGGAATTCCTTAATAATAACGCAGGACAGGGAGCCGGCGGGGGAAACCAATCCTATTATTATCGTTACCGGGTAGATGAGACTACAGGAACTTATCAGCTAAAGTCTTCGGAGGCATTACCGCAGACTAAGACAGCAGGAAATGTGACTGTGGAACCGGAAGTGATTATTTATTGTAACAGTGATGCCAGATTGGTACAGGAGACAGACCGCTCCGGAAAATTGATCCGCCAGTTTACATATCCATATCCAATCTACCGTGTCTACAAGTCAGATTGGAAAGGATTCTGGTTCTATTAATAGTTATCTGATATAGAGAAGAAAGGAAGATAAATTATGGCAAAGATTGATGTGATTTCAGGTTTTTTAGGAGCGGGCAAGACCACGCTGATCAAAAAATTAATTGCGGAGGCATTTACCGGAGAGAAGCTGGTGCTGATTGAGAATGAATTTGGTGAAATTGGTATTGATGGTGGTTTCCTTAAGGAGGCGGGTATACAGATTACGGAGATGAATTCCGGATGTATCTGCTGTTCCCTGGTAGGTGATTTTGGAGAAGCGTTAAAGGAAGTATTGGAGAAGTACACACCGGATCGTGTGATTATTGAGCCTTCGGGAGTGGGTAAGCTGTCTGATGTCATCAAGGCGATACAGAATATAGGAGATGAGGTTCAGATTAATAGTACCTCAACCGTGGTGGATGCTTCCAAGTGCAAGATGTATATGAAGAATTACGGTGAGTTTTATAACAATCAGATTGAATATGCTGGAACCGTGATTTTGAGCCGTACCCAAAATATTTCTGCAGAGAAACTGGATGTCTGCCTAAATATGATACGGGAAAAGAATGATGAGGCATCTATTATCACAACTCCATGGGATGAGATCAGCGGACAGAATATCAGGGAAGCCATGGAAAAGATTAATTCATTAGAGAAAGAGTTATTAGAGGAGCATCATCATGATGGAGAATGTTGCTGTGGACACGATCATCATCACGACCATGACCATGAGTGCCATCATGATCACGACGGTCATCATGACCATGATCATGAGTGTCATCACGATCACGACGACCATCACGACCATGACCATGAGTGCCATCATGATCACGACGGTCATCACGATCATGACCATGAGTGCCATCACGATCACGACCATCATCACGATCATGCAGATGGATCCTGTTGCGAAGGGCATGGGCATCACCATCATGAGCATGGACACCACCATGCGGACGATGTCTTTACCAGTTGTGGTATGGAGACAGCACACAAATTTAGTGAACAGGAATTGCGGGATATTTTAGATCAGTTGGCACATTCTAAGGAGTATGGAGATATTCTCCGGGCGAAGGGGATCATTGCAGCAGATGAGGGGGAATGGTTCCATTTTGATCTGGTGCCAGAGGAGACAGAGATCCGCCGTGGTGCTGCAGATTACACAGGACGAGTTTGTGTCATTGGAGCAGAATTGAAGGAAGATAAGGTTAAGGCGTTATTTCATGTATAAAGGGAAGCATGACGTGTTTGGAGGAGCGAAAGGATTATGTTTGGAAAGAAAAAAGAAGAGATGATGGTCTATGTCATTTTGGGATTTCTGGAAGCGGGCAAGACTAATCTGATCCGTGACCTGATTGTGGATGAAATGTTTGACGATCAGGCAAAGACTTTGATTCTGGCATGTGAGGAAGGTGAGCTGGAATACGAGCAGGAGACTTTGGAAAAGGCAAACGCGGTGGTGGAATTTATTGAAGATGAGGAGTCTTTCCGAGGACAGATTATCCAGAAGTTTTTAAAGAAACATCATCCGGAGCGTATTATTATTGAATACAATGGAATGTGGCCTACCGCACATATTCCGGAACTATACGATGAATTGGAGGAAATCTGTTTTGATCGGGAAGTGATTTTCCAGACCATTGATGTGGTAAATGATGAAACCTTTGCCATTTATATGAAGAATATGCCGTCTATGATGGTAGATCAGTTCCGTATTGCTGAGATGATCATTATTAATCGCTGTACGGTGGAAAAGACTAACAAGAATGCCATACGTGGCAGTATCAAGGCGGTCAATCCCAGAGCACAGATCGTCTATGAGTCTGCCCAGGATGAATTTTATGAGATGAAAGACCAGATGCCATTTGATGTGAATGCAGATATTATTGAAATTAGCGAAGGGGATTTTGGTCTGTGGTATATTGACATGATTGACCATCCAGACACCTATCAGGGCAAGACACTGCGGGTATCCGGTATGATCCAGAAACCACCAGGACTGCCGGCAGGATTTGCAGTATTTGGACGACTGGCGATGACCTGCTGTGCTGATGATGTGCAGTACATGGGATTTCTGTGTAAAGCGGATGACTGGAGTGGGTATCAGAATCAGTCTTATGTTACGGTTACTGCCAGATTGGAATACAAGTTTATGAAAGAATATGGGGAAGAGGGACCGGTCTTTTATGCGGAAGCAGTAGAACAGGCAGAGAAGCCGGAGGATGAACTGGTATATTTTAATTAATGAATGAGATACAGAAGATATGGGTAGCCTTTCTCTGACAGCGTTTTGTTTTAGTTGTCGGTAGAAAGGCCTTTCTTTTTCTTAGAGCTATTTCTTAATATAGTTATTATATTTTCAGTGCTTTTTCAACATTTTGCTCCTGAGGAAAGTGGCTATGATTTGCGTGCAATCATTAATCACAATAATATCAAGTACGAATATTCAACAGTGGATGAGGGCTGTACTCTGGAAGAATTTAAGGCATTTTTAGATACGCTTACAGAGTAAGCAGAGAAAATTCCTGGTTTTCAGAAAGAATGTTCGTCTGTAGGGCTCACCTGATCCTGGCCAGTCCATACCTGGTAGATGGCACGGATGAGAACGACAGAAAAGGGTCCCAGAAAAATACCACAGATGCCGTAGAGTTTAAGACCGGCATAGATAGAAGCCAGTGTGAAAAAGGAGAACAGATGCAGTCCTTCTCCCATGAGCCTGGCTTCTAAAAATTCCCGTGTAAACAGGGTGGCGAGGTATATGGTCAGCAGCACTGCTGCTGGATAAAACTGCTGCTGAAA